>NZ_PNOT02000350.1 GCF_002879535.1 Mesorhizobium intechi
ATCCAGCCCGAGCCCGCGCCTTCCAAGCCGGTGGCTGAAGATATGCCGGAACGGGCCACGCAAGAGATTTCGGAGCCGACCAGGCCGACACCGGTTGCCGCCGATAACGATCAGCCGGCAGCGGGCGGCACGCCGGCACAGCACGATCATTGGTACTTCAATGTCGGCGAGGATGACGCGCGACCCGCGCCTGCCGCGCCGGAAGCGAAAAATGCGGTCCAAGCGACCGGCACCGAGGCTTCGGTGGACAACGCGAAGGAGAGCAATCCCGCCTCCCCGGCAGCCCAGACGCCCCAAGCTCGGACAATAGACCGGGCGGCGGCGCCCCTGCGCTTCGTCTGGCGCACCGACGCCGAAGGCAAGTTCAGCGCGTTGTCGCCGGAATTCGCCGACATTGTCGGCAAGCCGGCAGCCGAGGTGATCGGCCGGCGCTTCAGGGATGTCGCGGCGGCCTTCGGCCTTGACGCGTCCGGCGAGATCGCCGGCCTGCTGGAGCGGCGCGATACCTGGTCCGGCCGCTCCGTGCTGTGGCCTGTCGTCGGCACCGACCTGAAGGTCCCCGTTGATCTAGCGGCTCTGCCTGTCTATGGCCGCAGCCGGGCCTTCGAAGGTTTTCGCGGCTTCGGCGTCGCCCGGACCGGCGATGCGATCGTCGACCCGGAAGCGATCGGCATGGCCCTGGTGCCCAATGGCGAGGGGCCGGCGACGCCGGAAGCCGTCGAACCTTCCGCTGAAGACCCGAAGGGGGAAGAGGTGAAGGCCGAGGAGCCGAGCGCGGCGGATCCATTCAAGGGCGAGGTGCCGGCGCTAACCATCGTGCCGAAACAAGAGCGGCGCTTTGCCGACAAGGTCATCCGCCTGGCCGAGCACCGGCAGCCGGCCAACGACAAAGGGCTGTCAACACTGGAACGCAGCGCCTTCCGTGAGATCGGCGAGCGGCTGAAGAAGGACAGTGCACCCACCGAGCCGCCGGAAGCCGACAAACCCGGCATCGAAGGCACGATGAACCCGGAGCCCAGCACACCGGCTGAGCCAGCGGCTGTAACATCAGTCGAGACCCCGGCCGCCAAGACGGAAACTCCGATCGAGGCCGTCTCCGATGTTGCATCGACGTCTGAAGCCGTCTCGGATCAAGAGCCGGCTGAGACCGGCGAAACCCCGGTGGCGGAGTCGGAGAAGGACGCGGTGCTGGCCGAGCCATCCGAGACCGACGCCGAGGACGAGGCGGATCTCGCACGGCTTGACGGCGCTCATCCCGACGACGTGGTTCGCCAGCAGGATAGTGGCACGCCGGCCGGCCCGAGAGGTTCGCTGCTGAGCTATGCCGACCGCAATGTCGAGGCGAACCCCGTCCCGGACAATGACGAGCCCACGGCCTCTGAACCGGCGGCCACGGAATCGAAGCGTGCCGAGCCCGCCGCAATCGACGATGAACCGGCAGTTGCGGACGCCGGACATGTCGGGACCGACGATGATGACAGCATGACGTCGGCCGATTTTCGCGATGCCGAGGACAGTGAGGACTGGGGCGACGGCGCGGAAACCCCTGAAGCTGACGAGCAGCGCGCGACATTTGGCGCTGCGGCCGCAAGCGCAAGCGGTGGCGTCGAGAGCCCGGCCGAACGGCCACGCCTGAAAGTGCCGCCGCTCAAGACCGAAGGGATCGTGCCGTCGGCCTTTTCCGTCGGCGACGAAAGCAAGGCTCCAGACACCTCGCTGCTCGGCAAGCTGCCGGTGCCGCTGCTCATCCATTCGGGCGATCAGTTGCACTATGCCAATGAGGAATTCCTCGACCTGACCGGTTATGACACGCTTGAGGATCTCGAGGACGCCGGCGGCCTTGGTGCGCTGTTCGCCGATCCTTATGCCGATGACGGCGCCTCCGACGGCAGCGACCGGGCACTGCGGCTGAAAACGCGCGATGGCCAGGAATTCCCGATCGACGCCATCCTGCGCTCCGTTCCCTGGCGCGACGGCAAGGCGCTGATGCTGGTCGTGCGTCGGTCCGGCGACGATGACGCGCCCGCGGCCCTGCACCTGGTCGGCGAGGAGCCGACACAACCCGACATTTCCGAGCTCAAGGCCCGCATCGCCGAGATGCGCACCATCATCGACACCGCTACCGACGGCGTCGTGCTGATCGGCAGCGACGGCACCATCCGCTCGATCAGCCGCCCGGCCGAAGCGCTGTTCGGTTTCGACAGCGACGAGGTGACCGGCAAGCCTTTCGCCTCGCTGTTTGCCATCGAAAGCCAGCGTGCGGCGCGCGACTATCTCACCGGGCTTTCCGAACCCGGGGTGGCGAGCGTCATGAATGACGGCCGCGAGGTGATCGGACGCGAGGCGCAAGGGCGGTTCATCCCGCTGTTCATGACCATCGGTCGACTGCCCAATGACAGCGGCTTCTGCGCTGTCGTGCGCGACATAACCCAGTGGAAGCGAGCCGAGGAAGATCTCACCCAGGCGCGCGCGGTGGCCGAACGGGCGTCCTCGCAGAAGACCGATTTTCTTGCCCGTATCAGCCACGAGATCCGCACGCCGCTCAATGCCATCATCGGCTTTTCCGAATTGATGGTCGACGAGAAGTTCGGGCCGGTCGCCAACGACCGCTACCGCGACTATCTGCGCGACATCAATCGCTCGGGCAACCATGTGCTCGACCTTGTCAACGACCTGCTCGACATCTCGAAGATCGAGGCCGGCCAGCAGGAAATGGCCTATGAGGCGGTCTCGCTGAACGACACGCTGGCCGAGACCGTGGCGATGATGCAGCCACAGGCAAACCGCGAACGCGTCATCATCCGCTCCAGCTTCGCCTCGCGGCTGCCGGAGGTGGTGGCCGACCTGCGCAGCGTGCGCCAGATCGCGCTCAACATCCTGTCCAACGCCATTCGCTACACCCAGGCCGGCGGCCAGGTGATCGTCTCGACCGCCTATGAGACTTCAGGCGACGTTGTCATGCGGGTGCGCGACACCGGCATCGGAATGAGCCAGGCCGAGATCGAACAGGCGCTCAAGCCGTTCAAGCAGATCAATGCGCTGAAGCGCGGCCGCGGCGACGGCACCGGCCTTGGCCTGCCGTTGACCAAGGCGATGGTGGAAGCAAACCGCGCCCGCTTCACCATCAATTCGACGCCTGGCGAAGGCACGCTGGTCGAGGTCGCGTTTCCTTCGACCCGGGTGCTGGCGGAATAGCAAGTCCAAAAGAAAAGGCGCCCTGGAGGACGCCTTAAGAGATGGGATTGCTGTCACAACGGGGGCTTGAGCGAATTCAGATCCTCCGGGGGCTGAGGAACGGGATTTCTCCCTCAAGTTACATGCGACTATCGGGGCCGGGCCTTAACAACTCCTTACCGGCTCGCCGAAAGATTTACGAATGTGTACCACTCGTGAAATCTAGGTAAATTCCTGCGACATGGTTCGTTAACCATGCCGGTCGGGATCATTCGGCCAGCTGCGGCAGGTTCCTGAACAGCTCCAGCGCTTCCGGGTTGGCGAGCGCTTCCTTGTTCTTGATGGGGCGGCCATGCACGACGTCGCGCACGGCGAGTTCGGTGATCTTGCCCGACTTGGTGCGCGGGATGTCGGTGACGGCGACGATCCTGGCCGGCACGTGACGCGGGCTCGCCCCGCTGCGGATCTTGGCGCGGATGCGTTTTTCCAGGTCCTCGTCGAGTTCGACGCCCGCGGTCAGTCGCACAAACAGCACGACACGTACGTCATTGTCGAAATCCTGGCCGATGCACAGCGCTTCCAGGATCTCCGGCATCTGTTCGACCTGATTGTAGATCTCCGCGGTGCCGATGCGCACCCCGCCCGGATTGAGCGTGGCATCCGAGCGGCCATGGATGATCATGCCGCCGTGATCGGTCCACTCTGCGAAATCGCCATGGCACCAGACATTGTCGAAGCGTTCGAAATAGGCCGCCTGGTATTTCTTGCCGTCAGGGTCGTTCCAGAAGCCGATCGGCATCGACGGAAACGCCTTGGTGCAGACCAGTTCGCCCTTTTCCTGCCGGATCGGCCTGCCGTTGTCGTCCCAGACATCGACCGCAAGGCCGAGGCCGGGGCCCTGGATCTCGCCGGTCCACACCGGCTGGGTTGGCACGCCCAGCACGAAGCAGGAGACGATGTCGGTGCCCCCGGAAACCGAGGCGAGATGCACATCCTTCTTGATGCCTTCGTAGACGAAGCGGAAATCCTCGGGGGACAGGGGTGAACCGGTGGAGGAGATCGCCCGCACAGTCGACAGGTCATGGCTGCGGCTCGGCTTGAGGCCGGCCTTGCGCACGGAATCGATGAACTTGGCCGAGGTGCCGAAGAAGGTCATCTTCTCGGCATCGGCGAAGTCGAACAGCACGTTGCCGTCGGGATAGAAGGGCGAACCGTCATAGAGCAGCAGCGTCGCCCCGGAAGCCAGGCCGGACACCAGCCAGTTCCACATCATCCAGCCGCAGGTGGTGAAGTAGAAGAAGCGGTCGCCGTCGACGAGGCCGGCATGCAACCGGTGTTCCTTGACATGCTGGATCAGCGTCCCGCCGGCCGAGTGGACTATGCATTTGGGGATGCCGGTGGTTCCTGATGAAAACAGGATGTAGAGCGGATGCGAAAACGGCAGGCGCACGAAGCTGACAGGCTTGACGGCGAAGGGCGACAGCGCCTCTTCGAGCGCGGCCGCCTTGTCGACGGTTGCCGCCACATCGGCCGAGGTACCGAGATAGTCGACAAGCAACACCTTGCGGACACTGCCGAGCTTGGCCGCGACCGCCGCGACCTTGTCGGCGACCTCGATCGCCTTGCCATTGTACCAATAACCGTCGGGCGCGATAAAGATTATAGGCTCGATCTGGCCGAACCGGTCGAGCACGCCCTGCTCGCCGAAATCGGGCGAGCAGGACGACCAGACGGCGCCGATCGAGCTTGCCGCCAGCATCGCTGCGATCGCCTCGGGCATATTCGGCATCATGGCGGCGATGCGGTCGCCGGCCTTGACGCCGAGCGACAGGAAGAGCTGCTGCAGCCGCGACGTCAGCGCATGGAGTTCGTTCCAGGACAGCCGCCGCTCGACCTTGTCCTCGCCGCGAAAGACGATCACCTCGCCCGCGCCGGTCTTCTTCAACAGGTTCTCGGCGAAATTCAGCGTCGCGTCGGGAAAGAAGGAGGCGCCCGGCATCTTGTCGCCGTCGGCCAGCAGGCGCTCGCCCTTGTCGCCGACAATGCCGGAAAAGTCCCAGACCAGGCTCCAGAAGGCTTCGCGGTCGTCGATCGACCAACGGTGAAGGTCGGCATAGGAGGCGAATGTGGCGCCGGCTTTCGCCTCCGCGAGCTTCTGGAAAGCTGTCAATGGCGAAGCGTCGATCCGGTCTTGCGTCGGGGTCCAGAGCGGTACTTCGGCAGCCATGATCGATCCTCCCACGGTCGTCATCGCTTATGCATATTGCAGCGCAGCAGAGCAAGATTTTGTTGGGCCGAAGCGCTCAGGTGTGCGCAAATGCCATCGCCGGGCCATAAAGACTTGAAATGCCTCAGTCCTAAGTCGTAGTGACGACTGGGGTTTTATGTCAGGCGATTAATCGGAACGGAAGCATATAGGGCGAGATGCCATCATCCTTGATCCGCCGCGGAGTATGGGCGATCGGCGCTGCCGTGATCGTCATCGCTCTGGTGGTCGCAGCCCTGCCGCTGATCGCCTCGACGCGCATCGTGCGCGATCGCATCGCCTGGGAGATGAGCGCCTGGAGCGGCTTCCGGGTCGCCATCGAAGGCTCGCCGCGTATCGAGGTCTGGCCGAAATTCCGGGCGATCCTGACCGATGTCACGCTTTCGAAATGGACGGACACCGACGCGCCGCCGGTCGTCGAAGCCGAACGCGTCGAAATCGACCTATCGGCCATGGCGGCGTTGCAGGGCGACGTGGTGTTTTCGACGGCTCGGCTGGTGCGCCCGACGATCCGGGTGCAGCGCACGGCGGACGGCCTGTTCCTGCCCACCGCGCCGACCGGCGGGCGTATCGCGCGCTCCATCGATACGGCACGCGGCGTGGTCAGTGCCGATCCAGCCAAGCCCGACCTCGACAAGCTGCCGAGGGATGCCTTCGGCACGGTTGAATTCAGGGACGGCCGCATGGTGGCTTCCGTCAACGGTAAGGACGTGGAGATCCTGAGCAGCCTCAGCGGTCAGGCGACCTGGGCGGCGATGAACAGCAATGCGACGCTGTCGGCAACCGGAATCTGGCGCGGCGAAAGCGTCGCCCTCGATGCTGCCTCACAGAAGCCACTGGTGCTGTTTGCCGGCGGTGTGGCGCCGCTCACCCTGTCCTTCAAGGCAGCACCCGCGACCTTCTCCTTCGACGGCACGGCCAGCATGTCCGACAACGCCTATTTCGACGGCCAGGTGAAGTTCGCGGCACCCTCATTGCGCCGTGTGCTGGAATGGTCGCAGGCCGGTATCGCGCCAAGTGCCGCGATCGGCTCGGTCAGCATTTCGAGCAAGGTCGCGGCGTCGGGCGGACGCGTCAAGTTCGAGAACACCGCGCTGACACTGGACAACAATCCGGGCATGGGCGCGCTCGACCTGTCGCTTGGCGACGCCCAACCCGTGATCTCCGGCACGCTCGCCTTCGACACGCTCGACCTCAGATCGTTCCTGTCCGCCTTCACCCCGCTGGGACCGGCGAGCGGGTCCGGCCCAGGTGACGTTGAGGCAAGTTTCGCCGACCGGGTCAATCTCGATCTGCGGCTGTCGGCGGCGCATGCCACGGCCGGAGCGATCCAGCTTGCCGATGTCGCCGCCACCGCCCAGGTCAAGGACGGTCTTTCCGTCTTCGATATCTCCGACGCCTCGGCCTTTGGCGGCACTATCCAGACCAGCCTCCGATTCGACCGCAAGCCCGAGGGCACGCAGGTCGAGATCCGGCTGCTTGCGTCCGATGTCGATGGCGGCGCGTTCGGCACGGCGGCGGGCATGACCCGACTGGTGCCGGTCGGAACGGGCACCGTTTCGGTCATCCTCAAGGGACCGGGCAGGACCTGGGATTCGATCTTTGAGAACGCCGACGGCTCGGTCTCGGCGACCTTCGGGCCCGGCGCGCTCAGCAAGTTCAACCTGCCGGCCTTTCTCAAGCATACCGAACAGGGCGGCTTCTTCGCGCTCGACGATGTCTCGGACGGCACGCTGCCGATCGACGGCGCCGAAGTGAAGGCTACCATTTCGCGAGGTGTGGCGAGGCTAGACAAGGCCGAGGCCAATTCGGCGAAATACAAGATCTGGCTTTCCGGCATCGCCTCCTATGCGGGGCGCGGACTGGCACTGTCCGGCGGCGTTATCCAGCCGGACCAGGCGGCGGCGCAGAAGACCGGCCAGCAAGGCCCTAACCAGTCGTCCTTCTTCGTCGGCGGAACCTGGAGCACGCCGTTCATTTCGCCGATAAGCCGTGGCGTTTCCGGCGAATAGAAGCGCGCTTACTTTTCGTTGAGCATCAAAGCGGCTTCACATGATCTTGCCCGAAAACTGGCTTCCACTTTTCGGGATCATGCTCAGCCGCGTTGCGCCGCCTGTTCGTCGAGCTGGCGCTGCACCTCACGACGCTTGTTGGCGATCGAAGCGATGATGACGCCGACCGCGACGACGGCGATCAGGATGGTGCAGGCGGCATTGATCTCCGGCGTCACGCCGAGGCGGACCTGGCTGTAGATCTTCATCGGCAGCGTCGTGGCGCCCGGTCCCGAGGTGAAGCTGGCGATGACCAGATCGTCGAGCGACAGTGTGAAGGCCAGCATCCAGCCGGACACGATCGCCGGCAGGATCACCGGCAGCGTGATCTGGAAGAAGGTCTTGGCCGGCGTTGCGCCGAGATCCATCGCCGCCTCCTCCAGCGACCGGTCGAAGGAGACCAGGCGCGACTGCACGACGACCGCCACGAAGCACATAGTCAGCGTGATGTGGGCGAGCGTCACCGTGAAGAAACCTCGGTCGAGACCGACGGCAACGAAGAGCAGCAGCAGCGACAGGCCGGTGATGACTTCCGGCATGACGAGCGGTGCGAAGACCATGCCGGAAAACAGCACCCTGCCCCGGAACCGCGTGTAGCGCGTCAGGGTGAGCGCCGCCAGCGTGCCGAGCACGGTCGCCACGGTGGCCGAGATGACGCCGACACGCGCCGTGACCCAGGTGGCGTCCATCAGGCCCTGATTGTGGAACAGCGACACATACCATTTGGTAGAGAAGCCGCCCCAGACGGTAACGAGCTTGGATTCGTTGAAGGAGAAGACGATGAGCAGCACGATCGGCAGGTACAGGAAGGCGAAGCCCAGCACGATCGAGGTGACGTTGAAGCGGCTCCAGGAGGCGTTCATTTGCCCTGCTCCTGTGCCTTGGCCTGCGCCTGCTGGAAGAGCATGATCGGCACGGTGAGCAGCAGAAGCAGGATGACGGCAACGGCCGACGAGACCGGCCAGTCACGGTTGGCGAAGAACTCGTTCCACAGCGTCTTGCCGATCATCAGCGTGGACGAGCCGCCGAGCAGGTCGGGAATGACGAACTCGCCGACGGCCGGGATGAACACCAGCAGACAGCCGGCTATGACGCCCGGCAGCGACAGCGGGAAAGTGATCTTCCAGAAAGCCGCGGTCGGCGGGCAGCCCAGATCCTTGGCCGCCTCGATCAGCGAGTAATCCATCTTTTCCAGTGACGAATAGAGTGGCAGCACCATGAAGGGCAGGTAGGAATAGACGATGCCGATGAAGATCGCCGTATAGGTGTTGAGGATGACCAGCGGCTGGTTGATGATATGCAGCGACAAGAGCAGCTGGTTGAGCAGGCCCTCGGGCTTCAGAATGCCGATCCAGGCATAGACGCGGATCAGGAACGACGTCCAGAACGGCAGGATGACCAGCATCAGCAAGGTCGGCCGGATGGTGGCCGGCGCGCGCGCCATGCCGTAGGCGATGGGATAGCCCACGAGCAGCGTCAGCACCGTCGAAATGGCGGCGATGATCAGGCTGGTGATGTAGGCCTTGAAATAGAGCGCGTCCTGCGTCAGCCAGATGTAATTGTCGAAGTTGAGGTCGCGGAACCTGGCGAAGAAGCCGGAGACGCCGTTGCTGAAGTCGAGCACCGGCGTGTAGGGCGGCATGGCGATCGCCGTCTGCGACAGTGAAATCTTGAAGACGATGACGAACGGGATGAGGAAGAAGAACAGCAGCCAGAGGTAGGGGACGATGATGACGAGCCGGTTGACGAAGCCGGCACCCAGCCGCGTCAGGAACGGTTTGGCGGCGGCCGACGGCGCGGCGGCATCGGCGACGGCGATGTTGGACATATCAGCCCCCTACCTTGCCAGCACGACGCCGGCATCGGGCCGGAAGGATACCCAGGCGCGGTCGTTCCAGGTCAGCGGATCCTCGGTCACGCGCGCCGCGTTCAAGGCGCTTGCCCGCACGATCTGCCCGTCGTCCAATTTGATGTGGTAGACTGTCATGTCACCGAGATAGGCGACATCGTAGACTTCGCCCTCCAGCGCGTTGACGGCATCGGCCGGCTTCTTCGACGAAACCTTGATCTTCTCCGGCCTGATGGCGAAGACGATATCGGCGCCCTTGCTGGTATCGGCGGCATTGTCGACAACGATCTGCGCCCCGGTCGCCCCGGTGATGCGGGTGGTGTTGGCCGAGCGCTCGGCGACCTTGCCCTCGAACATGTTCACATTGCCGACGAAGTGGGCGACGAAGCGCGAGGCCGGGGCTTCGTAGACTTCCGCCGGCGTCGCCACCTGCATGACTTCGCCTTTGTCCATGATGGCGATGCGATCGGCCATGGTCATCGCTTCTTCCTGGTCGTGGGTGACGACCACGAAGGTGAGACCGAGCTCCTGTTGCAAATCCATCAGTTCGAACTGGGTTTCCTCGCGCAGCTTCTTGTCGAGCGCGCCGAGCGGCTCGTCGAGCAGCAGCACTTTCGGCCGCTTGGCGACCGAGCGGGCGAGAGCGACGCGCTGGCGCTGGCCACCGGAGAGCTGGTGCGGCTTGCGCTTGGCGAACTGCTCCAGCTTGACCAGCTTCAGCATCTCGGCGACGCGCTTTTCGATATCGGGCTTTGGCATGCCTTCCTGCTTGAGTCCGAAGGCGATGTTGTTCTCCACCGTCATATGCGGGAACAACGCATAGGACTGGAACATCATGTTGACCGGCCGGCGATAGGGCGGAATGCCGCGCAGATCCTGGCCGTCGAGCAGGATGCGGCCGGCCGTCGGTTCCTCGAAACCGGCAAGCATCCGCAGCAGCGTCGACTTTCCGCAACCCGAGGCGCCGAGCAAGGCGAAGAACTCGCGCTCGAAAATGGTCAGCGACAGATTGTTGACGGCGGTGAAATCACCGAATTTCTTGGTGACGTTGTCGAACTGGATATATGGCTTGGCGTTCGGGTCGTTCCATGGCGCGAAATCCCTGCGGATGCTGCCAAGCGATTTCATATCCCCACTCCGTCCTGTTTCTTGCTTTTTTGCCCCAAAGAACGCGACCCCGGCTATCCGCCGAGGTCGCTTCAAATGCTTATTGACCGGTGACGATCTTGGTCCAGGTGCGCGTGATGACACGCTGGGTCTTCGGATCGTAAGGGGAGACCGTGTAGAGCTTCTGCAAGGTGGCGTCGTCGGGATAGACGGCCGGGTCGCTCAGCAGTGCCTTGTCGACGAACTGCTGCGAGGCCTTGTTGCCGTTGGCGTAGAGCACGGCATTCGACGATTTGGCGATCACTTCCGGCGTCATCATGTAGTTGAGGAATTCATGCGCTTCGGCGACATGCGGCGCATCGGCCGGGATCGCCATCTGGTCGAACCACATCTGGGCGCCTTCCTTGGGCACGGAATAGCCAACCTCGACGCCCTGCTTGGCGTCATGGGCGCGGTTGCGGGCCTGGAAGACGTCACCCGACCAGCCGACAGCCAGACAGATGTCGCCATTGGCGAGCGCATTGATGTACTCCGACGAGTGGAATTTCCGGATGAAGGGGCGAACCTTCATCAGGGCTTCCTCGGCCTTGGCGATGTCGTCGGGCGAGGTGCTGTTCGGGTCGAGGCCGACATATTTCAGCGCGGCCGGAATGATATCGGCCGGAGAATCCAGCACGTAGACACCGCAATCCTTCAGCTTGGCGAGACTTTCGGGGTTGAAGAACACATCCCAGCTGTCGATCTTGTCGGTGCCGAGCGCTGCCTGCACCTTCTTGATGTTGTAGCCGATGCCGACCGTGCCCCACATGTAGTTGATCGAATATTCGTTGCCGGGGTCGTACTTGGCGGTTCTTTGAGAAACCGTGTCCCACATGTTGGAGAGGTTCGGCAGTTTCGACTTGTCGAGCTTCTGGAACACGCCGGCCTGGATCTGGCGGGCAAGGAAATTGCCGCTCGGCACGACGACATCATAGCCGCTGCCGCCGGCGAGCAGCTTGGTTTCGAGGATCTCGTTGGAATCGAACGTGTCGTAGACGACCTTGATGCCGGTCTTCTTGGTGAAGTCGTCGATGATCGTCGGGTCGATATAATCGGACCAGTTGAAGACGTTGACGACGCGGTCCTCGGCGTGCCCGGCAGGCGTGAACAATGTCAGAAATACCGAGGTCGCCGAAAGCCAGAGCGCTTTGCGGATCATGCTATTCTCCTTTGGTGAGTGTTCCATCGCCGGCTCGTCGCGACAGGGGCGCGGCCGGGCATTTGTTTCAGACTATTGAGCTTTCCAGGGGACAACAAGCGCCGACTGGCGCGCCGGTCGCTGCCGCGCAATGGTCCGGGGCTGGAAGGAATCACGGCGCCGTCAGAAGCTTTCGCCGCCGCGCGGACAGGAATACAGAAATATGGTCCGGTCTCGATCTGACCGGCGGGGAGACTTGGCAAGATACGCCTGTCTTGTTGTTGCCGTGAACCCAGCCTGCCCGGGCGGCAGCAACATTGTCAATGGCAAAGGTTCAGCGCCCCGCATCAATTCGGCGACGGCACTCCGGTGACCCCTGCCCGCCGCGGCCGTGCCTGGCGCTTGAACTCGAGCCCGATATGGACGAGCAGCGCCGTGACCACCACCGCGCCGCCGATGATGGTGCGCCCGGACGGCACCTCGGAATGGATGAGCCAGACCCATATCGGCCCAAGGATCGGCTCGAAGGTGCCGAGCAGTGCCGCGATGGCTGCCGGGATCAACCGCGCGCCGGTGGCGAAGAACGCAAGACCAATGCCCAGATTGACCACGCCGAAGGCGAAGAGGAAGCCCATGTCGGCGGCCGAGACCGCGAAGGTCGACGCCTGCGAGGCGGCAAAGCCTGCGGCCAGAAGCGTGCCGAGACAGGTCGCCGGCGTCATCCGCACGCTGGCGAACCGCCTCGTGATGACGGTCGCGATCGAGAACATCAGGGCGATCAGCAGCGCCAGCCCGTCGCCTATGGGCGAGACGGCGCCATCAAGCGATTCAGACACCATGATGGCAACGCCGGCAATGACGGCCGCAATCGCCACCCAAGTCACGGCACTGACACGTTCACGAAACAATGCCCAGGCCAACAGCGCAGCCAGAAGCGGCACGCCGGCTTGCATCAAGAGGATGTTGGCGACGGTGGTGTAGGCGAGCGCCACGACGAAGGCGGTCGACGCGATGGCGAAACAGAACCCGACCGCAAGGCCAGGCAAGCCCATGTCGCGAAACGACCTCAGCATGCCGCGCCAGCCGTCACGCCAGGCCATAAAAGAGAGCAGGAAGGCGGCGGCCCAGACGGAGCGCCAGAAAATAACCGTCCAGCTGTCGCCGACGGTGATGAAGCGGGCGATGGTGCCGCCGAAACTCCACATCAGCGCCGACAGGAAGACCAGAAGCATGCCGACACGCTCCTCGCGCGGCGAGGAAGTCGATGCAACAAGGCCCGGCGATGATGCTGCGTCTGTCATGGGCGCGACTGTCGAGCTTTTGTGGACGGGACGATGCGCAAGGGACGACAAAAAACTGCTCTGTTCGCGTAACGCAAAGACTCGGGCCGCGGGTGATCCAGACACCGGCGACGATTGTGGCACCTTTGCTCTCGCATTACTGGAAATCGAAGGCGCTCAGGCCCGTCGCCATCTCGTCGAGGCCGAGCGGACGCGTCACCGGCGGTTCGGCGCGTGCCAGGCAGCCGATACGCTCGCAAAGCCTGCAGGCGGGTCCGACCGGCGTCGCCGCGACGGCGCCTTGTCCAGCCCTTGCACCGACCGCGGCGCCGGGCAGCGCCGCGCCATAGACGATGTCGTCGCGAAAGCCGATGTCGCAACCGAGCAGCAGCGCGGTGCGGCGCGGGCGCTCCGCGAACGCGCCCTGCGGCCCTTCCAGCGTGCGGGCGATGCACAGGAACTCGGCGCCGTCAGGCATTTCCACTGCTTCGACGAAAATCTGGCCCGGCTGGGTGAAGGCGGCATGGACGGGCAGCTTTGGGCAACCGCCGCCGAAACGGCTGTGCGGAAAGCCCTGGCTGCCGGCCCTGCGAAAGCGGTTTCCCGCATTGTCGACCTCCAGCATGAAGAACGGCACGCCGAGCGCGCCCTGCCGCTGCAGCATGGTCAGCCGATTCGCCGCCTGCTCGAAGGAGACGCCGAAGCGCGACCGCAGGACGTCGATGTCGTAGCGGGCGCGGACGGCGGCGGCATGAAAGGCCTGATAGGGCATCATCAACGCATGCGCGGCATAGCGGCCGAGCTCGAAACGGGCGAGGCGGCGGGCCTCGTCCGTGGTCAGCTTGAGCGCCTGGATCTCGCCGGCGACCGCGACCGTCATGCGGATCAGGCAGGCCTCCATCGCGACCTCGCGCAGCTGGTCGAACGGCGACAGACGCTCGGACAGGAACAGGCGCTGCGAATGGCGATCATAGCGGCGGCGCCAGTTCGGCATGGTGGCGACAGGCAGCACCTTGACCACGACGCCGTATTCGCGCTTCAGCCATGCCTTCAACGCACCGAACAGGTCGTCGCCGGGACCGAGCACCGCGGTGAACGCCTCGGCCTCTTCCTCAAGTGCAGCAAAATGGTTTGACCGCCGCTCGAAAGTCTCATGCACCTCGTCGATCGGCAGGCGAGCGCCGGACAGCGCGGTCGCCCTCCCCTCGCGCGCCAGGAGTTCGTTCAGGTCTGACAGCCGATCGGCCTGCTCGCGATAGGCGCGAAACAGTTTTATCACCGCCGCGGACGCATTGGGCGCCGCCTCGGCAAGTTCGATCAACTCCTGGTCCCCCGGCAATTCGCCGACCAGCAGCGGATCGGTGAACACCTCCTTCAAGGCCGCGACCGAGCCCCTCGCCTCGCCCTGCAGCTCATGCGGGTCGACCCTGTAGACGGAGGCCAGCTTGAGGATCAGTTGCACCGTAAGCGGCCGCTGGTTGCGCTCGATCAGGTTGAGGTAGGACGGCGAGATGCCGAGCCCCTCGGCCATCGCCGTCTGGGTCAGGCCCTTGGCGTTGCGGATGCGGCGGATGCGCGGCCCGGCGAAAATCTTCTGCTCAGCCATCGACTGCTCTTGACAGGAATTTACATGACATTCGCGGCAACCCCATTGCCGGAGATTTTTACAATTATGACACTTTTACAGCAGCCGCCTGTCAAACACAACACAGGTTTTCCCTAATTTTTGGCCACATGGCCTGATTTTTCTGGCTGATTTCGCGCCGCAATGTAAATTCAGTCACATCCCGATGTGCCACAAGATTGGCGCACGGGCAAAGTCAAGCAATCCTTCGGAGTGAATCATGACTGATTTTTACAATCTCGTTCCCTCGGCGCCGGAAGGTCGCTTCGACGGTATCGAACGTCCCTATTCGCCAGAGGATGTGAAGCGGCTGCGCGGCTCGGTGCAGATCCGCCAGAGTCTCGCCGAAATGGGTGCCAACCGGCTGTGGAAGCTCATTCACGAGGAGGATTTCGTCAACGCGCTCGGCGCCATGTCCGGCAACCAGGCGATGCAGCAGGTGCGCGCCGGACTGAAGGCGATCTATTTGTCGGGCTGGCAGGTCGCCGCCGACGCCAACACCGCCTCGGCGATGTACCCCGACCAGTCGCTTTATCCGGCCAATGCGGCGCCGGAGCTGGTCAAGCGCATCAACAGGACGCTGCAGCGCGCCGACCAGATCGAGACCTCCGAGGGCAATGGGCTTTCGGTCGAGACCTGGTTCGCCCCAATCGTTGCCGATGCCGAAGCCGGGTTCGGCGGGCCGCTCAACGCCTTCGAGATCATGAAGGCGTTCATCGAAGCGGGCGCCGCAGGCGTTCACTACGAGGATCAGCTGGCGTCGGAAAAGAAGTGCGGTCATCTCGGCGGCAAGGTGCTGATCCCGACCGCCGCGCACATCCGCAACCTCAACGCCGCGCGCCTGGCAGCGGATGTGATGGGCACGCCGACCCTGGTCGTTGCACGCACCGACGCCGAAGCCGCGAAGCTTCTGACATCCGACATCGACGAGCGCGACCAGCCCTTCGTCGACTACGATGCCGGCCGCACGGTGGAAGGCTTCTACCAGGTCAGGAATGGCATCGAGCCCTGCATCGCGCGGGCCGTCGCCTATGCGCCTCACGCGGACCTGATCTGGTGCGAGACCTCGAAGCCGGACCTCGCACAGGCCAAAAAGTTCGCCGAGGGCGTGCGCAAGCACCATCCGGACAAGCTGCTCGCCTACAATTGCTCGCCCTCGTTCAACTGGAAGAAGAATCTCGACGACGCCACGATCGCCAAATTCCAGAGGGAACTCGGCGCCATGGGCTACAAGTTCCAGTTCATCACGCTCGCCGGCTTCCACCAGCTCAACTACGGCATGTTCGAACTGGCGCGTGGCTACAAGGAACGGCAGATGGCGGCCTATTCCGAATTGCAGGAGGCCGAATTCGCGGCGGAAGCCAATGGCTACACCGCGACCAAGCACCAGCGCGAGGTCGGCACCGGCTATTTCGACGCCGTGTCGATGGCGATCACCGGCGGCAAGTCGTCGACCACCGCCATGCATGAATCGACCGAGCACGCACAGTTCAGGCCGGCCGCCGAATAGCGGATCACAAACACCGAGGAAACACCCAACAGGGTTTCGGACACAGGAGAAGACCAATGGCATCGATAAGCCGCGTCAAGGAACGGGCAGAAGAACAATCGACCACGATGAGCGTCGACCAGCAGGCGACGATCCGCATGCTGGCCAACGATCTGCACAGGCTGAACCAGTCGGTGATGAAGGCTGTCGAGGCCGGCGTCTCGGTGGAGTTGGTGCGCTCGGCGCGACACCATGGCGGCGACGGCAATTGGGGCGACCTGCTGATTCCGGTGATCGTCACACAGCAGAGCCACGGCTGACCGGAAATCGTTGCAACCTGCCCTTCACCTGCGCAGTGTATGCGCAGGTGAATTTTATTTTTATGCAACCGATCCATGGACAGGGCAGTACAGTACTGTTGCTTGACTCCACTTTCGCAGGAGGCGTTTTCGGAAGCCTTTTATTTCAACTTGACATGGCGTGCGATCTCACGCCAATTGTCGGCCAGATTCAACTCTGCATTGAAATAGGGGCGAGCTTCTTGGCCGACTTGGGTGCCCAGTGAGTAACGAGGGCGAGACCGCAAAATATCCGAATCCGGTGACCCAGGATTCAAGCACAGCGACGATACGCAGTCCCTCACAAGTGCTTGTTGTCGGAAAATCACCGATCAATCGTGTGGTGGTGTCGAAGATCGTCGAGCGATCCGGGCTCAAGCCAATCTCGGAATCGCCCGATATGGCGGCGAAGACCTTGCGAACGCTGGTGCCAGGCGTGATCGTGCTGGATGGCGGCGCGGACAACAAGGACTGCGACACGCTGATGTCCGGCATCGAAACGTTGCGACGGGCTTCGGGAAAATCGTTTCCTCCCGTGATCCTGCTTTCAACCAAGACCGGTACGCCAGAGAGCCTGGGCCTGTCGAACGCGATTGACGTCGTGGTCGCCAAGCCGATCACCCCCGAACGGCTGCAACCGGTGATCGATCGCCTGATTGCCCGCTAAGCGCGTCACCCGACGCTTCAGGCCGTTCTTCCATGCATGGCGTTCTCCGACGTCACTTTTGGGCGACATGCAAAGCGCGATCAACTCCCTCTGGCGATGCCTTGCACCAGTTCGGGCAGTTGCCCGAGATCGGATATCTGGCGAAACCGCGGCTCGCCGAGTGGCGCCTCGACATGCTCGAGCACCCAGGTGAGTTCGTGCGGTACATGAACGCCCCAGCCGCCGGCCTCGATGGCCGGCACCACGTCCGACTTCAGCGAATTGCCGACCATCATGCTCTTTGCGGGGCCGTCGCCGTGGCGGCTGAAAAGGCGGGAATAGGTCGCGGCATTCTTGTCGCTGACGATCTCGACCGCGTCGAACAGGTCGCCGAGGCCAGACCCGGCCAGCTTGCGCTCCTGGTCGAAAAGGTCGCCCTTGGTGATCAGCACGAGGCGGTACGCGCCGGCGAGCTTTTCCACCGTCTCGCGCACATGCGGCAAGATCTCGATCGGGTGGCTCAGCATCTCGCGGCCGGCCTCGAGGATCTCCGCAATGACCGAAGCCGGCACGCGCCCGTCGGTGACCTCGATCGCCGTTTCGATCATCGACAGGGTGAACCCCTTGATGCCGAAGCCATAGACGACAAGGTTGCGCCGCTCGGCCTCGATCAAACGCGCCGAAATCTGTTTCTCCTCGCCATGATCGGCAAGCATGGCGGCGAAACGCTTCTCCGTCATGCGGAAGAACTGCTCGTTCTGCCAAAGCGTGTCGTCGGCGTCGAAGCCGATGGTCGTCAGTTCACTGTTGTTTCGCATCGATGTCTTCCGGGTGGCGAGCCGCACGAACCTAAGCCAGACGACGCGATTTTCAACCGGGACTAGGAATGCCGGCAGCACCTCCCCTTCCCTTACACTGTGGGGCACGGCTATACTCCGAAATCCGCAACCCAATCTGGTGAATGATGCCGCCTGCAAAAAAGGAAGTCCGTCCGTCGAGCCGCGGAGGACGAACGCGTACGCCTGCCTTCGTGAAAAACCTTCGTGGTGTGAAGAACTGGAAGGACGTCAGCGAGTGGCTGGAATGGCGCGGCATCGAGGATATTGAATGCATCACGCCTGATCAGGCGGGCGTGGCCCGCGGCAAGATGATGCCGTCGAAGAAATTCACCTCCAACACATCGCTGGCGCTGCCTTCGGCCGTTTTCATGACGACGATTTCGGGCGGCTATCCCGAAGACGGCAACGGCTTCCACTATCCCGAGGACGACGGCGACCTCAAGCTGATGCCGGACCTGTCGACGCTGACAGTGGTACCCTGGGAAGAAGACCCGACGGCCGCTGTCATCTGCGACCTCGTCCACCAGGATGGCCGCTCGGTCGAATTCACGCCGCGCAACGTGCTGAAGCGAGTGCTTGCCGCCTATGACAAGCTCGGGCTGAGGCCGGTGGTGGCGCCCGAGATCGAGTTCTACCTGGTGCGCAAGAACCCGGACCCGGACTATCCGCTCACCCCGCCCGTCGGTCGCTCGGGCCGTGCGATCGGCGGCGGCGCCGGCTATTCGATCGCCGGCGTCAACGAGTTCGACGAACTGATCGACGACATCTACCACTTCTCCGAAAGCCAAGGCCTGGAAATCGACACGCTCATCCATGAAGAGGGCGCCGGCCAGCTCGAGATCAATCTGCGCCACGGCGATCCGATCGAGCTCGCCGACCAGGTGTTCATGTTCAAGCGCACCATCCGTGAAGCCGCGCTCAAACACGAAATCTACGCCACCTTCATGGCCAAGCCGATCCAGGGCCAGCCGGGTTCGGCCATGCATATCCACCAGTCGATCATCGACAAGAAGACCGGCAAGAATATTTTTTCGGCCGAGGACGGCTCGGAGACCGAGGCGTTCTTCCATTTCATCGGCGGCATGCAGAAACACGTGCCGAACGCGCTGGTGATGTTCGCGCCCTATGTCAATTCCTACCGGCGACTGACGCAGGCGGCCTCGGCTCCGGTCAACAACAAATGGGGCTATGACAACCGCACCACGGCGTTCCGTGTGCCGCGTTCGGATCCGGCGGCGCGGCGTGTCGAGAACCGCATCCCGTCCTCCGATGCCAATCCCTACCTGGCGCTGGCGGCGTCGCTTGCCTGCGGGCTGATCGGCATCACCAGGAAGATCAAGGCCGAGCCGCCGGTGTTGACGACCGCCAATGCGGACGAGATCGATCTGCCGCGCAGCCTGCTCGAAGCTGTCGACCTGTTCGAGGGCGACGAGGAACTCTGCGCGCTGCTGGGCAAATCCTTCGCCGCCACCTATGCGGCGATCAAGCGGGCGGAATTCGAGACCTTCATGGAAGTGATCAGCCCGTGGGAGCGGGAGTATCTTCTGCTCAACGTATGAGCGGCGACGCTTGAATGGTGGATAGCGAATGGTGAGTAGCTTCATACTGGATGGATGAGCGCGGACGGTTGCGGCCTCTCACACCCATTCACTATTCTTTGGCGTTCCCATGTCTTACCAATCCCCCATTTCTCCAGGCCGCTCCTGGTATGAGGACACGGCCGGGCCTCGGCCTGAGTATCCAGCGCTCGACGGCGACCGAAAATGCGATGTCGTTGTTGTCGGTGGCGGGTTCACCGGCCTGTCCGCGGCGGTTCACCTGGCGAAGGCTGGAGCAGACGTGGTGCTCATCGAATCGTATCGCTTCGGTGATGGCGCCTCCGGGCGCAATGGCGGCCAGCTCGGCACCGGCCAGCGCGCCTGGGCAGAAGATCTGGAGGCCGAATACGGCCTGTCCCGCGCCAAGGCGCTGTTCGATCTCGCGGAAGAGGCGAAGGCGCATCTCATCGAATTCGCAGCCGCCAACCAGATCGATATCGACTACATGCCAGGCCAGCTCTCGGTGGCGCACAAAGCGCGCTATGTCGACGACTACAAGGCGCATGCCGAGATCATGGCCCACCGTTTCTCCTATCCCTACATCTCCTTCATGGATGCGAAGGAGACGGCGGAGCGGCTCGGCTCGACCGCCTATTTCGGCGGCACGCGCGACACCGGCACCGGGCATATCCATCCGATGAAGCTGGTGAACGGCACGGCGCGGGTGGCTGCGCAGGCCGGCGCGCAACTGTTCGAAGGGACGCCATCGACGGGCATCGTTTCCGCTGGCGGCAAGGTCAGGGTTTCCACGCCAAGAGGTACCGTGACTGCGCAGAAATGCCTGATCGCGGTCAACGCCTATGGCGGCACGCTCGAACCGGTGAGTGCCGCGCATCATGCCGATCGGTTCCTTCATCGGTGCGACAGTGCCTTTGGGGGCCGATTCGAAAGTGCTGCCCGGGGGCGAGTCCGTCGATGATTCGCGCTTCGTGGTACGCTATTTCCGCAAATCGCGGGACGGCCGGTTGCTGTTCGGCGGACGCGAGGTCTACGGCGTCAACGACCCGAAGGATATCCACATCCACATTCGCCGGCAGATCGTAGAGCTCTATCCGGCGCTGAAAGATATCGAGATCACCCATGGCTGGGGCGGCTATGTCGGCATCACCGTGCCGAGGAAACCGTTCGTGCGCGAAGTGATGCCGAATGTGATCTCGGCCGGCGGCTACTCCGGCCATGGGGTCATGCTGTCGAACTTCTTCGGCAAACTCTATGCCGAGACCATTGCTGGCAACCGCGACCGGCTGAAGCTGATCGAGGATCTGAAAATTCCGCCATTTCCCGGCGGCCGCCGTTTCCGCACGCCGCTGCTTTTCCTGGCGCTCAATTGGTTCGCGCTGCGCGACCGGATCTAGGGGCATGTTGGCCAAAAGTGCCCCGGTTAGCGGAAACCAGAGAGGGCTGAAGTGAATCGCATGGACCCGTTTCGACACGACGCGCCCCGTGCTGGAATCCAATCGCCATCACGATCTGATGTAATATTGTAATATTCATTGCCCTTGCGACACATTGCGGAAATGGCGGCAAAGGCGCAGAATCCTTTATGATGGCGTACTGATGCCACAATCGGGGGCGAAAGGTTCGCGCTTCTGGGCGACTATTCGGGGGTTGCTGCGGGCTTGCCCGTGTTGATTTTTGGGACCGATGCCGATCAGACGCCGGACTTCCGGCAATGATCGAAAGAACATCGGCCCGCTTATGGAGGTGGCAAGAGTGAGAGAGCCCTTCAGTTTCGGTGTTCCGGAACGTCGGCGCTTTGCCATGCAGTTTGGATACGACATGCGGCCATCCTTCTGGCAGGAAGTCCGTTCGAACTCGCATCTGGTGATTGCCGCGGTGGGTACCGCCGCGCTGCTCGGCGTGGCAGCGGTGGCGCTCTGGCTGGCATTGCCGACCAGCGAGCGGCAAGCAGCCGCCAGCCAGGAACAGAGCATTCCGGCCATTCCGGTGAAAACGACCAAGGTCGTCCCGGCCGGAACCACGGTGGCCGCGGCGACCGTGGCGCAGCCGGCCCGCAAGTCCGACCAGGTCTCGCCGAAGACGGCGGCGGCAAAAGCGAACATACAAGTGCTGGCGGCCAATGATCCCCGCTGGACTGGAGCGCAGCCGAAGGCCGCTTCGGCGGCACCCGATCAGGCGGCTGCCCCCGCCCAGGCGGCCAATCAGGCTAAGCCGACGCCAGACAAGCCGGCTCTCGCGGCGGCATTCGCGCCATCGGCGACCGATACCGATGCCGCCAGCGAACTTGCCAAGGTTGCCGCGCCGGAACCAGCGGCAAACAGCAATCCGGATGGAGCCAAGACCGCCGCGATCCCTGAGGTGCAGCCACAAGCGCCCGAACAGCCGACGGCGAGTGATGATGGCGGCAAGGCCAAGGCCAAGCCACGCAAGGTGGCCGCGGCCGGCAACGGGCGCATCCTGAGGCCGGTGACCATGCGCAGCGGCCCGAAGAAGAACGCAGCCGCGATCGGCACTGTTCCGGCAAGAACCGCGGTGCAGGTGATGAACTGCAAGCAATGGTGCCAGATCGTCTACAATGGCAAGACCGGCTGGGTCTACAAGAGCTACATCAAGACAGGCGGCTGATGTACCGGCGCATTTGCGGCTGAGGCCGCACCCGCCGCCGCGCGTTCAAACTCGAAGTCGCAGGCTCGGTCGAACCGACCTGCGCCACAATGACGATGGCTTCAGATGCAGCGGCCGCCATCGACCTCCAGCGCCACGCCGGTGATGAAGGCGGCCTCGTCCGAGGCCAGCCAGAGTGCGGCATTGGCGATATCGAGGGGGGTCGAAAGCCGGCCGAGCGGGATCGAGGCGCGGAAAGCCTCGCGAATCTGAGGCGTGTCTGCGCCCATGAATTTCTCCAGCATGCCGGTTTCGCCGGCGACCGGACAGAGGCAATTGACGCGAATGTTCTTAGGCGCGAGTTCCACCGCCATCGATTTGGTGGCGGTTATCGCCCAACCTTTCGAGGCATTGTACCAGGTGAGGCCGGGCCGTGGCCTGAGGCCGGCGGTGGAGGCCGTGGTCAGGATGACGCCGCCACCTTGCCGCTCCATGATCGGCACCACGGCAAGGGCCGCGTGATAGATCGCCTTGATGTTGACAGCGGTGATCAGGTCGAAGGTTTCCTCGTCGACCTTCAGCATGTCGCCGTTGCGGTGGGTGTAACCGGCATTGTTGACCATGATGTCGATGCGGCCGAAGGCGCTTTTGGCGGCATAGACCATCTCGTCGAATTCGGAGCGCAGCGAGACATCGGTCTGCGTCCAGATCGCTGCCTTGCCGATCTCGCCGGCGACGCGCTCCGCCCCCTTGGCGTTGAGATCGGCGACAACGACCCTGGCGCCTTCCTGCGCGAAGCGCTTGGCCATGCCTTCTCCGAAGCCGGATGCCGCGCCGGTGATGACGGCAACCTTGTTTTCCAGACGCATGCTTTTCCCGCTCATCGATATCTTCCTGGGACCGATAAGGCGGCTGACCCGCGCGGCCGATGCCGCGACAGACAAGGCGCCATTTCTCCCTTAGCTTTCGTCACATTCACGTTCTATGCTGCAACCGCGAAAGCCTCCGGAGTCTTCGTTCACCGACAAGCCTCCGGCAAGCGAAAGTGTCAAGCGCACATGTGGACCCAATCAATGTCCAGCGATTGGTCCTCGATGTGACACCATGGCACTGGAAAATTTAAATCGATTAGAATATATCAGCCGCGTACTCGCGACCGGTGTCAAAGCGGACAGACCATGACCAGCCAGATCATCCCCGTCGACCCTTTCGACTTCATCATTTTCGGCGGCACCGGCGACCTGTCGGAACGCAAGCTTCTGCCGTCGCTCTATTATCGCCAGCGCGACCATCAATTCTCCGAGCCGACACGCATCATCGGCACATCGCGCTCGAAAATGAGCGACGAGGAATTCCGGGCCTTCGCCAGCCAGGCGATCTCCGACCATGTCAAGCCGGCCGATATCGACGCCAAGGAGTTGAAGACCTTCCTGGCGCGGCTTTCCTATGTCTCCGCCGATGCCACAAATGGCGCCGGCTTTGACAAGCTCAAGAAGGCGATCGGCGAGAGCGAGAGCATCCGCGCCTTCTATCTGGCCGTTGCGCCGGCGCTGTTCGGCGATATTTCGCACAAGCTCAAAGAGCACAAGCTGATCACGCCGAATTCGCGCATCGTGCTGGAGAAGCCGATCGGCCGCGACCTTGCCTCGGCGCAGGCGCTCAACGATCTGGTCGGCGACGACTTCCATGAAAGCCAGATCTTCCGCATCGACCATTATCTCGGCAAGGAGACGGTGCAGAACCTGATGGCGCTGCGCTTTGCCAATGCGCTTTACGAGCCGCTGTGGAATTCCGCGCATATCGACCACGTACAGATCACCGTGGCCGAGACCGTCGGCCTGGAAGACCGCGTCACCTACTATGACAAGGCCGGTGCGCTGCGCGACATGGTGCAGAATCACATGCTGCAGCTGCTCTGCCTCGTCGCCATGGAGGCGCCGTCGTCGATGGACGCCGACGCCGTGCGTGACGAGAAGCTCAAGGTGCTGCGGGCGCTGAAGCGCATCAACGGCAACGAGGCACCGAAGCACACGGTGCGCGGCCAGTACCGCGCCGGTGCATCGGCCGGCGGGCCGGTCAAAGGCTATGTCGAGGAACTCGGCAAGGACAGCAACACCGAAACCTTCGTCGCCATCAAGGCCGAGATCGGCACATGGCGCTGGGCTGGCGTTCCGTTCTACCTCAGGACCGGCAAGCGGCTGGCGACCCGGGTTTCGGAAATCGTCATCGAGTTCAAGCCGATCCCGCATTCGATCTTCGGCGACAGCGCCGGGCCGATCTTCGCCAACCAGCTGGTCATCCGCCTGCAGCCGGACGAAGGCGTCAAGCAGTTCATCATGATCAAGGATCCAGGCCCGGGCGGCATGCGGCTGCGCCAGATCTCGCTCGACATGAGCTTCGCGCAGTCCTTCGACGGCCGCGCGCCCGATGCCTATGAAAGGCTGATCATGGACGTCATCCGCGGCAACCAGACGCTGTTCATGCGCCGCGACGAGGTCGAGGCGGCGTGGAAATGGATCGACCCGATCCAGAATGCGTGGGAAGGCGCCAAGCAGGAGGCACAGGGCTATACCGCAGGTACGTGGGGGCCGTCGGCCTCGATAGCGCTGATCGAACGTGACGGGCGGACATGGCACGAGAGCAATTGAACGGCGCCAACTACAACTGGAACGCCTTCCCCGGCCGGCCGCAACTGGCAGCGGCGCTGGCCGGCCGCGTCGCCGATCGGCTGACCAGGGCGATTGCCGAGCGCGGTGTGGCCGTGCTGGCCGTCTCCGGCGGCACGACGCCGGCAAAATTCTTCGCCGCCCTCTCGGCGATGCCGATCGCCTGGGAGAACGTGATCGTGACGCTGGTCGACGAACGTTTCGTGCCGGCCTCCTCGCCGCGCTCCAACGCCGGGCTGGTGGCCGCCAATCTCTTGCAGAACGCCGCCAAGGCGGCGCGCTTCGTGCCGCTCTACCATGAGGCATCGGGCATCGAGGATGCAGCGGCATCCGACGATGCGGCACTGCGCTCCCTGCCCTGGCCGCTTGATGTCGTGGTGCTTGGCATGGGGCCTGACGGCCACACCGCTTCGTTCTTTCCCGATGCCGACGATCTGGCCAAATTGCTCGATCCGGCCTCGGACAGGATCATCCTGCCGGTTCACGCAGCCAGTGCGGGCGAGCCGCGGCTGACGCTGACGCTGGCGCGTATCGTCGATGCCGGCTTCATCGCGCTGCACATAGAGGGCGAGGACAAGCGCACCGCCTTCGACGGCGCGGTCGCGCCCGGGCCGCGAAAGCCGATCCGTGCCGTGCTCGACGCCGCACCCAGACCCGTAGAGGTTTTCTGGGCGCCCTGATTTTACGCTTAGTGGTCCCGGCAAACGGCGGGAGGATGTTTCCGGGACCTCGCCTGAAAGGACCGACCACCATGACCGCAAGAAGCGACATCGAAGCCATCACGGAGCGCATCCGCCAACGTTCGAAGGTGGGCCGCGAGCGTTATCTCGGCCGCATCGCCGAAGCGTCGAACCAGACGGCCAACCGGGCGGTGCTGTCCTGCGGCAACCTCGCTCACGGCTTTGCCGTGTGCAGCCCCTCGGAAAAGCTGGCGCTCGGCGCCGACAAGGTGCCCAATCTCGGCATCATCACCTCCTACAACGACATGCTGTCGGCGCATCAGCCCTTCGAGACCTTCCCTGCCCTCATCAAGGAGGCCGCGCGCGCGGCCGGCGGCATCGCCCAGGTGGCGGGCGGCGTGCCGGCAATGTGCGATGGCGTCACGCAGGGCCAGCCCGGCATGGAATTGTCGCTGTTTTCGCGCGACGTGATCGCCATGTCGGCGGCGGTCGGGTTGTCGCACAACATGTTCGACGCCGCTGTCTTTCTCGGCGTCTGCGACAAGATCGTGCCGGGACTGGTGATCGCGGCGCTGACCTTCGGCCATCTGCCGGCGGTGTTCATCCCGGCCGGACCGATGACGACCGGGCTGCCCAACGACGAAAAGGCCAAAGTCCGCCAGCTCTATGCCGAGGGCAAGGCGGGGCGCGCCGAACTGCTGGAAGCCGAATCCAAATCGTACCACGGGCCTGGCACCTGCACCTTCTACGGCACGGCGAATTCCAACCAGATGCTGATGGAGATCATGGGCCTGCATACGCCCGGCGCCTCCTTCGTCAATCCCGGCACGCCGTTGCGTGACGCGCTGACCCGCGAAGCGACCAGGCGGGCACTCGCCATCACCGCGCTCGGCAATGCCTATACGCCGGTCGGACGGATGATCGACGAGCGGTCGATCGTCAACGGCGTTGTCGGCCTGCATGCCACCGGGGGCTCGACCAACCACACCATCCACCTCATCGCCATGGCGGCAGCGGCCGGCATCGCACTGACCTGGCAGGATATTTCCGACCTCTCGGAAGCAGTGCCGCTTCTGGCCCGCGTCTATCCGAACGGGCTTGCCGACGTGAACCATTTCCATGCCGCCGGCGGGCTCGGCTTCCTGATCCGCGAACTGCTCGACGAAGGCGTGCTCCACGAAGATGTGCAGACGGTGTGGGGCGAAGGCCTGCGACCCTATGCGGTCGAGGCAAGGCTTGGCGCCGATGGCTCGGTGGTTCGCGAGGCCTCGCCGCGCGCCAGCGGCGACGAAAAGGTGCTGGCGCCGTTCAACAAGGCGTTCCAGCCGACCGGCGGCCTGAAGGTGCTGGCGGGCAATCTCGGCCATGCCGTTATCAAGACCTCCGCCGTCAAGCCGGAACGGCGCATCATCGAGGCGCCGGCCAAGGTGTTCGACAGCCAGCAGGGCCTCAACGACGCATTCAAGGCCGGCACGCTCACCGGCGACTTCATCGCCGTCATCCGCTTCCAGGGTCCGAAGGCCAATGGCATGCCGGAACTGCACAAGCTGACCACCGTGCTCGGCATCCTGCAGGACCGCGGCCAGCGCGTGGCGCTGGTCACTGACGGGCGCATGTCTGGCGCTTCCGGCAAGGTGCCGGCGGCGATCCATGTGACGCCGGAAGCCGTCGAGGACGGGCCGATCGCCCGGATCCATGACGGCGACATCATCCGCCTCGACGCCGATGCCGGAACGCTGGAGGTGCTGGTGCCGGGAACCGAGTTCGCGCTGCGCCGCACCGCTGAGGCCGATCTCATCGGCAACGAGTTTGGCTTCGGCCGCGAGCTTTTCGCCGGCTTCCGGCAGCTGGTGGGCCGCGCCGACCATGGCGCCAGCGCTTTCGGAACGGCCTGACGTGATCCGTCTCATTCATGAAAAAGGGCGGCTCGTGGCCGCCCTTTTACGTTATCCATGCGATCCTATTGGACCGTCAACTCAGCCCGCTCGCCGGCCTTGACCGTCACAGTGCCTTCCTTCGAGCTGTTGTCCGATTTCTCCGCGACGACGGCGTAGTCCCCCGCCGGTATCGCCGCCTGATACTTCTGGTCGTATGCGTAGCCAAGCGACTTGCGGTTGCCGTTGATGTCCTTCTTGGTTTCGAAAATCTCAATCTTCGAGGCTCCGGGGGCGGTGATCGCCAGCACGCCGGCATTCATGGCGACCTTCACATCCTGAAACGCGCCCACCTTGACGTTGAACGGCTGCTCGGCGACGGCAAGATCGACCGTCGCAATCAACACATAGTCATCAGGCGGCAGATCGAACTTGCTGTCGGGACCATAGGCATAGGTCACCTCGTCCCGGGTTCCGTCGATCTTCTTTTTTGCCTTCACGACCTTGAAGCCGATGCCCGAACCGTCGGCCTTGTCGCCGCCGGCTGTATAATAGGCGTTGGCAACGACATGTCCGACGCCGGCGATGATGTCCTTTTCGACTGTCTTGCCGGCAGCGAGCGGTATGGTCTCGGAAGCCACGCCCTGGCCGATGGTGACCGTCACTTTCTCGTCGCCGGCCGGTAACACGGTCTTGGTGGTCCCATAGTAGGTCGCGGGATTATCGGCACCTGGGTAGTCGATCACGACGGCCGCGCCATCGACAACATCCGCCCCCGCGCTTGGTCGCGGATGAATGATGAGCGTGCCGGCATTCAAGGTGAAGAGCGGCTTGGCGACCTGGCCTGCCTCGATCTTGAGCTTCTGCTCCACCTTGGCCTCGCCGTCGCGCGCGACGATGACGTAATCGCCCGGTTCCAGATTGGCTTTGTAGGCGCCATATTCGGTGGTGACGTTGTCGCCACGCGTGCCGTCGGACTTTGCCTTGTAGACTTCCCAGGCATTGCCGTCGGTGACCGGGTCACCGCCCTCGGCAAGCACCGCCGTAGGCATGAAATTGAATTCCGGCTTGGCAGGCTCGGGGGCAGGAGCGGGTTCAGGCGCGGGTGCCGGCGCCGGGGCAGCGACGGTTTCGACCAGGGCTTCCTGCAAAGCCTTCTCGTCGGAGGCCTGGATGTACTTGCCGCCGGTGTTTTCAGCGAGGCACGCGATCTGCTTTCCCTCGTCGGCTGTCAATCCGAAGCCGACGACATCGGCGGTGAAATCGACGCCGGATGCCTTGAGTTCCTTGCCCAGTGCACAGGGGTCGCCGCCGCAGGTTTCCAACCCATCGGTAATCAGGACGACGGTCGCCTTGTCCTCGGTGTATTTCAGCGCTTCGGCCGCCTGCTTTACGGCCGCCGTCAGCGGCGTCTTGCCGAGGAATTTCAGACTGTCGGCGGCGTCCGTGATGGCGCTTGCCGAGCCTGCCTGAGGCGGCACGATCAGCTGGATGTCGTCGCAGCTGCCTTTTTCGCGATGGCCATAGGCCATGAAGCCGATCTCATCGTCGGCGGGAACGGATTGCAGCACAGTCCTCAGCGATTCCCTGGCTATTTCGAGCTTGGGCTTGCCGTCGATCTGCGCCCACATCGAGCCGGAAGCGTCGAGAATGATGATGACTTTGTTGGCGGCAAAGCCGACCGTCGTCATGAAAAACAGGAGGATCGCCGCAGCGATGCTCCGCGCAAATACTGCCATCGAAATCTCCTGAGTTAGCCCCCTGGTCCGCACAGGGAAGCTATTTGAGGCGGCTTCAGGACACAAGCCCGGCGCGACCGTCTCGCTCAGGCCCCTGAGCGGGGACAAAGCGTTCGTGCGGCAGGATCGTCACAGCAGCAGGCTGTCTTGGCCAGATCGAGCCCGTCAGTAGGTGGTGCGGCGCTCTTCGGAGGGCGGCCGGCCGAACTGCAGCCGGTAGCTCTGGGCGAAATAGGAATGCGAGGTGAAGCCGGTCGCGATCGCCACGTCGAGGATCGGCATGTTGGTCTGGCGCAGCAATTCGCGTGCCCGCTCCAGCCGCAGCCGCATGTAGTAGCGGCCGGGCGTCACGTTGAGGTGGCGCAGGAACAGGCGCTCCACCTGGCGCACCGAAAGGCCGGCCGATTTGGCGAGTTGGACCGCCGAGAGCGGCTCGTCGAGGTGGTCGGCCATCAGTTCGACGATGCGCCGGAGCTTCTCCGACTTGCCGGTCAGATCGCGCTCCGGCCCGACGCGCTGGCGGTCGCCGGCCGAGCGGATGCGCTCGTGCTGGAACTGGTTGGCGACGCCATTGGCGAGGTTCGAGCCGAAATCGCCGCGCACGATCTCCAGCATCAAATCGATCGAGGTGGTGCCGCCGGCGCAGGTGTAGCGCTTGCGATCGATCTCGAAGACATTGCCGGTGCAGTTGATGTCGGGGAAGCGCTCCATGAAGCCGGCGCGGTTTTCCCAATGGATGGTGCAGCGGTAACCGTCGAGCTGGCCGGCCTCGGCCAGCAGGTAGGACCCGACCGAAAGCGCGCCAAGCGCGTTGCCGCGCCGGCCCCAGCTGCGCAACGCCGCCAGAACCTTGCTCTTGCCGGGAAATTCGGTTGTCAGGCCCACCGAAACGAAGAGGATGTCGACCGGCGGCAGGTCGGCGACGGCATAGTCGATCTTGAGCGGCAGGCCGTTGGACGCCATCACCGGATCGCCATCGGCCGACACCGTGGTCCAGCCGTAGAAATCGCGGCCGAGCAGGCGGTTCGCCGACCGGAACGTGTCGATCGCCGCGGCCAGCGAGAACATGGAAAACTTGTCGACCAGCAGGAAGGCGAACTGCCGGCCACCTTGAACGGGATCAGTCGTGACCGGCCGTTCCGGGGAAATGGTGGGGTTCGGCAAAACTGGCGCTTTCAGGGTCAACCCAGGCTCAGAAGGAGGGCCGCTTCAATCCGGCCGCAAGGTAGGCGGAAGCTAACGTATTGGCCATCAGCATGGCAATGGTCATCGGCCCGACACCGCCGGGCACCGGCGTGATGGCGCCGGCTTGCCTGGCGGCCTCGGCATAGGCGACGTCACCGACGAGGCGCGACTTGCCCTCGCCCTTCTCAGGCGCGGGAATGCGGTTGATACCGACATCGATGACGGTGGCGCCCGGCTTTACCCAATCCCCCTTGATCATTTCCGGCCGGCCGACGGCGGCGACCAGGATGTCTGCCGTGCGGGCAAGCGCCGGCAGGTCCTTGGTGCGGCTGTGGGCAATGGTGACGGTGCAGTTGGCGGCAAGCAGCAGATTGGCCATCGGCTTGCCGACAATGTTGGAGCGGCCGACGACGACGGCGTTGAGGCCGGACAGGTCCTTGCCGCGCACGCGCTCGATCAAAAGCATGGAGCCGGCCGGCGTGCAGGGAACGAAGGCCGTCTCCAGTTCGCCCGTGCCGAGCTTGCCGACATTGATGAAATGAAAGCCGTCGACATCCTTCTGAGGCGCAATCGCCTGGATGATCTTGCCGGCGTCGATATGGGCCGGCAGCGGCAGCTGCACCAGGATGCCGTTGATGGCCGGATCGGCGTTGAGATCGGCGATAATCTGGAGCAGCGCCTCCTCCGAGGTTTCGGCCGGCAGCGTGTGCTGGAGCGAATGAAAGCCGCATTCCTTGGCGGTGCGGGACTTGGAAGCGACATAGACCTGGCTCGCCGGATCCTCGCCGACGATGACCACGGCCAGACCAGGCTTGGCGTTGCCCTTGCCGACCAGCTCGGCGGTCAACGCCTTGACCGTCCGCACCACATCCTCGGCAACGCTCTTTCCGTCAATCACTTCGGCCATGAACCATCCTCAACCCTGTTTCGCGCGACGCGCTTTCGAGGCGCAACGTCCCGGCGCCGGCAACATGCAGCGCGGCATTGTCACGAAAATTCCGGCACGCAATCCCGTCAAAGCGCCGTTCCATGCCGTTTACACGAAAACCGGGATGGTTTTGTTCGGCCTCGGCAACGTATCTTGTGGCTCAGAAGTAGCGGCGGCGGGCGCGGCTCTCGGTGAGTTCGCGGACCGCCTCGCGGAATTCGCGCAGGCTGGCACGAATTTCCTCGATCGGCGCCTGTTCGGCGCCTTCCTCAATCGGCGAAGGCTCCGCCGATGGCTGCGGTGGATAGGCCGGCGGCGCGGGCTGCGGCGGATACGGCATGTGCCCGGCATAGGGCGCCATGGCCTGGGGATAGGGGTAACCTGCAGGCATGGATTCGGCCTGTGATGCCGGGGGATAGGACGGCGGAGCCGGATAGATCGGCCGCGGCGGCATGAGGGGCGAGCGCGACGGCGGCCCCATCGGCTGTGAATAGGTGGCGTCGAAGCCCGGCGGGAAGGGCGGCCGCGAATAGCCCGGCGACCGCGGCATGAAGGCGGACTCCGGGTCCGGCAAGCCGGAGGGCGTGACAGCATCCGCCGGCCGTGCAGTGTCGCCAAAGGCGGCGAATTCGCTGTCATCGTCCAGTTCGGCGGATGGCTTGCGGGTGAGAACATTGCGCAACTTCGCCATGAGCGCGGCGATACGCCCGGGCGGTTTGGCGGTGGCTTCGGCCTGCGCCAAGGGCGGTGGCGGTGCGGGCGGTGGCGCTGGCGGCGCTGGAGGTATCGGAGCGGCCGGCATCGGCGGCGCGGGCGGCGGCGGCGCTGCCCGGAATGCCTGCTGTTCGACAGCCCTGCGGTCGCTGCGCGAGCGCGATGTCGCCGTCTCGCGCAGGCTTTCATAGGCGCCGCGCATCGCACCGAGACCCACACCGGAGGCAAAGCCCATGAACAGGCCGGCAAGCGCCATCACGACGCGCGATGGACCGTTCGGCTCGAGCGGAACGGAGGGCGGCGAAATGACGGTCATATTGGCGGTATTGATACCCTTCTGCTCGCCAATCTCCTTGGCGCGCAGCAGATATTGTTCATAGACCGATCGCTTGGCCGCGGCGTCGCGCTCCAGTTCGCGCATCGAGACGAGGTCGCTGTTGACATCGCCGCTGCGGACCTTCATCCGCGCCAGTTGGGACGCCAAGTCCTGTTGGACCTGGACCGAGCGTTTCAGGTCAACCTGCAGCGACGAGGCAATGCGGCTAAGTTCCGCGGCGATGCGATCGCGCGCGCCGGCAAGCTGCGCGTTGAGCGCCTGGAGTTCGGGATGACGCGGCCCCAGCCGGACCGCCGCGCGATCGGCCTCCTGCTTGAGCGTGGCATATTGCGCGCGAAGATCACTCATCGTGTTGGAATTGATTTCTTCGGGCAAAGTACCGCCGAGCACCGAATTGACATTGATCGAGCGGGCAGAGGCGGCACGGGCGTTCAGTTCCGCCGTACGGGCGCGAGCAACGGATAGTTGCTCGTTGACCTTGAGCATCTCGTCATCGCTGATCAGGTGGCCCTGCGCGTCGACAAGGTCGTGCGTGGCTCTGAAATCCTCGACCTTGCGCTCGGCCGCCTCGACGCCTTTGCGCATCTCCTCGAGTTTTGCCGTCAATTCGTTGTTGGCCCGGCCGGCGGTGAGGGACTGAAGCTCACCCGAGGTCTGCAGAAAGACGTCGGTCATCGTTTCCGCGATGAGCGCCGATTTCTGGGCGTTCTGCGTGGTGACGCCGATCGTGATCGTGGAGGTCTTGCCCGCGCGCTCGACCGCAAGGCTTTCGGCCAGATTGCCGACGGCAAGCGACAGGCGACGCGACTCATCGCCGCCGGCCGGTCCATCGTGGCGCAACAGGATCGAGCGGATCAGTGACATGACGCCCAGGCCGCCCGCGCCTTGGCCATTGAACTCCGGATCGTTGGCGAGATTGAGCTTGTTGACGACCTTCCCCAGCACCGTCCCCGAGGTTAGCAATCTGATCTGGTTTTCGACATTGACGAGTGTCGCGTCGGGAACGACCGCCATCTGGGTGAGATCACGGTCCGAAAGTTTCAGGTCGCGCGGATCGACGACCAGTTCCGTCATCGATTCGTATTTCTTCGGCGTCGACAGCGCGATCGCGACGCCGAGCCCAGCACCGATCAAAGTGGTGGTGATGATCAGCAATTTCGACCTGGCAATGCCGCGCACGACCTGCATCGGATCGATCAGCGGCTTCCACTGCTGGTCGTCCCTGCGATCGTCAAAGGATGCATTCGTTTCGCCGTCCTGGCGGGATCCGGACCGGTGATGCGAGCGAGCGCTGCCGGAAGGTTCTCCAGTGACCGTCCGTGCGCGCGGCACCGCCGGCTGCGGATCGCCGGTGCCGGCCTCCGCTTGCGAGCGCCAGGCGTCGTCCCCTACGGCCGCTTCCGGCTGCTCGTCCGCCCGAGACCGCTCTGCCCCGGCGGCGGTGGACGGCGTTGGGTTCGTCCGCGCCTCGCGCCGTGAACGGGCAAGGCGGTGGCGCGTGGCGGCATCCTCGCGCCATGCCGAATCCGTGCGATCGCCTATCGAGACCAGGGATGCGTCATCCTCGCCGCGCATGGCCTGGCCGAGCGCCAGCAATGAACGCTCGCGCCTCCAGTCTTCACGGTTTTCCCTGTCGACCATTATCTTGGAGCTTCACACTTTGGCCGCTGGGCAGCGGCGGTCGGCCAATCGTTAAGCCACGCTAAACAAGCATGGGAAACAAAAGGTTAATTTCGGCATGCCGGCATGTAAGCTTTTCATAACCTCAAGTTTCGGAATTGCAGTGGTTTCGGGGCACAGAACGGCACGTTAAGCTTTCCCGCCTATGGCTTCCCGGCACATGACCGAGGCTCGCGGCATACCGCAAAGGCGTACTTTCGCCCGGATCGGCACTTTCGTGGCCGAGCGACGGGGGCTGGTACGCGATTATTTTTCGGCGATCTCCGGCGCCGGCGGGCGGCTGGTGTTTTCGCTGGCCTATTTCATCGCCCTCGCCAACAGTTTGTCGATCTCCGAATTCGGCATGTTCGCAACCGCCTCGGCGGCCGGCGTGATGCTGTCGCGGATTCTGGCCTTCGGTTTCATCTCTGCGCTCTATCGCACCGCCACCATCCGCCCCAATCTGATCGGCACCTTCACAGCCGGCTTCCTGCTGCTCGGCGTCGTTTCGCTGCCGCTCCTGGCGTTGGCCTCGTTCGGGGTCTACCTGATCTTCTTTGCCGGCACCGTGCCGCTGTCGGTGTTTTCGGCGATCGTGTTTGCCGAAGCACTGTTGTGGCGGCCGGTCGAGGTGGCGCTGATCGTCAACAACGGGCTGGGCAAATTCGGGCGCGCCGCGGTCCTGGCGATCCTGGCGACGGCACTGCGGGCGGTTGGCGCGGTGCTGTTCATGGCTTCGGCACAGCACAGCATCTGGGCGTGGTCGTGGTTCTATATCGGCGCCAACGCTGCATCGCTGCTTCTGGCTTTCGGCTGGTTCTATCCGCGCCAGAGACCGCGGCTGCGCACCGCGCTTTATCTCAGGCGGCTTGCCGATTCCATCTACGTTGCCGGCGCGGAAGTGTTGTTCTACCTGCAATCGGAATTCGACAAGCTGCTGGTCCTGGCGATCGGCGGCCCGCATCTGGCCGGCATCTATGCCATCATCATGCGGCTGGTCGACCTGACCGCCATCCCGATCCGCACCTTCTCGATGATGCTGGTGCAACGCATGATGCGCGCGCCGGACCTGCTGTCGCGGCTGGCGGTCAAGAGCGGCATCGAGGGCGGCGTGTTCGTCGTTTCGACGCTGGCGCTGCTGGCGCTCGGCATCGTGCTGCACTTCTTCCCCAACGCCCTCGGCAGGAACGTCTCCGAGGCCGCGCCGCTGGTGGCGCTGGCAATCTGCGTTCCCGGATTGCGCAATCTGGTCGAATATCAGGCCGAGCTTCTGTTCGCGCGCGGCCAGACAGCGGTGCGGGCGCTCAATCTCGGTTTGCTCGCCGCCCTAAAGGCACTCCTGCTGACTTATGTGCTGGCCACCATCGCCGACATGTCGAAGCTGGTGCTGTCGCTCAACATCGTCTTCCTGATGCTCTACCTCGCCTCGATGCTGCTGACTTATTCGGCGCTGCGCAGGCCAGCGAAAGCGATCTGAAGTCGGGTGAGGCCGGCCTGCGAACAGCGGCTCGCTTCGCTTCCGGTGCTCGGAAGCCACCGTCTTCGGCCCGTCCTGACCCGAATACCTCCTCGGGCTAACCCAATCCGATCAAACGGCGGATGCGGCCGATATCGGTGCCGATGAAGGATTGCATGCCGATCGCCACCTGCTCCGGCGCCATATCGGCAACGAAGCGGCGAAACTCCTCGTCCGACAAGGCCTCGCCCGTCCAGTGGATGCGACAGAATTCCGCCGAACCGTGGAAGTGGCCGGCTCCGTCCAGCAGATCGTCGACATAGCGGCCATAGATCATGCATTCGGAGAATCTGCGCGCCGAGCCAAGCACTTCGACCCAGGCGCGGCCATGGGCCTTCTCGATCTGGTCGCACATGGCAAGCACGGTGTCGCGACGCCAGGCGATCAGCGTCGAGATATAATCGTGGGCCGACGTCCGGGAAGGGTCGATGCCAAGCGCGGACCCCGCATTGCGCGACCAGATGCGATGCTCGTCGTGACCGTCATCGGCAAGCGCGTCGTCGCGGCGGAACAGCCGCGCCTTGCCGTCGCGCCAGAACGCGGTGCAGTCGAAGGCCTTCAGGAAGGCGACGTCGGAATCGCAGAAGACCAGAACGTCTTCCCTGGCATGTGCCGCTATGGCGATGCGGCGCAGCTGCTGCACGTGCCAGCCGCGCAGCGGTTGCGTCTTCAGGCTGAACCAGACACGCCGGCGGAACAGGCTGAACGGATCGTCGAAGGCGCGCAGCCAGCGCGGCAGCAGGTCGCGCTCGTCGACAACAGTGCGCCGGTCCGTCTCCAGCTGACGGAAAAGCGCGACGTCGCGGTGCTCGACCAGGATATAATGGTGCGCGGCGCCGGAGACATGCCGATCAAGGGTCTCGCACAACAGACGGCAGCGCTCGAAATCCGGCGCATAGCTTGCCGTCACCACCGCCGCGGTCGGCGTCTTCGGCAACAGGTCCGAGCCGGCAAGGGCATCTGGAACAAACCGCTTGTTCAACGGAGCTCTCCGGCCGTTTCGACGCCATGCGACCATCTCTGCTTGACGACCCGCCACAGGAACACCGGATTGCCCACGACGTAGCGGCGCCAGAGCCGGCCCGGCTCGACCGCCAGCCGGAATAGCCATTCCAGGCGCAGGCGGCGCATCCACAGCGGCGCGCGGGGCACCGAGCCGCTCAGGAAATCCAGCAGAGCGCCGACCGCAATGGGCATCGTGCAGTGGCGGTCGTCGATGTGGCGGGCGATCCACAGTTCCTGGCGGGGCACGCCCATGGCGACCAGCAGCATATCGGGCCGCAGCGCCGCGATCCGGCCAATGATCTCCGGCTCCTGCGCGGCGGAGAAATAGCCGTCATGAATGACCACGAAATTGTGCTGCACGGCAAGGGCCGCCAGCTTGACCGACGCCGCCTCGGCGTTGACGCGCGTAGCGCCGAGCAGCCCGACGGTCAGCGGCCGCGTCGAGGCCTGCAAGAAGGCCGGCACGAAATCGGTGCCGTTGAGATTGTCCGGAAAGGGCGCGCCATAGAGAAGCTGCGCGGCGAGATCGACGCCGATGCCGTCCGGCAGGATGAGGAAATCGTCGAGCGCCTCGGCGAAGACCGGGTCTGAATAGGCAATGTTGGCATTGTGGGCGTTGAGGAAACTGACTTTGGTGAAGCGCCGCTCGGCGATAAGGCGGGTGAGCAGGGCGATGGCATCGTCCCAACGGATGGCGAGCACGGAGATGCCGAGGATCGTCTTCAGGCTGTCGCGCCCGAATCCCGCGCGGGCGGCGTGCATATTCATGCGAACACCTCCTGCCTGACGGCCCCGAGTTTTTCCAAGCCGAGCCGGATGGCGACATCCAGCGCCTTGACCTGCTGGCGATGGAACGCGCCGCCATCGACGTCCCGGACGTCGGCGGCCGCGGCCTCCAGGGCCCTTGCGAAGCCGGCCGGATCGTCGGTGACGATGCAATTGTCGGGGCGATGGTCGATGCCGCGCAATGAGCGGGTTGTGGCGACCGAGGGCAGGCCGAGTTCGAAGGTCTCGATGGTCTTCAGTTGCACGCCGCTGCCCGCGGTACTGATCAGCGGGATGACCGCCGCGCCGCACACGAACGCGCTGGCATCCGGGACACGGCCGACAAACTCGACACCCGGATGCGCCGAGGTGACGCCTGAAGGCATGTGGCCGGCGATACGGATGCGGAAACCGGGCCGCAGATGCGGCACCACCTTGCCAAGGAACCAGTCAAGGCCGATGCGGTTCGGCTGCCAGGTCCAGGTGCCGATCAACGCAGCGTCGCAGTCGATCCGGCGCGGGCCGTTTCGGGTTGGCGCCCTGGCGCCGGTCACCAGCGGCAGCACCGCCGATCGGTCGGTGGCAGCGACACCGAGTGGCGCCCGGTCTTCCTCGGCCAGCGTGAAGACAAAGCGCGCGCGGCGGCAGAGACGCTCTTCCACGACCCTGAGCAGCCTTGCCTCGCGGCGGAACAGCAGGCGCTGGAAGGGACCGCCGGCAGCAGCAGCGTTCTCCAGCGCCGAGAGATGCTCGACATTGTGGGCGACGAAGATCGAAGGCTTGTCTTCGACGAGCTTTTCGAAGGCGCCGGCGAACTGGACGGAATTCAGCACATAGCCATCGAACGGCCCGGCCCGCTCGAGAGCGGCCCGCACCTCGTGCTCGGACACCGCACGCAGCTTGGCCGACGCGAAAGTGAGGCCCGACAGCATCGCCTTGCCGACCCAGGCGAGCTTTTGCGGCGCTGAGGCGCTTTCCGTGCGCACGTCGATCGCACCCAGCACCACGGTGTTTTGCGGGTCGGCAGCGGCCTTCCCTGGCCAGGTGAAACCGATGACCGTGACGCGCGCGCCGGCGCGCCGCAACGCAGCGATGATCGCAGCATTGGCGATCTCGTAACCCGAGGCGAGAGCGCCGTCGGGCACGATCGATGTGGCGAACAGCAGATGCATCTCACCTATCCTGTGGTGTAGCCGGTAGCAAAGCGCGGTGAACCCTTGATTAAGCGAGCATAATCAGGGGCCGAAAGCCCCTGCCCGACGGGCCTCTCCGCGCAAGGTGATTAACGAAACCTTATCACCGTGGTGCTACCAGAACGCGACTCACCATGTGGCTGGACACGGATGATCCCTTTGCCATCGGATGGTTCGGTATCGATCGCTGGACGCTCTCCCCGGCTTAACGTGGAGGCCGTCGAGGCGGTCGTCACCTTGCCGACCTTCAAGCGGCCCGGACAGGTGCTGGAAACGCTGGCTTCGCTGCGCGCACAGAGGACCGGCAGGCGCTTTGCCGTCATCGTCGTGGAGAACGAAGCCGAGGCGCGGGAAGGCGCCCAGGCGGTGCTGCCGCTGTTCGAGCGCGGCGAGATGCCGGGCATGGTCATCATCGCGCATGAGCGCGGCAATTGCAGCGCCTACAATGCCGGCTGGCAGACGGCGATCCTGCACTTCCCGAACTTCAGGCATCTGGTGGTCATCGACGATGACGAGATCGCCGATCCGCACTGGCTGGAACGCATGTGCACGGCTGCCGAGACGCTCGGCGCCGATATTGTCGGCGGCCCGCAGGTGCCTGTCTTCGCCGATGCCGCCCATGCGAGATGGGCCGAGCATCCGGTGTTCGCGCCGCCCTACCGGGAGACGGGACGGGTGCCGGCGCTCTATTCGTCCGGCAATCTTCTGGTCGGTCGCAACGTGCTGATCGCCATGGGGCCGCCCTTCCTCGATCTCAGATTCAACTTCATGGGCGGCGGCGATTCCGACTTTCTCAGCCGGGCGGCGCAAAAGGGCTTTGTGCTCGGCTGGTGTGCCGAGGCCAGGGTTCACGAGGCCGTCCCGGCGCGGCGCATCGAGGCCGACTGGGTCCGAGCCCGCAGCCTGCGCAACGGGGTGATCTCGACGCTGGTCGAAAAGAAGAAGCGCGCCGGCACCCCGTTGGCCGGCGCCAGGGTATTGGCGAAAAGCCTGGCGCTTCTGGCCGCTTCGCCGTTTCGCGGCCTGATCAGGCTGGCGCGGACAGGATCGCCGGCGATCGCCATCTACCCCGTCCATGTGGCGTTCGGCCGCGTGCTGGCCGAATTCGGATATGCCAATGAGCAGTATCGCCAGCCCGAGAAAAACTGAGCGCGCCCCGCTCAGCGACGCGTTCACGCGCGACGGTGTGGCGACGGCCATCGCCGCACTGCTGTTCACCGTCATCATGGTGTCTTTCCGCCCGTTCCAGCCGGCAGGGGCCGAACTCACCGGCGACGGCGGCGACATCGTCAATCAGCTCGGCTTCGGGTCGCTCGGCGCCGTTTCGATCTTCTCGCTGATGGCCTTTGCCGATCCGCGCATCGTTCGTTCGCTGCTCAGTCCGTCATGGGTGCTGATGCTGGGTTTCTTCTTCCTGTCGGTGGTGCTGGCGACCGACCCACCCTCGGCGATGCGCGCCGCCTCCTTCACCATGATCGGCATCCTGACCATGGCAACGATCCTGGCGCTGCCGCGCGATGCCGAGTCCTTCTCGAAAGTCATCATCTTCACCGCCGTGGTGGTGATGGGCCTTTCCTATGTCGGCCTGATCGTCTTTCCGCACGAAGCGCTACACACGGCTGATTCCCAGGAGCCCGAACATGCCGGCCTGTGGCGCGGCGTGTTCACCCACAAGAACATCGCCGGCCCGATCATGGCCTGCTTCAGTTTCGCCGGCCTCTACCTCTACCGGCGCGGGCAACGCTGGTGGGGCGCGGGAATCTTCTGCGCGGCGATGATCTTCATGCTGCACACCGGCTCCAAGACCACCGCCGGCCTCGTGCCGTTTTCGATCCTGATCGTCGTTCTGCCGAGCCTGATGGGCATGCGGCTCGGCACGCCGATCCTGTTTACGCTGGCGATCATCGCCACCGCGGTCGGCACGCTGGGCATCGTCTTCCTGCCGCCGGTGAAGCATCTGGCGACGATCTATTTTCCCGACATGACCTATACCGGCCGCACGACGCTGTGGGAGTTCGCCGGATCGATGCTGGCGAAGAAACCATGGACCGGCTACGGCTATGAGAGTTTCTGGGGCACGCCGCTGCTGCTCAACCAGGACCAGCCCTTCGACCGACCGTGGGACATCCGGACCATCGTGCACGGCCATGACGGCTATCTCGACATCGCCGTGTTGATGGGCATCCCGGCCCTTTGCGTGGCGGCCTACACCTTCCTCATCGCGCCACTGCGCGACTACATGCGCATTCCGCTGCGCAAGGAGAATATCTATCTCGGCGACTTCTTCATGATGGTGGTGCTATTCACCGCGCTCAACGCTTTCCTCGAAAGCTTCTTCTTCCATCGCGGCGACCCGGTCTGGCTGTTCTTCGTGCTCGGCGTGCTTGGCCTCAGGCAAGTTTCGCTGCGGTCGATCCCGGTGCGTGGCTCCCGCCCGGACTGACAGGGGCTTCCCCGGGGAACCGTGAGCGTCTATGTCAAAGCCTTCCTTCGGAGGGCTTTCGATGACGATCAGGCTTGTTCTCGCCGGCTGCGGTAATATGGGTTACGCCATGCTTTCGGGCTGGCTAAAATCCGGCAAGCTCGCGCCCTCGGCGGTTTTCGTGGTCGAGCCCAATGCGGAGTTGCGCCAGCGCGCTGCGAAGCTTGGCTGCGCCACATCAGCGGATGCCAATGAGATCCCAGCCGATGCGGTGCCCGATCTCGTCGTCATCGCGGTAAAACCCCAGGTGATCCGCGACGTCACCGCCGCCTACAAGCGTTTCGGCGATGGCCGCACCACCTTCGTCAGCATCGCCGCAGGCACGCCGGTCTCAACCTTCGAACATGTCCTCGGCAGCCGCGCGCCGGTCGTGCGCTGCATGCCCAACACGCCGGCTTCCATCGGCAAGGGCATGATGGTGGTGTTTTCCAACCCACTCGTCTCGGATGATACCAAGCGCTTTGTCGCCGACCTGCTGTCGGCGAGCGGCGAAGTGGCCACCATCGACGACGAGGGGCTGATGGATGCAGTGACCGCCGTGTCGGGATCGGGGCCGGCCTATATTTTCCACTTTATCGAAGCGCTGACCGTGGCCGCCGAGAAGGCAGGGTTGCCTGGTGCAACCGCCAGGCTGCTCGCCATGCAGACGGTCTATGGCGCCGCCTCGCTCGCCGCTGAAAGCCACGAGGATCCCGGTGTGCTGCGCCAGCAGGTGACCAGCCCGAACGGCACGACGGCAGCGGCCCTTGGCGTGCTGATGGGCGAGGATCGGCTGACCAATTTGCTGACGCGGGCAGTCGAGGCGGCGAGGCTGCGCTCGATCGAGTTGGGGAAGTAAGCCCTCAGTTTGTTCCGTACAGCATCTCGTCCTGTAGCCGGCGCAAGGCGAACAGCCTCGTCGTCGGGTCGGGTGCGGCGTTGTCGGCGGTCAGCAGTTCGCCCTTCCTGACCGGTTTGAGCACCTTGCCGCCCTCGAGCAGGCCGACCGGCACGGCGCGTTGGGCTCGGGCTTCGCCGACGGTCATGGTCCAGGAACGGTAGCAGGTCTCGCCGATCGCATCGAAGGTCTCGCCGGCTGCCAGGTCCCGCTTGGCGACCGCGCAGACCTCGGCGACCGGCCTTGGCAGCGGCACCATGTCGGGCTTGCCGAAAAGCACGATGCGGGCAGCGGTCAGCGGCACTTCCAGTGATGTCAGATGATAGGGTCGGAACAGGCTGTAATAGGGACCGTGGCCGATATGCAGATCGTCCATGCGCTCGACGATGCGCGGATGCGTCGCCTCGACGATGACGAAGACACCGGGCGCCACACCCTTGCCGATCGTGTAATCGACGACGCCCTTCTTCGACAACAGCCCGCCATCCTCGCGCGGGATCAGCACCTTGGCGAGATCGTCGCGGTCGGCCCTTGGGCCATGCATGCCGGGCACGTCGGGCACCAGCCCGGTGGCGTTGGCGATGGCGCACATCTCGACCATGGTTTTCGAACCGTCGACGAACTCGACCAGCATGCGCGGGTTCATGTTGCGGCGGATCGCTTCCTCGCGATAATCGTCGGGCATTGCGTCGTGGTTGAGCGGGTTGTTCTTGCCCTTGCCGGCGGAGACGATGGTCAGGCCGAGGGCGGACGCGAACTCGATCAGTTCCATGCAGCTCGACGGCTCGTCGCCGGCGCCGACCGAATAGACCACGCCAAGCCGGTCGGCCTGCTGCTTCAGATAGCAGCCGATGGTGACGTCGGCCTCGACGTTCATCATCACCAGATGCTTGCCATGCTCCATCGCCATCAGGTCGAAATCGGCGGCGACTCCCGGTTTGCCGGTGGCGTCGATGACGACGTCGATCAACGGATTGGTGACCAGCATCTCCTTCGAGGTGATGGCGATCTTTCCTGCCTCGATGGCCGCGGTGACTTTCGATGCCGCGTCTGCCTCGACCGCCATCGCCTCGTCGCCATAGGCGATGCGGATGGCGTCAAGCGCGGTGTGCGGGCGCCGGGTGGAGACGGCACAGACCGAAATGCCAGGCATCAGCATGCCTTGCGTGACGAGGTCAGTGCCCATCTCGCCCGAACCGATGACACCGATGCGCACCGGACGACCCTCGGCGGCGCGGCTGGCGAGATCGCGGGCAAGCCCGGTCAAGGCGACATTGGTCATACGTGAGATGTCCACAGCTTCTTGATTTGCGGCCGGATTAGCAGGGACCGGTCGCGTGTGCCAATGAAACCGCTCGCGAGCCGTGATTCCCAGCGAAAATGCCCGGAAAAGGCGCCTGCGCCCCGATCTATTGGCCCAAACGGTTGCCAATTGACATTGTTGTGAACAGCCCCAATAAAAGATTCGTTTGCCAACAAAGGCAAATGTTCATTAGGCGAACGCTCGGAGAGCCATTCGTCTCACGGCAAATCTGGGGAGTGCCTTTGCGCCGAGGCGGCAGCAGAGGCTTGGAATGATCTAGGAGCATTGCGAGGCGTAGGCTCGGGGCAAGTAGGCCTCCGACGGAGCGACTTGGCCTTCGGGGTGGCTTCAGACCACCCTGACGTAGCTCGTCATGCCCGATTTCTGATGCTCGATGATGTGACAGTGCAGCAGCCAGTCGCCGGGATTGTCGGCGACGAAGCCGAGCTGAACCTTCTCGTTGGGCTGGATGAGATAGGTGTCCGAAATCAGCGGCTGCACCGGCCGCGTCGAGGAGGACAGCACCTTGAAGCTCATGCCGTGCAGGTGCATCGGATGCGATTGCGGCGTCAGGTTCTCCATGTCGATGACATAGCTCTTGCCGAGCTTCAATTCGGCCAGCGGCGCGGTCGGATCGGATGTATCGCCTGGCCACGGCACCTTGTTGATGGCCCAGAAACTGTAGCCGAGCGAACCGCAGATGCCGTCGCTCGGGACGTTTTCCGCCGTGGCGCTGAGCGCCAGCGAAATGTGCTGGGCGGCGGCCAGATCCACCTCCGCCACCGGATTGACCTCCAGCGGCGCAACATCGCGAACATCCCGCTTGAGCGAACCGCCCGTCGCGCGCACGGTCGCCAGGATTTTGGGCTTGGTGCCCCTGACATCGCGCAGGCTCACCACCGCGCCCTCCTGGTCGGGCATGCGGATGGCGAGTTCCATGCGCTGCCCCGGGCCGAGCAGCAAGGCATCGGGTGAAAAACGCTGTGGCACCGGATTGCCGTCCAGAGCCATCACGGTCGCCTCGGCGCCCTCGACGCGAAAGGCATAGATGCGCGTGACATCGGTGATGGCGACGCGCAGCCGCACCAGGCCTCCTGCCGGCGCGTCATATTGCGGCTGGTCGAGCCAGTTGGCGGTGCGCACCGTGCCGTAAGTGCCGGTTCTCGCGGCATCGCGCGGCCGGAACTGGTCGATGAACTGGCTGTCGTCGCCAAGACGCCAGTCGCGCAGATTGAGTACGAATTCGGCGTCGAATTTCGGATCGTCCGGGTTTTCCACCACGATCACGCCGGTCAGGCCGTGGCCCATCTGCTCCAGCGTGTTGCAATGCGGGTGATACCAGAAGGTGCCGGCGTCGGGCGGCGTGAAAGCGTAGTCGAAATGGTCGCCGGTGTAGACGTAGGGCTGCACCAGGAAGGGCACGCCATCCATCTTGTTGGGCAGGCGAATGCCGTGCCAGTGGATGGTCGTGGGATCATCGATGGCGTTGACCAGGCGCGCCGCGAAGGGTTCGCCTTTCCTCATCCTCAGCACCGGCGGCATTCCGGCATTGCCATAGGTCAGCACATTGTTGGTCGGGCCGATATCCATCAGCCTGGCCTGGATTTTGGCCGTCTGCAGCACCACCGGTTCAGGGCTCGCGGCGGCGAGGCTGCCAAGCCGGCCGATGGCCGAGAGCCCAACTCCTGTTGCGCCGGCGATGGCGGCCGTTTTCAAGAGGCCGCGGCGTGTCCATCCGGTCATTCAGCGCTCCAACCGCAAAGCGTGGGATTTATCGCCGTCTTGAATCACAGGCGAACTACCAGTGCAAATGCCGATCTCTTGGCACATCGCGTCTCGCCAATGCCATGGCGCCAAGATCGAGTTCGCCGAGGCTCTGCAGGACGATCCGAACTTTCGAATCCTCGACAAGGCGTCAGTTCAAACCAGCCGGCAAGGCTTGTGCCTCGGCAAGGTCCTTCTCGGACGATCCCGGCTTACAGAGCCGTATGAGCGGCGCCGGCATGGTTTGCGCAATGGCGTGACGGCCATCCGCGTCCCGCAACGCTATAGCGGATCGAATGGAAGCGTTCGCCCCCTATTTGAAACTGGCGATGGGCAGGAATTTCACTGCGGAACCTGTGAAGCGGCGGTGATCCGACGTCTGTCCGCGTGGCTGGAATCCGTCGAGATAGACCTGCTCCGGCGCCGTGCGGATGAAATTGGCGGCGATGACAGACGCCGCTGCCGAGCCTCCCTCAGGGATGCGCCGATCCGCTACGGGCACAATCACGGCGGTGGCCTCGGGATCGAGGCGTGGCTGGACACGATCGGCCTTGGGGCTGGTCCTGACACGATCCTCGGGTTTCGGTGCCGGAACGGCAACCTGCCGAGCGGTCGATGCATCAAGGACGGTATCGGGATGGTGCATGGCCAGCAAGGCAGCGACGGCATCGGCGGATCTGGCCGCTTCCGGCTGGCGCACCGCGCTTGCCTCAGTCTGCGGCCGCCATGTCGGCAACGGGATGTTGTGCGCCACCATGTCCGGCGCGCTGGCGGCAACGGCATCCGTCTTGCCCACGGGCGTTTCGGCATTGGCCGTCCCCAGCTTGGGCGCGGAG
>NZ_PNOT02000295.1 GCF_002879535.1 Mesorhizobium intechi
CCACCGCGCGGGCATTGGGCTGGGCGCTTTACTGCCTCGCCGAATCGCCATGGGAGCGCAATCGGGTCGAGCAGGAGATCGATGAGGTGCTGGCGCGCGAACCGGATCCGACGAAGTGGCTCGACGCCATGCCGTTGACCCGCGCCGCCTTCGACGAGGCGCTGCGGCTCTATCCGCCGGCGCCCTCCATCAACCGCGAGCCGATCGAGCCGGAGATGTGGAAGGATCTTTATATCCCCAAGCACGCGGCCGTGCTGGTCATGCCCTGGGTCGTCCACCGCCACAGGAAACTGTGGGACAGGCCCGATGCCTTCCTGCCCGAGCGCTTCCACCCGGGCAACCGGGAAAACATCGATCGCTTCCAGTATCTGCCCTTCGGTGCGGGGCCGCGCGTCTGCATCGGCGCCAGCTTCGCCATGCAGGAGGCGATCATCGCGCTCGCCATCCTCTTGTCGCGCTTCCGCTTCGACACGACGGCCGAGACCAAGCCTTGGCCGGTGCAGAAGCTCACGACCCAACCGCAAGGTGGGCTGCCCATGCAGGTCACCCCTCGCTAGGCGTGCCTTCCGGACGGTTGTGCTGGATCAGGCCGCGGGCTTGCGCTGCTGGAACTGGCCGGCGGCGCGGAAGCGCCAGAGATAGCTCGGCAGGATCGTGGCGATCGATTGCGGCTGGATGCCGAGCCCGGCGAGCGTCCGGTTGGCCTTGACGGCGGCTTCCGAGACGATGTTGTGCTCGCGCAGCTGCATCACCTGGTCCTTGGTCAGCAGCGGATTGGGCAACAGGCCGAGGATCGAGGCCTGGATGTTGGCCACCCACCACGGCACCGGCACCAGCAGGCGCTTGCGCTCGATCACGGCGAGCAGCTCTTCCATGCACTCCTTGAAGGTGAGCACATTGGGGCCCCCAAGTTCGTAGATCTGGCCGCGATTAATCTTGCCGTCGACCGAGCGCGCCACCGCTTCGGCGACGTCGCCGACATAGACCGGCTGGAATTTGGTCTGGCCGCCGCCGATCAGCGGCAGCACCGGCGAATAGCGCGCCATGTTGGCGAAGCGGTTGAAGAAGCTGTCTTCCGGTCCGAAATTGATCGACGGCCGGAAGATCACGGCGTCGTTGATCGTTTCGAGCACGGCCTTCTCGCCAAGCGCCTTGGTGCGCGCGTAGTCCGATTCGGAGTCCGCATCCGCGCCAAGCGCTGAAACATGGGTCAGCCCGGCACCAACCGAGCGGGCCGCCTCGGCGACGGCGCGGGAGCCGAATTCGTGCACGGCGGAGAATTTCTGCCGGCCGGTCTCGTGCAGGATGGCGACGAGATTGACGACGTGGTCGGCGCCTTGCACGGCGCGGTCGACCGACCAGCGCACGCGCACGTTGGCCTGCACCGGCTGGATCTGGCCGACATTGCCGAGCGGCTGCAGATGGCCGGCAAGATCGGGCCGCCGGCAGGCGACCCGGATGCGGTAGCCGCGCTTGGCCAGCGCGCGCACCACATGGCGGCCGACAAAGCCTGACCCGCCAAAGACGACGACGAGCTTTGGGGTCTGCAGGATTTCGGTCATGACTGGCTCCGGCGCACTTTCCAGATGGCTTGGCTGAAGCCGTTTCATAGTCGGTTTTGCGCCAAAGGCAAAGGGTGACGCGTCGTCGCGTCACCCCGCTTGAAAGCTTGTTAGAACGCCTTGCCGATGCGGGCGTCGACCGAGTGGCGGTT
>NZ_PNOT02000296.1 GCF_002879535.1 Mesorhizobium intechi
GGACGCACCAAGAACCCGATGGCGATGAAGATGCCGCCGAAGAATTCGGTGCAGGCCAGAAGCAGCGACCATAAGGCGCCGGGGTAGAAGCCGAGGCCTTCGACCATCTCGGCTGCGCCGAAAGGATTGGTGATCTTCTGCGAGCCGTGGATGGCGAGGAACGTGCCGGCGACGACGCGCAGCAGGGTTTCGCCAGCGTCATGCAGCGACGAATACAGGCGGCCGAGCGCCGGAATGATCAGTCTGCCGCGGGAAGCGTCGGTGGTTACGGACATCGTAGCTCCTGTCTGTGTGAACACCTCCGCAGACGCCCGATGGCTCCCATCAAGTCAAGTTAACTAAAGTTAACATTTGCGATCATGTTTGTCGGACGCGTGGGACCAAACGCAGAAAACCCCGCCGAAGCGGGGTTTTCCGGGTGAAGTTCATGCCGAAACCAGGGTCCAACGAGGCGGCCTGACCTGAGACGGTATCAGCGTGGCGTAAGACGCCCGCCCCAGCCCTGGACGCATTCGACAGGAGACACCGACCGGGCAAACCCGACCCGGACAGCCATTGGTCGCCGCCACATGCGGGAAGGTTCACGAAGGCGGAAAAAATCGCACCGCCGGGGCGACATGAATGCGTCGAAGGACGTCATCAGCCGCCGGTGAAGGGCACTGTCCAAGGCCCGGCACTGGCCGGGCGTTCGTTCGTCGCAATTCAGGCCGAATAGCGCTCGGCGAATTCGGAAATCCGCTGCACCACCGCTTTGGGCGCGGTGATGCCGCGCGCCTGTGCCTTCTCGGCCGCTTCAGCCCGGGCGCGGCCAGGCACATGCACGCCAAAGCGGCGGCGTAGCCGGTCGAGCTGGTCCTTCATGCGCTGTTCGAAATCCGGATCGAGCAGCTTGGGCTCGACGGCCAGCACGAACAGGCCGGTTCCGGGGCTGTCCGGGCCGCCGGTGAACCACGGCGCGTCGAGCGACCAGTTGGCGCCCGACAGGCCGGCAGCCAGCACTTCGACCATCAGCGCGATGTTTGCGCCGCGCTGGCCGCCGAAGGCAAGCATGGCGCCCTTCATGGCCGCCGCCGGGTCGGTGGTCGGGTTACCGCTGGCGTCCAGCGCCCAGCCTTCGGGGATTTTCTTGCCGTCTTCGGCCGCCTTGCGGATGTTGACGAAGGCAGTGGCGCTCGACGACTGGTCGATGACCAGCGGCGCGCCGTCGGCGGCGGGCGCTGCAAACGACATCGGATTGGTGCAATAGACCGGCTTGACCGAGCCCGAGCCGGCAAGAACGGCCGGGCCGTTGGTCGCGGCGAAGGACACCAGCCCCTGCGCTGCCAGCCTGCCGGTGAAATAGCCGAGCGCGCCGCACGTATAGGCATTCTTCTGCGAGAAGATGGCGACGCCGAACAGTTTCGCCGCCTTGGCAAGATCGTCGATGGTCCGGTCGAAGCCGGTATGCGCCAGCCCGCCGCGTGCATCGGAGAGATAGACGGCCAGCGCCGGCCTCGTGATCACCGGATCGGCATTGCCGTCGATGCGCCCGGCCTCCAGTGCTTCGAGATAATCGATGAAATGCGACAGGCCGACGGTCGAAAGCCCTTCCGCCTCGGCGGCGATGATCGAGTCGGTGAGCGACTGCGCCGCCTCCTCATTGGCTCCGGCGCCGAGTGCCGCCATCCGGCACAGTCCTCTTGCCTGATCGAGACTGAGTTGCATTATGGCTGTCCTGGGTTGCGGAAATCTGGTGCGTTGTCTGGTCTGTGCCCAGCAGCAGATGAGCCGGCGTTTGTGTTGAAAATCGTCCGCAGCTGCAAGAAAAGCGGAACATATCTCCGTCGTTCCCTGCGCGATCGGCGGGCCTCTAGCCGACCTTGACCGGAATCCGCGCCTCGATCCGGCTGAGGGCCAGCACCAGAATGCCGGTGATGGCCATATAGATCAACGCCAGCAGCAGCAAGGGCTCGTAGGTGAGGTAGGTGTCCTGCCGCACCTTGCCGGCGACGGCGAAGATATCGATCACGCTGATCGTCGCCACCAGTGGCGTCGACTTCAACTGCAGCACGGTCTCGCCGGTCAGCGTCGGCAGCGCCCGGTAGAAGGCCTGCGGCAGCCATATGCGCCGCAGGATCTTCCAGCGGCTCATGCCGAAGGCGCGGGCGGCTTCCAGCTGTCCCTTGGGCACGCCGGCAAAGGCGCCGCGCATCACTTCACCCTCGTAACCGGCGAAGGATAGCGTGAGAGCCAGAACGCCGTACGGCCATGCCTGCCTCAGATAGGGCCACATCCAGGAGTCGCGGATCCATGGATATTGCGGGAACAGCGAGCCCAGCCCGTAATAGAGCAGCCACAGCTGCAGAAGCAGCGGCGTGCCGCGGATGATGGTGCAGAAGGCTTTCGCCGGCGCCGCGACCCAGATCGAGCCGGCGGCCTGCGCCAGCCCGACCGGCACGGCGATCAGGAAGCCGAGCGCGCAGGTGACGGCCAGGATCCACAGGGCCCGCCAGATCCCCATCAGGCCCATTTCCCAATATTGCGGCAGCCAGTCCCAGCGCATGAAAAAGGCGGCTGACAGCACCAACCCCAGCGCGATCAGGATGAGCACGATGCGGTGCGGCTGCAGCCACAGCGAGGCGCGCGCCGCCGTGTTGATGATGGCCGCTTCGCCCGCCATCAGCGTGCCTCCTTGACCGAAGGCATGCCCCGGCGCGCCCATTTCTCGGCGCGGCCGAGCAGGAAGTTCGAAAACAGCGTCACCGCGAGATAGAGAACGCCGGCGGCGAGATAGAATATCAGATAGGCCTTGGTGACGCCTGCCGCCTGCCGTGTCGCCAGCGTCAGCTCGAAGAAGCCGACGACGGCCAGCAGCGCGGTGTCCTTCGTCGCGATCAGCCACAGATTGGCGAGACCGGGAATGGCAAAGGGCAGCATTGCCGGCAGCGTGATGCGCCGCAAGAGGAGGCCGGGAGACATGCCGAAGGCGCGGGCGGCTTCGATCTGGCCTTGCGGGATGGCCAGGATCGCGCCCCGCATGACCTCCGTCGAATAGGCGCCTTGGCAGAAGCCGAGCACGGCTATGCCGGCCACTAGGCCGCTAATATCGACACGCTGGTAACCGATGGCGGTCAGCACCTGGTTAATCAGGTCGGTGCCGGCATAGTAGAGCAGCAGGATCAGCACCAGTTCCGGCACGGCGCGCACCACGGTGGTGTAGACCGCGAGCAGGTCGCGCACGACAGGCCCGCCATAGAGCTTGCCATAGGCGCCGCAGATCCCGATGAGCAGGCCGACGATCGTTGCGCCGACGGCAATCTCAAGCGAATGCAACAGCCCGAGCATGAGTGTGCCGCCCCAGCCGACGGGCGCGGGCGAAAGGAGTTCGATGATACCGGCCGCCGAGGCCGGAAGAAACGCGTCGATCAGCTTTGCCCCCGGATTGCTGGCTCTTTCCGCCGACGCCAGCGGCCGGCGGCGGGCATGCGTGGGAAGGATAGGCGGGAGGGCACGACTTTTGGCGTCATGCCCTCCCGCTCATGCGAGCGGCGTCAGTTCGACTGCGTCGAGCCACCGTAGATGTCGAAATCGAAATATTTCTTCGAGATCGCGTCATACTTGCCGTTGGAGCGGATCGCCTTGATGCCGGCGTTGATCTTCTCCTTCAGGTCAGTGTCTTCCTTGCGCACGCCGGCGCCGACGCCCGGTCCAAGCACCTCATCGTCCGGAGCCACCATGCCCTTCAGGTCGCAGCAGGCCTTGCCCTGGTCGGACTTCAGGAATTCGCCGAGCGCGATGGAATCGGCCTGCACCGCATCGAGGCGGCCGGCGGCGAGATCCTGGTTGGCTTCGTCCTGGGTCTGGTATTCCTTGATTTCAGAGGCGGTCGCGCCGAAATGCTTTTTGGCGTAGACGGCGTGTACCGTCGACACCTGGACGCCGACCACCTTGCCCTTCAGGTCGTCAGGCGTGGCGCCGAACTTCTGGTCCTTCGGTCCGATGATCGCCGTCGGCGTGTTGTAGTACTTGTCCGAGAAGTCGATCGTCTTCTTGCGCTCGTCGGTGATCGACATCGACGAGACGATGAGGTCGATCTTCTTGGTGGTCAGCGCCGGGATGATGCCGTCCCAGGCGACAGGCGTGATGACGCAGTCGAGTTTCTCCTCGGCGCACACGGCGTCGATGAAGTCGATCTCCCAGCCGACCCATTTGCCCGAGGCGTCCGGCGACGTGAAGGGCGGATAGGGTTCGGCGGCGACGCCGATCTTGACCGGATCGGCCTTGGCCACGCCCATGGCGGCGGCGCCGAGCAGCAGCGCCGCGGCGAATGTCTTCAGAACAGTCTTCATTTCAAACTCCCAGTTTGTTGTTGGTTCCCGGTCTTCTTCCGTCTCGGCCTGTCCCTAGCCGATGTTGCGGATGAACTGCTTGAGCCTTTCGGATTTCGGCGCGCCGAAGATCTGCTCCGGCGACCCTTCCTCCTCGACGAGCCCGTTGTAGAGATAGACGACGTGGGTCGCGACCTCGCGGGCGAACTTCATCTCGTGGGTGACCAGCACCATGGTACGGCCTTCGCGCGCCAGATCGCCGATAACCTTCAGCACCTCGCCGACCAGTTCGGGGTCGAGCGCCGAGGTCGGTTCGTCGAACAGCATGACGCGCGGATTGATGGCCAGCGCGCGGGCGATCGCGGCGCGCTGCTGCTGCCCGCCGGAAAGATAGGCCGGATAGACGTCGCGCTTTTCGGCAAGCCCGACGCGCGCCAGCAGTTTTTCGGCCTGGGCGATCGCCTCGTCGCGCTTGACGCCGAGCACATGCACGGGAACCTCGATGACGTTTTCGATCAGCGTCATGTGGCTCCACAGGTTGAAGTTCTGGAACACCATGCCGAGCTTGGAGCGGATGCGCTCGATCTGCCGGCGGTCGGCCGGAACGGTGTGGCCATGGCTGTCCGCCTTCAGCTTGATCTCCTCGCCATTGACGCGGATGATGCCGCTGGTCGGGTTTTCCAAGCAGTTGATGCAGCGCAGCAGTGTCGATTTGCCCGAGCCCGAGCCGCCGATGATGGCGATCACCTCGCCGTCGCGCGCCGATAGCGACACGCCCTTCAGCACATGCAGCCGGCCGAATTTCTTGTGCAGGTTTTCGACATGGATGGCTTCGGCGGCGCCATTCTGCGCCTTGCCGGATGATACTGCGGCAGCTTCCACAGCGCTCACCGGCTGACCTCTGCATCGTCGGCGGCAGTTCGTCGAACGTCTATCCGGCTAATCAACATATACGCTGTACTGCCCCGCTCCAGACTTCAGCATGGACCCAACGGCGCGAGCCCGTCAATCCCGCTCATTACGGCACTTGCGAGCTTGTTGTGCAAGTGTATAAATAGCCCTCCATGAAATTTTCTCGGTTTTTTTCAGCTAAAAAAGGGCTTCGATGAGCGCTTTCGGATCACAATCCATGGCAGCGCCGCTGCGACGCGTGCTGATGCGGTCGGCGGCCAACGCGATGCGCGACGCCGACAGAGCTGCCTGGCATTATGGCCCGGGATTCAACCCAGCGAAAGCAGCATCGCAGCACGCGGCGCTTGCTGATCTGGTGGCGGCCTCCGGCGCGGAAATCGAATGGATCGAGGACAAGGCCGATGGACTTTCGGATTCGGTGTTCACGCACGACCCATCGCTGATGACCGACCGCGGCGCACTGATCCTGTCCATGGGCAAGCCGTTGCGCGCCCGGGAGCCCTCGCTGCATGAGGAGACCTACAGAAGACTGGGCATTCCGATCCTCGGCCGCGTCGAGGCCCCAGGCCAAGTCGAAGGCGGTGACTGCGTCTGGCTGGATGCGCGCACGCTGGTGATCGGGCGCGGTGTCCGTTCCAACCAGGAAGGCATCCAGCAGGTTTCCAATTTGCTGACGCCGCTGGGCGTTTCCGTCTACGGCTTCGACCTTCCGTTGTGGCAAGGCGAAGAGGCCTGCCTGCACCTGATGTCGGTGATCAGCCCGCTGGCCGACGACCTCGCTTTGGTTTATTCACCGCTTTTGCCGGCCCCTTTCTATCAGATGCTGAAGGCGCGCGGCATACGTCTGGTCGAAGGCGATGCCGAAGAGTTCGCGGCTTCCAACGGCCTCAGCCTGAACGTGCTGCCGACCAGCCCACTCAAGGTCGTTGCCGTCGCAGGCTTTCCGAAGACCAAGGCCGCGATGGAAGCCGCCGGCTGCACGGTCGAAATCTTCGAGGCGGATGCGCTCTGCATCGCCTGCGAAGGCGGGCCGACATGCTTGACGCGGCCGATCCTGCGCCAATGAATACGCCATCCCGCCGCAGGTTCCGTCGCGAGGGCGAGGAGCGACGGCGGCAGGATCTCATCGAGGCAACCCTGGACAGCGTGGCGGAACATGGCCTGCAGGGCGCCACCTTGCGCACCATCGCATTGCGCGCCGGCGTCACCGCCGGCCTGATCCGCCACTATTTCCCCGGCAAGGAAGAATTGCTGCAGGAAGCCTATGCAGCCCTCATGGGCCGCATGACCGAGCAGGCGAAAGCAGCGTTGGCCATCGAAGACGCCTCGCCGCGCCAGCGCCTTGCGGCTTTCGTCACCGCCAACCTGAACGTGCCGATCATCGACGCGCGGGTGTTTTCACTCTGGACAACCTTCATCGGCCGCGCCGGTGCGGACGCAAGCCTGGCGCGCGCCCACCGCGAAGGCTACCTTGGCTTTCGCAACGAGGTGGAAGCCGTTGTGGCCGAGGTGCTCGCCGCCGAACGGCGCGAGCCGGACGCGAGCCAGTTGCGCCACCATGCCATTGCGATCAATGCAATCATCGACGGGCTCTGGATCGAAGGCTGTTTGGCCGGCGACATGTTCGCGCCCGGCGAACTGGCGGCGATCGGCATCAAGACTGTCGAGGCCGAACTGGGCCTCGCGCCGGAAAGGGAAGACAATTAATGACAACACTCGGCGAAGCCCTGATCACGCTGCTCGAAACGCATGGCGTCGACACTGTCTTCGGCATTCCGGGCGTCCACACGGTGGAGCTCTACCGCGGCCTGGCGCGCTCGAAAATCCGCCATGTCACGCCACGCCATGAACAGGGTGCAGGCTTCATGGCCGACGGCTATGCCCGCGCCAGCGGCAGGCCAGGGGTCGCCTTCGTCATCACCGGACCGGGGCTGACCAACACCATCACCGCCATGGGCCAGGCGCGCGCCGATTCGGTACCGATGCTGGTCATATCGGGCGTCAACGCAATGCCGACGCTGGGCAAGGGGCTGGGCTTCCTGCATGAGCTGCCGGACCAGCGAGGCATGATGGAAAAGGTGGCGCTGTTGTCGCGGCGCGTCACCAAGGCAAACGAATTGCCCGACGCGCTGGCACAGGCTTTCGCGCTGTTTTCATCCTCGCGGCCGGGCCCGGTGCATATCGAGATCCCGACCGATGTCATGGTCGAGCCGGCCGACGATATCGCGGCGCTGCTGAGCAATGCAGCACCGCCGGCGCCGGATGGCGCGGCCATTGCCCATGCCGCCAAACTTATCGCCGCCGCACGCCGCCCGCTCATCCTGGCCGGAGGCGGGGCGAAGCGGGCCGAGATGGCGCTGCGGCGCCTGGCCGAGACACTGGGCGCGCCGGTCATCGAGACCACCAATGCGCGCGGCCTGCTGCATCGCCATCCGCTCTGTGTGCCGGCGAGCCCAAGCCTGAAGGCGGTTCGCGCCCTGATGGCCGAGGCCGACCTGGTGGTTGCCGCCGGCACCGAATTCGGCCCGACCGACTATGACGGCTATGGCGACGGTGGCTTCGTGCTGCCTTCCAACCTGATTCGCATCGACATCGGTGCCGATCAGCTCGCGCGCCGCCCGGTGACGGTCGGCATCCAGGCCGACTGCGCCGAGGCGATCGAGGCCCTGCTCGCGGCGATCGGCCCAACCCATCCTGCCGCGTCCGGCGGCGAGGCGCGCGCCGCCGCGGCACGGAAGGCGGCGTTGGCCGAGCTGAGCCCAGCCTATGTGGCGCAGGTGCATGCCGTGGAAATGATCCGCGATGCATTGCCGGGCGCGATCGTCGTCGGCGATTCGACGCAGCCGGTCTACGCCGCCAACCTCTACTATGACCACGACCGGCCGGGCGGCTGGTTCAACGCCGCTACCGGCTTCGGCGCGCTTGGCTACGGCCCGCCGGCGGCAATCGGCGCCGCACTTGCCGTGCCCGACGCGCCGGTCGTCTGCCTGACCGGCGATGGCGGATTCCAGTTCACCTTGCCCGAACTCGGCGCGGCGCTCGATGCCCAGGTGCCGGTCATCTTCGTGGTCTGGAACAACAGGGGCTACCGCGAGATTGAGACCTCGATGCTCGATGTCGGCGTCGAGCCCGTCGGGGTTTCGCCGGCGCCGCCGGATTTCTGCAAGCTGGCCGAAGCCTATGGCATCGGCGCCGAACGGCTCGTCGATATCGACGCCTTGCCCCGGGCCCTGAAGCGCGCCCGGGCAACCGGCCTGCCTTGCGTCATCGAAATCATCGTCGATTGAGGCTTCAGCCCAGCGTTGATTTTCTCGCCTGCATCGGATCCTTCGTCGGCTTTGCTGTCGTGCCGCAACGGCCGCATGGCTGATACCATTGCCATAATATGCGTTGTGACGCATGCAAAGACGCGACGGCTGCCATGTCGAGATATCAATTGAGTGAACGCCCGAAAGGCGCGACGCTTCGCGTCGGGGCGGCAACAAGCGACACAATCATAAAAATACGACAGGAGCGGTCCAAGGATGACGGAAACACTTCAAGGCAGGCATATCGTTGTGACCGGGGGGACCGGCGCGCTCGGCGGTGCGGTGGTTGGCCGGCTGCTGGAACAGGGCGCCATCTGTCACGTGCCGAACGCACACGCCGGGGCACCCCAGCAATTTCCTTTCACCGCGCACGACAACGTCAAGCTGGCGCACAATGTCGACCTGTCGGACTCCGCCAAGGTCGAAGCCTTCTATGCCCAGGTTCCCGCCTTGTGGGGATCGATCCATCTCGCCGGCGGCTTCACGATGGCGCCGGTGGAAAAGATCGAATCGGCATCCTTTGCCGAGATGATGGACACCAACGCCCGCACCGCCTTCCTGTGCAGCCGCGCGGCGATCCGCTCGATGCTGGAGTCGGGCACATCGGGCCGCATCGTCAATGTCACCGCGCGCGCCGGGCTCGACCCCAGGCGCGGCGCCGGCATGGTCGCCTACGCCGCCAGCAAGGCGGCGGTCGCGGCCATGACTGTGGCGATGGCCGAAGAACTCAAGGCCAAGGGCATCCTGGTCAATGCCGTGGCCCCGTCGACCCTCGACACGCCGGCAAACCGCGCCGACATGCCGGATGCCGATTTCAGCAAATGGGTCAGCCTCGAAGCGGCGGCGGAAGCCATCGCCTATCTCGCCTCGCCGGCCAACCAGGCGATGAGCGGGACGCTTGTGCCGCTCTACGGCCGGGCCTGAGCGGCGAGCGTCGAAGTCGGGCACGCGGCATTCGATCCATCGCCATTGCGATAGCTGTAGATGCGCAGCGGCGATGAAGCTTTCGTCGGGCACTCACGCAACCATGCCGGCGGATGGCCTTCAATGAGCGCCGCCGCGAATGGGTAGGCGGTTTCCAGTCCCGGCAATGACGGGCCTCGCCAGGCGCAAATCGCCACATGCGTTGCCTTGGATGCATCGAGTACGGCGCGTGGGTCGGCGGTCGCCGGATCCAGGAAACGATAGCTGCGCTCGATGCCCTTGGCCGATGGGTGGTTGGGGATCGTCACCACCTTGGGACCTTCGGCAAGGGCGACGAAACGAGAGCCGATCAGCGGTGGAGAAAGAACCACGGCTCCCGACGGCCAACCCTGTTCCGGTTCAAAGGGGCTGGAATAGCAGCCGTCGGCGAGTTCGGCGGCGGGAACCGCCGCCTGCGCCGGTTTTGCCGACAGGTGGTACAGCACCATTGCTCCGGACAAAACGAGACCGGGCAGGATCAATGCGTATCTGTGCGACGCCGCCGGCACCGGAGATTTCAAGTAGCGACCCAACCCCGCATTCGGCAGAAGGCTCGCCAGGGCGAAGATGAGGCCAATGCCGGAAAACATCGGAAGGTAGCGGTAGTAACGGACATAGCCGATCGCAAGCGCCAGCGAGAGCAGCGCGAACAGCGCCAATATGACGAGAGGCCGGCTTCGGCCTTCCGGCCTGGCGCAGATCACGGCTGGCGCAAGCGCGCCGATAAACAGCAGCGCCATGCTGGGAAAACTTGTCGACAGGACGACATCAGGGCGCCGAAACAGGCTCAATTCCTGGAGAATTCTGTTGATCATGTTGTCGCGAACATAGGCGTCGATCGAGGCATAGGGGCTGGCCAGGCATTGCGGGAACAACACCGCCAGCACCGCCGCGCTGGCCGCAGCGAACACCAGCAGAATTGCCGTGCGCATCGGCCACCCTCCACGCCCGCTGGCAAGCAAAGGCACGACGGCGAACGAGAGCCCGGCCGCGGCCAATGCCGTGACATGCGGCGTCGAATAGGTGTCGCATCTGACCGCGGTATAGGCAGAAGGCGGCACGATCGCCGCGAACAGGCCGATTGCGCCGACGGCCAAGGCAAGCCCGAAACCGATGATCCTTTTTTCGCCGCCCTCGCGGTCGAAGATCCAGTCGAAGGCATAGATCGCCATCACCAGCGCGTAGAACGGCGCGAATTCGGCGCTGACGGCGATTGCCAGGGCCGTCAGCAGTCCGTTGACGAGGGCGGAAAGGCGGTTCTGCGACATCATCAGAACCAGCGCCGCCAGCAGGAGCAGGATCTGCAGGTTGTGATAGTCGATCCGTCCGGGGGCGAATTCGAAAAAGCTGCGCGCGGCAAAGATCAAGGCCAACGGCAATGCAACGGCCGGGTAGGCAAAGCCGATGGCCGTCACCAGCCGGTTGTAAAGATAGAGCGCGGGCGCCAGCAGCAGCAGCGGAACGGCAAAGCTCGCCAGCGTCAGAGCCGGCTCGAAGCCGGCAAATGGCGCGAACAGGCGCGCGAAGGCGGCGTAGGGCAGGTCCACGATCCACGGCCAGTGTGAGACATAAGGCTCTGGCTGGACGATGCCGGGCATCGTGCGGTCGAAGATGTTGCCCGTTTCAAGCAAAGTACGGATTTCGTGCAGCTTGAGCAGATCGTCCGCGTCATTGTTGAGCTGGAAGCCCAGGGACCACAGGGTGGTCGTCAGGATCGCCATTGCGCAAAAGCAGAACAGGACGGGCGAGCCGGTGTAAAGGCGCAGCGACCCCGAAGGCTGCGCAGCGACACGATTGGCGCCAGTGCTCATGGAAGTATTCCGTTGGACCACCGGCAAATACGCGATGAAGCTTATGTTCCCGTAAAGAAAAAGACCCGCCGGATCGCTCCGGCGGGTCTTTTTAGTAAGGCCGCACGCGAGGCGTGCTGTCGATGGCTGTCGCCTTAGTTGCCCTGCTTCTTCAGCGCGGCACCCAGGATATCGCCCAGCGAAGCGCCGGAGTCCGTCGAGCCGTACTGGGCGACCGCTTCCTTCTCTTCGGCTATTTCCAGCGCCTTGATCGAGACCTGCAGCTTGCGGGTCTTCTTGTCGAAGGCGATGACGCGGGCATCGACCTTCTGGCCGACGGTGAAGCGCTCGGGGCGCTGCTCGTCGCGGTCGCGGCTGAGGTCCGAGCGCTTGATGAAGGTCTCAATGCCGCTGTCGACCAGCCGCACTTCCAGACCGCCATCCTTGACGCCGATGACTTCACAGGTGACCACGGCGTTCTTGCGCAGTTCGCCCGAGGTCGCCGCTTCGCCGACCGTGTCGCGGGCCAGCTGCTTGATGCCGAGCGAGATGCGCTCCTTCTCGATGTCGACGTCGAGCACCTGCGCCTTGACCATGTCGCCGCGATTGTACTCCTCGATCACCTGCTCGCCCGGACGGGTCCAGTCGAGGTCGGAGAGGTGCACCATGCCGTCCACGTCGCCTTCCAGGCCGATGAACAGGCCGAACTCGGTCTTGTTCTTGACCTCGCCCTCGACCTGGCTGCCGACCGGGTGGTTGCGCGCGAAGGCTTCCCACGGATTCTCGAGCGTCTGCTTGAGGCCGAGCGAGATACGGCGCTTGGCCGGATCGACCTCGAGCACCACCACGTCGACTTCCTGGGTCGTCGACAGGATCTTGCCGGGATGCACGTTCTTCTTGGTCCACGACATTTCCGAAACGTGGATGAGGCCCTCGATGCCCGGCTCCAGCTCGACGAACGCGCCGTAGTCGGTGATGTTGGTGACGGTGCCCTTGATCTTCTTGCCGATCGGGAACTTGGTGCCGATCTCGGACCACGGATCGCTCTCGAGCTGCTTCATGCCGAGCGAGATGCGGTGGGTTTCCTGGTTGATGCGGATGATCTGCACCTTGACCGTCTGACCGATGTTGAGGATTTCGGTCGGATGGTTGACGCGGCGCCAGGCCATGTCGGTGACATGCAGCAGGCCGTCGATGCCGCCGAGGTCGACGAACGCACCGTAATCGGTGATGTTCTTGACGACGCCTTCGACAACCTGCCCCTCTTCGAGGTTCTGCACGATTTCCGAACGCTGTTCGGCGCGGCTTTCCTCGAGCACGGTGCGGCGCGACACCACGATGTTGCCGCGGCGGCGATCCATCTTGAGGATCTCGAAGGGCTGCGGGTTGTGCATCAGCGGGGAGACATCGCGGATCGGGCGGATATCGACCTGGCTGCGCGGCAGGAAGGCCACGGCGCCGTCGAGGTCGACGGTGAAGCCGCCCTTGACCTGGTTGAAGATGACGCCTTCGACGCGCTCACCTTTGGTGAACTTCTCTTCCAGACGGACCCAGCTCTCTTCGCGGCGGGCCTTCTCGCGCGAAAGCATCGCTTCGCCAAGCGCGTTCTCGATGCGCTCGACATAGACTTCGACGGTGTCACCGACCTTGAGGGTGGTGTCCTTGCCCTTGACGCCGAATTCCTTCAGCGGCACGCGGCCTTCGACCTTGAGGCCGACGTCGATGATGGCCATGTCCTTTTCGATCGCGGTGATCGTGCCCTTGACGACCTGACCTTCGCCGGAGTGGCCGGTGGTGAATGATTCTTCGAGCAGGCTCGCGAAATCATCGCGAGTGGGATTTGCAGCTGACATTGTTTCTCCTGGAGTGTCCCGCATCTCTGAGCGGGACGAGCGCCGTGGGTTAGCGTTGCGTTGGCCTGCCGGCGTTCCGGGCTCAAAAAAGCCCTGGGCCGCGTTTTGAGCGGCGATTCCGGCGCATGAAGAATGCTGGCAGGCTGGTTCGTGCCCGATATGGGTATTTTCTGCGCTTCCGACAACGGAAACGGGAAAAACCCGGATCAGGCCTTGTTTCTCCTGGCCAGCGCGTCGTCGATGATCGCCATGGCCGCGAGAAACGCCGCCTCTATAGCCATTTCGCTTGTATCAAGCAAGTGCGCGTCTGCCGCCGGCTTCAAGGGCGAGTCGGCACGGCCCATGTCGCGCTCGTCGCGGCGCACGATATCGGCGAGGATTTCGGTGAACTTGGCGGTGCCGCCGATGCTTTCGATCTCGGCCAGCCGGCGCTTCGCCCGCACCTCGGCGCTTGCCGTCACATAGAGTTTGATGTCGGCGTCGGGGCAGACGACAGTGCCGATGTCGCGGCCGTCGAGCACCGCACCCGGCGGTGTCCTGGCGAAATCGCGCTGCTTTTCAACGAGGATGCGCCGCACCGTCGGAAACACCGCGACCTTGGAGGCCGCCTCGCCGACGGCATGTGCCGACAGCACCGCGCGGTCGAGCTTGGCCAGATCGACCTGGCGCGCCGCCGTCTCCGCTGCCGAGACATTGTCGAGCGGCAGGCCAACCTGCAGCAGTGCATGGGCAACGGCGCGGTAGGTGAGGCCGGTGTCGAGAAGGTTAAGACGGTAGTGGTCGGCCAGCCGCCGGGCGAGGGTGCCCTTGCCGGCGCCTGCTGGACCGTCGATGGCTATGGTCAGGAGCGATGTCATCCGAGGCCTTGCTGCGAGAACTTTGCGCCACGGGTGCTCGAATTCGGCCGCCGTGACCTCGGACGCTTCGAATTGCCTGTCGGCGTTGATCTCCTCGACATCGGGAAAGCCCTCGGTAGAATTTCTCGTTCCGCCAACCTCCAAGTCATCCGATCCGTCCTCGGCGCTGCCGCGTATAGCAAAGCCAGCGGATCCATCGGCGTAGAGCTCCAAGGTCCGATTTTGAAACTTGTCGACCGCAACTTCATACCAGAGGTGGGACGGCTCCTCTGCTCTGTCATGCTTCCAACGAACATGAACGTACTTCACTCGATCTCCGCGCCCAGCCCCTTCATCAGCCCCATGAATTCCGGAAAGCTCGTCGCGATCATCGCCTCGTCATCAATGGTCACCGGCTTTTCCGTCGCCAGGCCCATGACCAGAAAGCTCATCGCGATGCGGTGGTCGAGATGCGTCCGCACCGTCGTATCCAGGCCGTTGGGATGGCCGCCCAGGCCCTTGCCGCCCGGCCTGCCGCGCACGGCAAGCGACGCCTCGCCCTCGGTGCAGTCGACGCCGTTGAGCTTCAGCCCGTTGGCGACGGCCGACAGCCGGTCGGATTCCTTCACCCGCAGCTCTTCCAGCCCCTGCATCAGGGTCTCGCCCTCGGCGAAGCTGGCGGCAACGGCCAGCACCGGGTACTCGTCGATCATCGACGGCGCGCGCTCCGGCGGCACGGTGACGCCCTTCAATTCGGAATAGCGCACGCGCAGGTCCGCGACATCCTCGCCGCCGGCATTGCGCGAGTTCAAGATGTCGATCTTGCCGCCCATTTCCTGCAGCGTCAGAAGCAGGCCGGTCCGGGTCGGGTTCATCAGCACGTTTTCGATGGTGATGTCGGAACCCGGCACGATCAGTGCGGCGACCAAGGGAAAGCCGGCCGAGGAGGGGTCGCCCGGTACGGCGATCGTCTGGCCGGTCAGCTTGCCCTGGCCCTCGATGAAGATGTGGCGCACGCCGCGTTCGTCGGTCTCGACCGACAGGTTGGCGCCAAAACCCTTGAGCATCTTTTCGGTGTGGTCACGCGTCATCACCGGCTCGATGACGGTGGTGATGCCGGGGGTGTTGAGGCCGGCGAGCAGCACCGCCGACTTTACCTGCGCCGAGGCCATCGGCACACGGTAGGTGATCGGGGCGGCGTGCTTTGGCCCATGCAGCGTGATCGGCATGCGGTCGCCCGGCGTCGCCTTCAGCACCTGCACGCCCATCTGGCGCAAGGGTTCCAGCACGCGGCCCATCGGCCGGCCCGACAGCGAGGCGTCGCCGATGAAGGTGGTTTCCATGTCATAGGTGCCGACGAGGCCCATGGTGAGCCGCGAGCCGGTGCCGGCATTGCCGAAGTCGAGCGGGCCTTCCGGCTGCAGCAGCGCGCCGTTGCCGGTGCCGCGGATCACCCATTCGGCGCCGCGCTTCTCAATATGCGCGCCCATCGCCTTCATGGCCGCGCCCGTGCGCATCACGTCCTCGCCCTCGAGCAGGCCGGTGATGCGGGTTTCGCCGGAGGCGAGGCCGCCGAACATGAAGGAGCGGTGCGAGATCGACTTGTCGCCCGGCACGCGCGCGGTGCCGGAAAGGGCTTTAGATTTGCGGGCGGTGGCCGGCTTGGCAGCGGCGGCGTGAGACATGGAATTTCCCTGGACGGAATGCCGGCGTGCCGGCGCTTTTCATTTGTTGCGGCGGTCTCGTATCACGGCGAGGCGAAATGGTCATCCCCATGCTCGTCACTTGCCGCGAGGCCTTTCAGGGCTTGGTTTTGTGACGCCGGCTTTTGGCTTTGACAGCGCCGCAAACAGTGGTTAAGGGGACCACTCTTTTATTGACGAGGCTTGCCGTGGCAAAAACCGAACTTGGCACAAAGCGTATCGACCCTGAGACGGGGCGAAAATTCTACGACCTGAACAAGGACCCGATCGTCTCGCCCTACACCGGCAAGACCTATCCGCGCTCCTATTTCGAGGAAGGCAAGATCGCCGCCCTCGAGGAGGAAGAGGAAGTGGCCGAGAAGGAAGTGGACGCCGAGGACGAAGAGGGCGTTGAAGTCGTCTCGCTCGAAGAGGCCGACGACGACGCCAAGGGCGACGATCTGCCCGATCTCGGCGATGACGAGGACGTCGACCTCGGCGACGATGAGGATGACACTTTCCTTGCCGACGAAGAGGAAGAAGACGACGACGTTGCCGACATGATCGGCGTCGGCGACGACGACGACGAGGTCTGACAGGCCTGAGACGTAAGCGTTTGCGGGCTTTCTCGGCCTGTGAACAAAAAGCCGCTCTTCAAGGCTTGATATCTGACAAAGGCGGGGTTAGAAGCCGCCTGCACTAACGGCGCGGTGTTCCAACCCGCGCTGATCTCTTCGCCGGAAACGGCGCCGGCTGACTGCCGGGAGTGGGGCCATAGCTCAGTTGGGAGAGCGCTTGAATGGCATTCAAGAGGTCGTCGGTTCGATTCCGATTGGCTCCACCAAACAGTCTCCTAATGTTTTCAGGTTATTTGCCGTTTGCGTATCCGAGGCTGCCGTTCGGAACCTGCCGGGGCACGGCCCCTAGGCGGCGCTACGCTCACTGTGCGGCCGGCTTGTCGGTCATCATCGGCCCGATGAGACGCTACCGTTTCGACGGATGGGCTGACGAGCGGTACCCGGTTATGTCGGTGCTTTTCGTCGAGCGCTTATAGAAAAGCCCAAATGCCAGCAGGAAATATCCAACCTGCAGCATCATCAGTGTGAGGACGGTCCAAGCGACCGCGGTGCCGACGGATCCGGTTTCCACGTCGGCCCAGATCCCCACCAGGGCCGACGTGGTGAACATCCCCACCAAGAAGTGCGGAAAATACATGATGGCCCAACCCCGTTGTCGATAACCCGCCGCTCCATTTGCGGAGCGGCGGGGCCCCCCATCTGCCCCCCGATTGCTGGGTCAGAGATGTCGCCGGCATTGCCGACAAAGCAATGGCGGTGCCAGTCACGGTGGCCCATTAAGGGACACCCATGCCGCCCATGCAAGACCGGATGGCTGATTGATATTAACTGTTGCTAATATGACACCTAGGGGCGGAAGGGATGGAATGAACCTCGCCAGCGCGAGTTTTGGCCGCCACCCCTTCCGACTGCCGGGGACGCCCGATCAAGCGTCCGGAGGGCTATTGATAGCGCCTCACCTCGATCGAACGTCGGCTTCCAGCAGCCGCGGTTGCTCCTAGCCTGCACGCCTTCGAAGGCGGGAATGCATGTGACTTTTTCAGTCATCATTCCTTTTCTCGGGCCGCCTTCAGGCGCTCGATGCGCTGCAACGGAAAGCCGCCAAACAGTGTTCTCCAATTCGCCAGGACGCCAGGGATCTGCCGGGGATCAGGTGCGGGCTTCGACCGACCGAAGAGAATTTCCAATTTCAACGGTGAACTTGGAATAAACTAACTCTGCGGAATTCATAGAATAGGCAAAGTTCGGGCGATCTGGTTTTCCCGACAGGACTCCGCCATGCCCGCCCC
>NZ_PNOT02000271.1 GCF_002879535.1 Mesorhizobium intechi
AAGGGAATCCCCTCCGCTCAGAGCCCACGATCAGGTGATTATGGGCGCGCTCGGTCTCGGCGAAGGCATGGTTCTGGCCGCTCAAGGCAAAGAGGGTCGCTGCAAAAAACAGTGTGAACCCAAGCCTGAAAATCAAATGGCATGGCGCTTGCGTCGTACTCGGCAGAACCCATCACAAGGTGGCCAGGAGTAAGACCATTGCTGACATCGCGACGCCCCGTACAAGCGCGTACCGTTCTCGTTGCCGCCGCAAATCGAGAGCTCGTTTCTTCAGACGCCCGTGCTCGCAAGCGGTTTTGCCATGGCTGATCCAAGGCCGACGCAAAACGCGCGGCGCTCGACCGAATTGCCGGCCGAGGTCGATGCCGTGTCAGTTTCAACCGAAAAAGCAGCGCACCAGTTTTCCTCCAGGAGCACATTGATGACGGTCAAAAAAAAGGTTCCTTTCATCACCTTTCGCACGCGTGTTCGCGATGAGTCCATCGAGGGGCCAAACCCGTACCGCTGGGAAGACAAGACATCCGACGACTATTTCAGCGGCAAGCGCATCATCCTGTTCTCGCTGCCCGGTGCCTTCACCCCGACCTGCTCGACCTTGCAGTTGCCCGATTTCGAAATGCTCTACGACGAGTTCGAGAAGGAGGGAATTGACGCGATCTACTGCATTTCCGTCAACGATGCCTTCGTCATGAATGCCTGGGGCAAGGCCCTGGGGCTGCAGAAAGTCCAGCTGATCCCAGACGGCTCGGGCGAGTTCACCCGCAAGATGGGCATGCTGGTTGCCAAGGACAATCTCGGCTTCGGCATGCGTTCCTGGCGCTACGCTGCCGCAATCAACAATGGCGTGGTGGAGCGGTGGTTCGAGGAGGACGGTTTCTGCGACAACTGCGAGACGGACCCTTATGGCGTATCGTCGCCGCAGAACGTCCTTGAAACGCTGAAAGCCGCGAAAGCCGCGAAAGCCGTGACGGCTGCATGATCTAGACGAGTCAACGTCTCGAAAATCCCCTTGCACAAGGCGAAGGGTCGCTCGGTAGGAGTTTCACGCTAGCCATGGAGTCCTCAGCAAGCCTGCTTCAGCGTCAGAAGCAATCGTTGGTTTTGACGCCGCAAATGATGGAATCCATTCGCCTGTTGCAACTGGCGCATCCCGAACTGCATCAGTTCGTCGAGCAGGAAATCGAGAAGAACCCCTTTCTGGAACGGGCGTCAAACCGGGCGCCGAAGGACATTCCGTCGATTTCGGCCGGGAATCCGCGCATCGGGCCGACCACGGGCGGAATATCGGATCGGGCCTCGCAGTGGAAATCAATCCGCGGCAAAAATAATGTCCAACCGGCGGGAAACCATGCGTTCGAAGATTCCTGGACGTCCATCGAAACATTGCACGACCATGTTGCTCGTCAGATCGCTCTCAGCGCATTCGCGCCGCTGGAGCGGCGAATAGCTGGCGAGCTTGCCGGTCATCTGGAAGACACCGGATACCTTCCGGTGAACCTTTCGGAACTGGCCCGCAGCCTGAATGTCCGGGAGGCTGTTGTGGAACGGGTTCTCGGAACCTTGCAGCAGTTCGATCCACCGGGTATTTTTGCGCGAACTCTCAGCGAATGCCTTGAGATACAATTGCGGCAGCTAGACAGGTTCGACCCGGCAATGGCAGCGCTGGTCGCCAATCTTGAAGCGCTGGCGCGACGCGATTTTCAAACATTGAAGCGCCATTGCGGTGTCGATGAAGACGACCTTCTCGACATGTTGCACGAAATCCGCGCGCTCGATCCCAAGCCTGGAAACCGATTCCAATCCGGAGGGCCTGAATCGATCATTCCCGACGTCTTGGTTCAGCCCTCTCCCGGAGGTGGATGGCAAATCGAACTCAATCCAGACACGCTGCCCAGGCTGCTGATGAACCAAAACTATTTTGCCCAGGTTTCCCGCCTAAGCGCCCAAAATTCGAAAGACCAGTCATTTCTCAACGAATGCCTCCAAAACGCGAACTGGCTAATCCGCAGCCTTGATCAGCGCGCCAAGACGATCCTCAAGGTAGCGGCTGAAATCATCCGCCAGCAGGACGCCTTTTTTGAACATGGGGTCGCCCACCTGCGGCCTCTCAATCTCAGGACTGTCGCGGATGCGATCAACGTGCACCAGTCGACGGTAAGCCGGGTAACGTCGAACAAGTACATGCTGACCCCGCGCGGCGTGTTCGAACTGAAGTATTTTTTCACTGTCGCGATCGGCTCCTCCGAAGGCGGCGACGCCTACTCCGCCGAAGCTGTGCGCCATCAAATCAAGGCGATGGTTGCCGTGGAATCGCCCAACGAAGTGCTTTCCGACGACGACATCGCCACCCGGCTCAAGGAAACCGGGATCGACATTGCTCGCCGCACCGTTGCGAAATATCGTGAGGCGCTCAACATCCCGTCCTCCGCGCGACGTCGCCGGGAAAAGCGCGTACGGCTTCGATGCCAATCAAGCCCGGGCGGCGGCGACGAAAGCGGCTCTTAATCCAAAGCGAACCCGTTCTTGATCCGTGCCAAGTGGCTTTCGCCTTCCTCCGGGCCAAAACAGCTTTCGAAATCGCGGCATTCCTGACAACTGGGCGCGGTGCATAGCGAAAAGCCTTCAGCCTCGCAGAGCTTACGATAGAAATACTTCTTCCATTTCATGTTTTTGGTGTTGCCGGCCGCCAGCGCCGGGAAATGTCTGGCCATCAAGCGGCTGAGTTCGGCCCGATTGAAAAGGCCAAGGTCCTGCCACAGATGGTCATTGCGCAAACTGCGCCTGGCGATGATCTTGGCGAAGAGGGTGCTCGCCGGATCGCCTGGCCTGGCATGCCCAATAAGCAAGCCGCGCAGAAGCCCTTCCTCCATATCCGGCTCGGGATCGGTCAGCTTTTCCAGCGCGAAGGCGTTGACGGGAACAGCCGGGAAATAGCGTGTCATGACATCTCGCAGGTTGGCACGCGAAAGGCCGGTTGCTTCGGTCGCGGTCGCCTTGCCGGCCTCGGCCTCCTCAAACGCGAGGTAGAAAACACAGGCAAGCGCATGCCGGTCGAACGCCGCCGCCTGGTCTGTCGGCGGCCATTGGCTGGTGCTGAAACAGCCACGGTGATGGGCGAATGTGGCGCCGTTCTGCTGGTCTTGTCCCCAGCTCATGCAGCAAGCTTGTCGGCCGCAAGGTGGGTCTGGCAGTTCTTCGGGCAGACGCGGCCGCAGGCGCCGCAGCCGATGCATCGGCCGGCATGGTCGACGATCATGACCATGCGGTTGAGCTCGCCGTCGAAGTCGTCGTCCTCGCCCGCGCAGATGCCGAGGATTTCGCCTGCGTCATCGACGCCATGAAGGTGCATGACCTCGCGCGAGCAGACCTTGAAGCAGCGGCCGCAGCCGATGCAGGTCGCGCCATCGATCGCCGTCAGATAGTGCGGCGTCCAGGGAGAGCCGTCGCGGGTGACGAAAGCGCCCGTCATTGTGAATTCTCCAACGCTGCGAGTTCTTCCTTTGCCGCATCCAACTCGGAAAAAACCTCGAAGGCTTTCCAGGCGACTGCCTTGATCTCGGTCCAGTTGACCGGAAGGTCCTCGGCAAGGTCGTGCAATTCCATCTTGGCGGCTCCCGCGCGCGACTGCAGCTTGCGGACCTTCTTCTGCAACAGCGCAAGGTCTGACATGATCCCCTTCCTCGCAAGCCGGTCGTTACGCCCGCGCCATGTCGGGACGCGCTTCGATGGCCACGACCGCATCGCCGGCGTGCCGGCCTCGGCGGGTTTGCGGAACGTCTCGAAGCCGAACCGGTGATGCCGATGGTAGGCGAGACGCTGCAGCCAGCTTATGCAATCCCGCGCGGCGAGACGCAGGTCCGTATCCTTCAAGCTCGGCATAAGAGCGGTTGAGCGCAGACGACAATCAAGATCTTGTTCCCGACGTCGACGCGGGCGGTGAGCGCATATTGTGAGGGTGTCGATTTGGCGACGCCCCTATGCCAGAGAATGCGGATCTCGCGTCGATCCGGCGCGTTGCTTTCCTTCGCTCCATTGATCGCATCAACCAGGATCTAAATGATCGCGCGGCGGCTGCCGCCTCAGGAGGAAGCCTCAAGCGCCGTGCCGGGAACCCAGGACGCAGCTCATAAAAAATTGTCTTCATCGCATTGATGGGTTTGCTCAAGAGCGCGGCAGGAAGACAGGCCGGCACCAGGCGTCTCGTGGATTGGACAAGCCCGACGACAGGTTGCGGCCGCCTTTTCAGGAACGGCCCGACAGGATTGCTGGGGAGGCAAGCTGAATTCACGCCGCGTTCAACCGCGTTGCACATTGGTCTCATTCCAACCCCTTGTCAGCTCCAAGGCCTGCCGCTCGAACAGGCGGCGGTAGATGCCGTCGCGACGGATCAGCGCGGCATGGTCGCCCTGCTCGGTGATGCAACCACGGTCGAAGACAAGCAGCCGGTCGAGTTCGCGCACCGTCGAGAGCCGGTGCGCAATGACGAGCGTGGTGCGCCCGACCATGAGCCGCTCCATCGCTTTCTGGATCAGCACCTCCGATTCCGAGTCGAGGCTCGATGTCGCCTCGTCCAGAATCAGGATCGGGGCATCGGCGAGGAAGGCGCGCGCTATCGCCACACGCTGGCGCTCGCCGCCTGAGAGCTTCACGCCGCGTTCGCCGACCAGCGTACCGTAGCCGTTCGGCAGGCGCGCAATGAAGTCATGCGCGCTGGCGAGCCGCGCCGCCTGCTCGACGTCGGACCGAGAAGCACCCGGCCGCCCATAGGCTATGTTCTCGGCCAGCGAGCGGTGGAACAGGAGAGGCTCCTGCTGTACGATCGCGATCTGCGAGCGCAGCGAGGCCTGCGTCACCCGCGAGATGTCCTGCCCGTCGATCAAGATTCGTCCAGCATCCAGATCGTAAAGCCGCTGGATGAGCTTGACGAAGGTGGTCTTGCCGGAGCCAGAGGGGCCGACCAGACCGACCCGTGCGCCGGCCTCAATCGAAATCGACAAGTCGCTGTAGAAGGGCGACCAATGATTGCCGTAGTGGAAATGGACGCTCTCAAAATCGATGTGACCCTTCGTGATCCGGATCGGCTTGGCGCCCGGAACATCGGCCACGTCGGGCGGCTGGCTGTAGGTTTGGACCAGTTCCTCCATCTCATTTACAGAGCGCTGGATGTTGCGCACGTGTATGGAAACATCACGCAAGTAGCCATATAGGACGGTGAAAGACCCGAGCACCAAGGCGATGTCACCTGGGGTAGTCTGGCCGCGCGACCACAAAAATAAGGCATAGCCGATCAAAGCCGCTCTCAGTGCAAGAAGCATGATCCCCTGGAATGCAGCACTGACCGTCCCGCGCACCCAGGTCCGGAGGGTCCGGTGCCGCCACTTGGAGATGACTTTCGCGAGACGATGATCTTCCCGCACCTCGGCGCCGAAACCTTTGACCACCGCGTTACAGCTGATCGCGTCCGCAAGCGAGCCGCCAAGCCTCGTATCCCAGTTGTTGGCGAGGTTTGCGGCTGGCGCCACATAGCCGAGCGACAGGACAATGATCAGCGCCACATAGCCAACCGAGCCGCAAGCGATGATCAGCCCCATCATCGGCCAATACCAGCCGAGCAGAACGCTCGACCCCACGAGCATGATGAGCGACGGGAACAAGGCAAGAAGGATCGTGTCGTTAAGGAGGCAGAACGCCCACATGCCGCGCGTGATCTTGCGCACCGTCGAGCCGGCGAAGGTTTTCGCATGCCAATCGGTCGAAAAGCGCTGGACGCGATGGAACGCGTCGCTGGCGATGTCGGACATCATCTTCAGAATGAAGTCATTGACGGCAATGAAGGCGATGTTGCGCATGACGACGGCGCCGAGTGCGAGCGCAATCAACATTGAAAAGGCGGCAAGAGCCGCATCCCACACGACGGCGTCGGCTGCCGCTCCTTGGGCGACCGCGTTTACGAGCCGTCCGGAATAGAGCGGCGTCAGAACGTCAAGGAGCGTTGCCACCAGCACCGCGACTATAATGATCGCGAGCCGGACCGGCTGCCTGCTCCAGTGGCGTATGGTGAAGGCGAAAACGTCGCGAAAGGCGGCGCCGCGTAGATCGATGTGAAAACGCCGCGTGGCTTTGTACGAGCGCAGCAGGCCGCTCGGTCTCAAGAAACCCGAAATGGAAGGTCTGCGTAAGGACGAAAACATCGCTCGGAATGCGGGTGGCTGATCTGGAGCTGACATGTTGCTTTCTTTCCTTCGTTCCATCGATCGCGATGTCACCCGCGAGATGAATATCGGCCGCAGGCACGCGCTGCCCTACGAGGAGAGAACCGCAAAAACCGCGCCAAAGGCTCAGAAAGAAGCTCAGAAGAATTTTCTGCATATTCTACAATGACAAACGAGATCTCAGCAGGGCAACCGGGGCGTAACAGTGCCGTGTCGCGCATTCGACAAACCCGACAGGACGCCTCGGTCGCGCGGGCGTCCTTGGCGAACGGCCTGACAGGATTGCTCCTCACGCGAGGCGGAATCTACGCCCGATTCAACGGCGTTCCGCGTTGAACAATTCCCGCCGATGTCGGAAATGCGACATAGCAGTGCTGGAGCCATCATATTGTTTTGAAATGATTCCCTTCTTTGGCACGGTCCATGCGTAGCTCTTCGCGAACGTGTCCGGCCTGAAGGAGAGACAGTCCATGATCCAGCGCACCGAAAACGCCGTGGCCTAAAGACCGCGCTTGCCGGGGGCCGAGCCGGCGCAACGCTGGCGCACCAAGGTCGAGAGGGGTTACCGCGCCGGCGCCAAGAAGCGCGCAGGCCGAATGTGGCCGCGGCAACTCCTTCGGCTAACCATCATCATCATCATGACAGACCGGGCGTGCGCTTTGCGTGATTGCGCTCAGGAGAAGGATCACATCCATGAGACCTGTTTATCTGGACAACAACGCAACGACACGGGTCGATCCTGAAGTCGTTCAAGCAATGCTGCCGTTTTTTACCGACCAATTCGGCAACCCTTCGTCGAGCCACGATTTTGGCGCTTCCGCCGGGGCGGCGGTGAGAAAGGCGCGCCGGCAGGTGCAAACGCTGATCGGCGCGGAGTTCGACGACGAGATCACCTTCACCTCGGGCGGGACGGAAAGCGACAACGCGGCGATCCTTTCGGCGCTCGAGGTGATGCCTGAGCGCACAGAGATCGTGACTTCCGCAGTCGAGCATTCGGCCGTGCTGACGCTTTGCGCCGACCTTGAGAAGACGCGCGGCATCAAGGTGCATAGGATCCCGGTGGATCACCACGGCCGGCTCGACTTCGACACCTATAAGGCCGCCCTCACCCCGCGCGTGGCGATCGTCTCGATCATGTCGGCGAACAACGAGACCGGAACCATCTTCCCGGTGGTGGAGTTTGCTGAGCTGGCCAAGGAAGTCGGCGCCCTTTTCCATACCGACGCGGTGCAAGCGGTCGGCAAGCTTGCAATCGACTTGAAATCGACGGCAATCGATATGCTGTCTCTGTCTGGTCACAAATTACACGGACCGAAAGGGGTCGGCGCACTTTACGTAAAGCGGGGCGTCCGCTTCTGTCCGCTGATCAAGGGGGGAGGCCAGGAGGGCAACCGCCGCGCCGGCACGGAGAATACGCCAAGCATCGTCGGTCTCGGCGTGGCCGCCGATCTTGCCTTGAAATTCATGGACGACGCGAACACACGGGTCAAGGCGTTGCGCGACCGCCTGGAGAAGGAACTTCTCCAAAGCATCCCAGACGCCTTCGTCGCCGGCGATTTGCTAAAGCGGTTGCCGAACACCGCAAACATCGCCTTTGAAGATATCGAAGGTGAGGGCATACTGCATTTCCTCAATCGCGAGGGCATCGCCTGCTCCTCCGGCTCTGCTTGCGCCTGCGGCTCGCTGGAGCCGAGCCACGTCTTGGTGGCGATGAATATCCCCAATAGCACAGCACACGGCGCAATCCGTTTCTCCTTTTCGCGCAACAACGGCGAGGAGGACGTCGACCGGGTGCTCGAAGTCATGCCCGGGATCGTTGAGAAGCTGCGTCAGCTTTCCCCATCTGCCAGCCAGGCCAGAGGACTTCAATCAGCTCCAGGCCTGGGCGACAACGCAAACCCGACCACCGTTTCGGGCCCAGGAGAATGCAATGCGCAGTTGTTTCGCTGAAAGTCGTGCCATCGATGTCACCGACATCCTCGCCCGGCTGAAGAGCCTGTCGGCTGCGGAGGAGTTCTTCGCAGTCCTTTGCATCTCTTATGATCCGAAGGTGCTCAATGTCTCACGGCTGCATATCCTCAAGCGCATGGGACAATATCTCGCTGAAGAGGATTTCGCCGGTCTTCCCGACGGGGTGATCGCCGCGCGGGCGCGTGCGACGTTGGAACGCGCCTATGAGGATTTCGCGACATCCTCGCCACTCACCCACCGGGTCTTCAAGGTGCTCAAAGAGCACGATCCCGACAAACCGGCCACTCGGGACCACGCCTTTGTCCCGTTCGAGTCGATCCTGAGGCGGTTCGGGACAGAATGAACGCGACACTAGTGCGACGCGACAAGGTCGAAAAGCCGACAAACCCGGTCATCACGACGGCACCTTCGGAACAAACCAACCCCATGTCAAAGGGAACAGAGCAACGCAAAACGGTTGGCACGAATGATGCTGCGAAGGAGATGAACGCCAGGGCCGCTTGCGGATTGGAGCCGAGAAAGACGCAATGCACATTGTAATCTGTATCAAGCAGGTGCCGGACTCCGCGCAGATACGTGTCCACCCGGTGACGAACACGATCATGCGCCAGGGTGTGCCGACCATCATCAACCCTTACGACCTGTTCGCCCTCGAAGAGGCACTGAGATTGCGCGACGCCCATGGCGGCGAGGTCACCGTGCTTACGATGGGTCCGCCGATGGCAGAAGATGCGCTGCGAAAGGCGCTCACCTATGGCGCCGACCGCGCGGTACTCTTGACCGACCGCTGTTTTGCCGGCTCCGACACGCTGGCGACGTCCTTCGCGCTTTCTCGCGCAATCGTGAGAATTGGTGAGACCTTTGGCGCGCCGGACATCGTCTTCGCCGGCAAGCAGACGATTGATGGCGATACCGCCCAGGTCGGGCCCGGCATCGCCAAGCGCCTCGGCCTCCTGCAGTTCACCTATGTGGCGAAGATCGGCTCTATCGATGTCGATGCGCGCGAGATCACCGTCAAGCGCCGTTCGGAAGGCGGTACGCAGATGCTGAAAAGCAGGCTGCCTTGCCTCGTCACAATGCTGGAAGGCACCAACGAAATCCGCAGAGGCTCGCTCGACGACGCCATGCGCGCCGCGCGCGGCCAGATCGTGAAATGGAGCGCGGCCGAAGCTGGCATTGAGGACCTCAACAAATGCGGCCTGCGCGGCTCGCCGACGGTCGTCAAGCGCGTTTTCGCCCCAACCACGCGGGCGGAAAAGGCGACGCAGATCGACATGACCGACAAGACGCAGCACGACCTCGCTGACGAACTGATCGCCGCAATCTTTACCCGCCAGCCAGCGCTGGAACACGAACTCGCCTTCGACGGCGGCCAGTGACGGGACGGCAAGGAGAGATGATGTCGAACGCGAACCGCGAAGCCCCTCCTTCCGCCGGCCGTGCCGGCATCAAGAGGGAATTGCCTGAGCACTTTAGGGACTATCGGCACGTCTGGGTTTTCATCGAACTGGAACGCGGCGAGGTCCATCCCGTGTCCTTCGAACTGCTTGGCGAAGGCCGCAAGCTCGCCGACAAGCTAGGCATGCAGCTTGCGGGGATCGTGCTCGGACCGCCGGGTGAGGCCACGCAGCATGCCATTGCCGAGGCCTTTGCTTACGGCGCCGACCTTGTCTATCTCGTCGAGGCACCGTTGCTTGCCGACTATCGCAACGAGCCTTTCACCAAGGCGATGACGGATCTGGTCAATACCCACAAGCCGGAGATCCTGCTTCTCGGTGCGACCACGCTCGGCAGGGATCTCGCTGGCTCAGTAGCGACGACCTTGCTGACAGGGCTCACTGCCGACTGTACCGAACTCGATGTTGTCGACGGTTCGCTCGCCGCGACCCGTCCGACTTTCGGCGGTTCCTTGCTATGCACGATCTATACGCTCAACTACCGGCCACAGATGGCCACCGTACGACCGAGGGTTATGGCCATGCCACCGCGGACGGATAAGCCGGTCGGGCGTGTCATCCGGCACAAGCTGTCAATGACCGAGGAAGAGATCATCACCAAAGTCCTTGGCTTCAACCTCGATCGCCAATCGGCAAAGGCAAATCTCGCCTACGCCGACATCGTGGTTGCCGGAGGCCTCGGTCTCGGCTCAGCGGAGAATTTGCAGCTTGTGAAGAATCTAGCGCGGGCAATCGGCGCCGAATATGGCTGTTCGCGCCCGCTGGTCCAGAAGGGCTGGATGCCGGCCGATCGGCAGGTTGGCCAAACGGGCAAGACCATCCGGCCAAAGCTCTATATAGCGGCCGGGATTTCCGGCGCCATTCAGCATCGGGTTGGCGTGGAGGGGGCTGATTTGATCGTAGCCATCAACACCGACCCGAACGCCCCGATCTTCGACTTTGCCCACCTCGGCATCGTCACCGATGCAATCCGTTTCCTTCCGGCATTGACGGAAGCTTTCACCCGGCGGCTGTCGCCGCATAGCCACGACAAGCTTGCGAGCTAAGGGAGACGGCCATGATCGAGGAAGAATTCGACGCCATCGTCGTCGGGGCCGGTATGTCCGGAAACGCGGCCGCCTACACCATGGCAAGCCAGGGCCTGACGGTGCTGCAGTTGGAGCGCGGCGAGTATCCGGGCTCCAAGAATGTCCAGGGCGCCATCATGTACGCCGACATGTTGGAGCAAATCATTCCGGATTTCCGGGATGATGCACCTCTCGAGCGGCATCTGGTCGAGCAGCGATTCTGGGTGATGGACGACACCTCCCACACCGGGATGCAGTATCGATCGGACGATTTCAACGAGGCGAAGCCCAATCGCTACACGATCATCCGCGCCCAATTCGACAAGTGGTTTTCGCGCAAGGTGCGCCAGACCGGCGCGACGGTGCTGTGCGAGACGACGGTGACCGAACTTGTCCGCAGTGCCAGCGGCAAGGTGATCGGCGTGCGCACCGACCGGGCTGGCGGGCCGATCTACGCGGACGTCGTCGTGCTCGCAGAAGGTGTCAACGGACTGCTCGGTACACGGGCCGGCCTGCGCAAGATGCCGAAGCCAGAAAGCGTGGCGCTCGCTGTCAAGGAAATGCATTTCCTACCCGATGAGGTCATTGAGCAGCGGTTCGGCCTCCAGGGCGACGAAGGCTGCGTGATCGAAGCGGCGGGCACGATTTCCCGCAGCATGGCCGGACTGGCCTTCCTCTACACCAACAAGGAGTCGATCTCTCTCGGCATCGGCTGCCTCGTCTCCGATTTCGCCCAGACAATGGAGAGCCCTTACGTCCTCCTCGACGCCTTCAAAAACCATCCTTCGATCCGGCCGCTGATCGCGGGCTCGGAAGTCAAGGAGTATTCCGCGCATCTCATTCCCGAAGGTGGCTACAAGGCAATTCCGCAGCTCTTCGGCGACGGTTGGGTGGCGGTCGGTGATGCCGCACAACTGAACAACGCTATTCACCGCGAGGGTTCGAACCTCGCCATGACTTCCGGTCGCATCGCGGGCGAGGCAATCATTGAGATCAAGGGCCGCAACCAGCCGATGATCAGGAGGAACCTCGCCCTCTACAAGACCATGCTGGACAAGTCCTTCGTAGTCAAAGACCTGATGAAATATAAGGACATGCCGGCCCTGATACACACCAATTCCCGCAATTTCTTCATGACTTACCCGCAGTTGATGTCGCAGGCCGCGCAGAACTTCATGCGGGTCGACGGCACCCCGAAAATCGAGAAGGAAAAGGCGACCACTGCTGCCTTCATCAAGGCGCGTTCGCGCTGGGGGCTGATCAGCGATGTGGTCCGCCTGGCACTCGCGTGGCGCTGAAGGAGAAACAGGATGACGATAGCCGTGACGAAGTTACGTGTCGAGGAGAAGCTTTATCAGAACCGCTATCTGGTCGATCCGGGCCGCCCGCATATCAAAGTGCGACCGCACGAGAGGCCGAGCGCGAACCTGCTCGCGCTGACACACATCTGCCCGGCCAAGTGCTATGAGTTGAACGACAAGGGACAGGTGGAGACGACTTCCGACGGCTGCATGGAATGCGGCACCTGTCGCGTGCTGTGCGAGGCCAGCGGTGAGATCGTATGGAACTACCCGCGCGGCGGCTTTGGCGTTCTCTTCAAGTTTGGATGACTGGCGCAAAGAGCGAGAAACGAGAGGCTCGCAATTGCGGTCAAGACCGCCAATATCGTTCAAAATTGCCCGAAAAGCTGAAAATACTATGTTTCTGGAACTCGAAATACAAAAAAGGGGTTGGGAGGAGCACCTTGGACAACCCTTGAGGTGTTTGCATGGCTCACATGCTTCCAGATCAGGTCGGTGAAATTGTATCTCGGAACACCCCGCCTGAACCTGCGGTCGAAGCGGCGCGCAATGCGGACAGCTGGCTCAGGGGAGTCTACGAGATATCGAAGATTCTGACTGCCCCGACCCGGCTGGAGATTACGCTTGCCAATGTCGCGAATATCCTCTCCTCGTTTGTGCAAATGCGTCATGGCGCAATCGTCGTCCTGGACGCTGAAGGAGAGCCGCAGATTAGCGCAACTACCGGCGGCGCTGTGCCTCGGTCAGCCATCGGCAGTGTCATACCCCAGGCCGTAATAGACAAAATCGTCGCTACTGGAGTGCCGATCGTCATACAAGACACAAACACGTCGGAGCTGTTTCAGGCTGATCCTCAATCGACCAGCGGCACGATCGCAACTGCGTTTATCGGTGTCCCGCTAAAGGCTGAGGAAAAGATCTTCGGGACGCTGTCGATCGACCGCGTCAGGAACGGTACCACCGAGTTCCGTTACGAGGAGGACTTACGTTTCCTGGCCATGGTCGCCAATCTGGTCGGCCGGACCATTCGCCTGCATCGCACTTTGAGCACAGCTGGTCAGCGACTTATCGAGAAGCAATCGAGACCAGAGCAGTCGCTCGACGAGGACAGGACCCATCCGGCCCGACATCCGCATGTCAAGGTCGACGGAATCATCGGAGAAAGTCCCGCACTCAAGCAAGTGCTGGAGATCGTCTCGGTCGTGGCCAGGACCAATTCCACCGTGCTTCTGCGAGGCGAAAGCGGTACCGGCAAGGAGTTCTTTGCACAGGCCATCCATAGGCTTTCACATCGGAGGGAGAAATCCTTCGTCAAATTGAACTGCGCCGCACTGCCCGAAAGCGTCTTGGAATCGGAGCTCTTTGGCCACGAGAAGGGCGCCTTCACCGGAGCTATCCTGCAGCGCGCCGGCCGGTTCGAATTGGCGAATGGCGGAACCCTGCTGCTTGATGAAATCGGCGAGATTTCGCCTGCCTTTCAAGCCAAGCTATTGCGCGTCTTGCAGGAAGGAGAACTGGAGCGAGTGGGCGGCACCAGGACCCTAAAAGTTGACGTGCGGCTCATATGCGCCACCAACAAGGACCTCGAGACGGCTGTCCGGAATGGAGAGTTCAGGGCCGACCTTTATTACCGCATCAATGTGGTGCCAATAGTCCTGCCTCCCCTCAGAGAGCGGCCGGGCGATATTCCACGCCTTGCCAAAACTCTCCTCGATAGATTCAACAAGGAGAACCATCGCGATCTTGCCTTCACGCCGTCGGCGCTTGACCTGATCTCGCAATGCTATTTCCCTGGCAACGTGCGTGAGTTGGAGAATTGTGTGCGACGGACGGCCACACTTGCGCGTTCAATGACAATAACTCCGTCGGATTTCGCCTGCCAGAACAGCCAGTGCCTTTCTTCGCTTCTGTGGAAAGGAGTCGGCCGTTCGCACGGCGCCTATGCCGTCGACGAGTTCGCACGTGGCAATATGATGCCGGTTGGATCGCCGCTGCCTGCCATGCGAGTCGGCCCCTCCCAGAATGAGGCATCGCCCGGCGAGACCTGCGACCCCAACCATCCCGTTTGCCCAGCAATGAACCAGCGTCTGACGGAACGCGACCGACTGATCGATGCGATGGAGAAAGCCGGCTGGGTTCAGGCCAAGGCGGCTCGTTTCCTCGGTCTCACGCCGCGGCAGGTCGGCTATGCTCTGCGCCGGCATCATATCGAAGTGAAGAAGTTCTAACGCCATTGATGACACCACATTTGGGAGCGCGGTTGCTGCCCGCACCGGGCGTAACTGAGACAAGACGTCCCTTTTCGCGTTGCTTTTGACCGTTGTCGGCGACCTGACAAAACCGTGTCGCAGGAAACGGACACAATTGGACACAAAAGGCCGACGTAAAGCCAGCATGACGGATAAAGACCGCTTTTCGAGTTGGCATATCTCTTGCGCTCTGAAGTGCGATGTTCACACCACGCACGGAGCCGTTCGATGTCCGCACCGATGATTTCGCTACAGAGCCTTTCCGGCACGACTGTCTTCGATCAGTTGCCGGCGGGAGCGAAATCCGGTGCCTGCGCATCTTCATCCTGCGGCTCCTCCGCAAAGCCGCACGAGATGGACTCGGCTGTCTGGGAGAAGATCAAGGATCATCCCTGCTTTTCAGAGGAAGCGCACCACTATTTCGCGCGCATGCATGTGGCGGTCGCCCCAGCCTGCAATATTCAATGCAACTACTGCAATCGCAAATATGACTGCGCCAACGAAAGCCGGCCTGGGGTGGTTTCGGAAAGGCTGACGCCCGACCAGGCGCTGCGCAAGGTGATCGGGGTTGCCAACGAAGTGCCGCAGCTTTCCGTGCTTGGCATCGCCGGACCGGGCGATGCCTGTTACGACTGGAAGAACACAAAGGCGACATTCGAACGGGTCGCCAAGGAAATCGCCGACATCAAGCTGTGCATCTCAACCAACGGGCTCGCGCTGCCAGACCGCGTCGCCGAGCTTGCCGAAATGAATGTCGATCACGTGACGATCACCATCAACATGGTCGACCCGCGGATCGGTGCCAAGATCTATCCATGGATCTTCTATGACAACCGCCGTTATACCGGCGTTGAGGCAGCCACGATCCTGCACGAACGACAGATGTCGGGGCTGGAGATGCTGACGGCGCGCGGCATCCTCACCAAGATCAATTCGGTGATGATCCCCGGCGTAAACGATGAGCACCTGATCGAGGTGAATAAATGGGTCAAGGAGCGCGGCGCGTTCCTGCACAATGTCATGCCGCTGATTTCCGACCCGGCACACGGTACGCATTACGGCCTGAGCGGGCAGCGCGGCCCCAAGGCAATGGAGCTGAAGGCCCTTCAGGATCGTCTCGAAGGCGGCGCCAAGTTGATGCGCCACTGCCGGCAGTGCCGGGCCGATGCTGTCGGCCTGCTCGGCGAGGATCGTGGCCAGGAATTCACGCTCGACCGGCTTCCCGACAAGGTCACGTACGACGCCAGCAAGCGCGAGACATATCGGGCAGCGGTCGCGCGCGAGCGGGGCGACCGCATGGCGGCCAAGAGCGAGGCGCTCGGGATGGTCAAGACCGCGGGCTCCGGCAAATCGCTTCTGGTCGCGGTGGCGACCAAGGGTGGCGGCCGCATCAACGAACATTTCGGCCATGCGAAGGAATTCCAGGTTTATGAGGCCTCGCCGAAAGGGATCAGCTTCGTCGGTCATCGCAAGGTCGAGCAGTATTGCCTCGGCGGCCGGGCCGAGGACAAGAGCCTCGACGGCGTCATCTCTACGCTCGAAGGCGTAGACATCGTGCTGTGCGCGAGAATTGGAAATTGCCCCAAGGATCGTCTCAAGGAAGGTGGGATCCGAGCAACGGATGCTTACGGGTATGACTACATCGAGACCGCGATCGGCGCGCTTTACGCCGCCGAGTTTGGGAGTGAGCCACTGGCTGCGACGGCCTGAGCCGCCTCATTCTAACCGAACCGGAGTTGAAAATGGCCTTTAAGATCATCGCTTCCCAATGCACCCAGTGCGGTGCCTGTGAGTTTGAATGCCCTTCGGGCGCGATCAAGTTCAAGGGCGAGACCTACGTGATCGATCCGATAAAGTGCACCGAATGCGAGGGGACCTTCGAAACGCAGCAATGCGCCTCGGTATGTCCGGTGTCGAAGACTTGCGTCCCCGCCTGACCTCCATTTCGGCTACCGACACGGTCGAGGCGCCTCCGCAGGACCATTGACCTCCTGTTGGAAAGCTGCAGCCGAGAGAAAGGAACGGCCATGAGCCTCGGACGCGAACAGGACATCGAAATCCGTACACCGCCGCGATTCATGCCGGGTGAGCGGGTCCGCGCCACACGCCACATAAAAAATGACGGCACCTATCCGGGCAAGGAGATCGGTGAAAATCTGGTGCGCAAAGGCGACGAGGGCTATGTGCGCGACATCGGCACCTTTCTCCAGCAGTTCTACATCTATGCGGTCGAATGGGTCGATCGCGGCACCGTCGTCGGCATGCGTGCGCGTGAACTTATGAGCCTTGAGACGGCTGGGATTCGTTGCAGTGCCGAAATCGGTGCTGGGTTTGACGAAGGAACGGCCCGATGAGGGTAATGATCCGCAGGACCGGTGCTGGCTTGTCGGCCTATATTCCCAAAAAGGATCTCGAAGAGCCGATCATCAAGGTCGACAACGAACACTTATGGGGTGGGGCCGTGACGCTGAAGAACGGCTGGCGGTTAGTCCTGCCCGACCTTCCGCGGGATACGCCTTTGCCGATTACCGTCGAAGCAAGGAAGATTTCCGACGAGGACTGACCTTCGGGTTTACACAAAGAGAGCGGCAAAGGGATACGAGCATGAACACAATGACCTCGGGTCATCTCGTCGTCATTCGGGACAGTTTTGCCGAAAGGCAGCTTGACCTTTTGAAGAAAGGGCTCGCGGCCGATCAGGTCATTCCCTATCTCGGCCCGGGTCTGCTTGAGATCCGCTCCGCGGGACCGCCCGTACCGCATACCCCCGAAGCCGTTGCCGCAGCGCTCAACAAGCGCGCGCCAGCCCCTTCGAAGATTCGCACCAACATGTGGTCGGTAGCGCAGTATATCGAACAGCGCCGGCACCGCCAGACGCTTCAAGTTTGGATGGCCGAAATATTCGCGGCCCCGGTGGTGCCGACCATCTTGCATGCCTGGCTTGCAACGCTGCCGCTCTCCGTGATCGTCGACAGCTGGTACGACGGTGCCATGCGCGCGGCTCTAATACAGACCCGCCGAACCGACGTCGTCGAAATACAGGGCGTAACACGGGCGCACGAGATCGGTGACATTTGGACGAAAGCCTACGATTTGTCCGGGATATTACTCGAATCCGCACCAGCGGCGAAGACGGTTCTCTACGCCCCTCACGGCGGTGCCAGGCCGGCCGCAAACTTCCTCGTCGCAGATTCCGACTACGTTGAAGTGCTGAGCGAAATCGACATCCAGACGCCGATCCCTGACCTGGTGAAGGAACGGCGAGCCAGCCGTGGTCTTTTCTTCCTCGGCTGCCGCTTCAATGATCAGATGCTGCGCACCTATGCCCGACAGATCATGAAGCGCTCCCATGGCCCACATTTTGCGGCAATCGATACAGCACAGCTGACCAAGAACGAGCGTCGCTTCCTTGCAGAAAGGGCAATCACGGTCATTGACATGCCGACGGGTCAAGCCGCAGCCCGTCTCGTCGGACTGGGCGAGACATCGCATTCCAAACGGGGAATCGTTTGAGCCATTCCCAGACGCCTCCACATTGCCGAAAAGGTAGAACGGGCAATTGACTTCCGGGTTTTTCAACAACTCCGAGAGGCGCTCTGAAAAGCTAGGACGGTTATTGCATTCGAGGCTGCAGCGGATATGGCATTCGATGCTGCGGATGAACACAGCGGCGACGGGCTCGAACCAGCCGAGCAGACCATAGTCTGGCGCCATGGTTGTCGCGGCGAGCGGTCGCAGCTGATCGGCTTCACCTGGCCGTAAAAGCAGGGCACGGCACGATGATCAGGCCGGTTGGGGTCGATGCCAATCGAGCTAAGGCCAAGCGTGCTCACCGCATAGGCGGTCACCTGCCACTGCCATCCCAGAGCGTCAGGATGATCGCGTTGCGCGACAGCTTGGCGCGCTGCAGACGCGAGCGATTGGTTCAGGGCAGGCCGCTTCGCCATCAACGAGACCCGCTGCTGCATGAGTTGTAAACGCCCGCACCACGGCGCCGCGAATCCGCGCTTGTGGCGCCATGACCTTGAGGCGAGTGAGTGCAGACTGAACCAATCCGATCAGCCCGGCCCATGCCGGAGAGCACGGCGACCAATGCCGCCAGCTACACCACGCAGCGGGACAACGGCTAAGCGCTAGTTGAAAAGCATACGTCGACGTCCGCCATTTCCGCATGCACCGCCTTGGATAAGGCTGCCCCGAGGCATGATGCGGGCCTGGTTGGCTTTCCTGTCGATGCCGGCTTCGTAAGCAACGGCTCCCGCGAGGTCGAGCAGTTCTAACTGGCGGCTGGAGTTGACGGCGCTCACCCACAGCCGTTCCAGGTGCGGCCGGTTATGCGGCCTTCCCCTTCCCATTTGGCTTGGGCAAGCTTCTGGGTGATCCTCTGCGTCGTCGGTCGCAGAGAGGTCCGGTCTGCAACGTTAGCACAGGCCAATATTGCGGCCGCCTCGGTATGTACGCGTCCCTCTCTTCTGTTTGGCCTGACTGAACAAGCTTGCACCCCGTCGGACATGCAGTCCAATCTGGATGCGCGCTTCCACATCAAGCCCCATGAAGGCGAAGAAAATCCTCATACGTCGCTTGCAACCCGGCACCAAGAGACGTTTTGGCTTTCCAGCCAAGGTTACGCAAGCGCGTTACGTCCAGTAGCTTGCGCGGAGTACCGTCTGGCTTCGTCGTGTCGAACACCAAATTGCCCTCCCAGCAAACCGCCGCCTTGACGAGTTCCGCTACCTCGCGAATTGTGACATCCTCACCAACGCCAACATTAATCAGGGGCGCAGTGTCGGGGGCTGTCAAGGCGTCAAAATCCGAATCTGGCAGGCCAAGCAGGAACGCAATGGCATCGCCTACATCCGACGAATACATAAACTCTCGTCGAGGCTTTCCGGATCCCCAAATCTCCACCGAGGTGTCGCCGTTTATTTTAGCTTGATGAAAACGGCGTATCAGGGCAGGCAGAACGTGGGAATTTTCGGGGTGATAATTATCGCCGGGACCATATAAGTTGGTCGGCATCAACGCGAGATAGCGTGTCTGGTACTGCCGGTTGAAAGACCAGCATGATTCGACTCCAGCGATTTTTGCCAAAGCGTAGGGACGATTCGTCGCTTCAAGCGGACCGGTTAGAAGGTATTCCTCCCGTATCGGCTGCGGACAGTCGCGTGGATAGATACACGAGGAGCCAAGAAAAATCATCCGTTCGACGCCGGACGCGTAAGCGGCGTCAAAAACACTGAGTTGAATCGCTAAGTTGTTATGAAGGAAATCGACAGGGGAGCTAGCGTTCGCCAGTATACCACCAACCTTTGCGGCGCACATAACGACGTAGTCAGGCCGCCGCGACATGAAGAACTTGCGCGTCTCGCTCCGGTCAAATAGATCCAGTTCGTCGTGAGTACGTGTTATTATCTCATAGGATCCTAATGCCTCGAGGGCTCTCATTGTGGCGGATCCGACAAGGCCGCGATGGCCTGCTACATAGACTTTCTTCATCTTTTTGTTTTCCATTGATAACGCTCCGGGCGCTCCTTAAGAAGGCCACCATAGCACTGACAATAAGCCAGCATGGCACCGCGGTTGTCAGCATAACTCTCGTGGACTGTGTGAATAATAACCCTGCTTCATCAGCACTGCGTCACGCTCTGCCATGCGCAAATCTTCCCGAACCATCTCCCTAACCAATTCGATGAAGGAGATTTTGGGCTCCCACCCAAGTTTTTCTTTCGCCTTGCGGGCATCGCCGAGAAGTGTCTCGACTTCTGCAGGACGAAAATAACGGGGATCTACTTTTACGATCAGAGCTCCCGTCTTTGCATCGTACCCCTCTTCGTCGACCCCTTCCCCCATCCAACGAACATCGATGCCGAGTTCAGCGGCCGCGACGGTGACGAATTCGCGCACCGAATGTTGCTCACCGCTAGCGATCACAAAGTCTTCAGGTTGCTCCTGCTGCAGCATCAACCACTGCATCTGGACGTAGTCTCGAGCGTGCCCCCAATCGCGACGCGCATTAAGATTTCCCAAGAATAGAGTGGGCTGCATTCCAAGCTTAATCCGAGTCAAGGCGCGCGTGATTTTGCGCGTTACAAATGTTTCTCCGCGCGCAGGTGACTCGTGATTAAATAAAATGCCGTTACATGCATAAAAATTGTAAGATTCTCGATAGTTTACGGTGATCCAGTGAGCATACAATTTGGCAACAGCGTAGGGTGATCGGGGGTAGAACGGTGTCGTCTCGGTCTGTGGCGTTTCCCGCACCAGCCCGTAGAGCTCAGACGTCGAGGCTTGGTAGTAGCGCGTATGCTTGACGAGCCCCAGGATCCGAATTGCCTCGAGAATACGCAGCGCACCCAAGGCATCGGAGTTTGCGGTGTATTCTGGTTCTTCAAAGGAGACTGCAACGTGGCTCTGAGCTGCCAAATTGTAAATTTCGTCTGGCTGAACCAGTTGGATGACGCGCGTAAGGCTGGACGAGTCTGTCAAGTCCCCGTGGTGAAGTGTCAGATCAACGCCACCTTCATGAGGGTCATGATAGAGATGGTCTATACGGCCCGTATTAAAAAGAGACGATCGTCTCTTTATCCCATGCACAGAATAGCCCTTTTCTAAAAGCAATTCTGCGAGGTAGGAACCGTCTTGCCCGGTGACTCCGGTGATTAAAGCGACTTTTCTCTTTGACAAGCTTGAATCCTTTTGATTTTGACGCGCCCATGAAAATGCTCGCCTGCGGCGGGATTGCGTGGCGAGAAAGGGGCGCATTGAGCAGGGCGAACGGGGGCCTCTGCGCGAAGGCAAGGGAGAGTTCGAGCGGGATGCCAGCCTTTCATGGAGCCGGGGAACGTTCGAAAGAGTTGTCGATCAAGATCAAACGACGCGGGTCATTCAAATCGAATTCGACAATTCGTGGCACGAAGAGGCGGGCATAGCGGGTGAAGGCGCTAGTCGGAGGAAAGCGAATAACAGTGTCGCATCGACCGAGGAGATACATCTCAACGAGAGCGGAAAAACCCCCGTCGGTGCCCAGTGCTGCACTGTGTAAGGGGCCGGCCTGATCCGCCTGGAAGCGTTTTGGGACGGTGAAAAGTTCGGGAAATACGCCCGACAGGTGATCAACAACCTTGGCGCTGTCTGTACACAAGAACACCCTTACAGGTCTTGAATGCGGTTGCGCCTTGGCCATGCGAATGGCAGTGCATACCTGCTCTAAGGCAACCTTCGGATCAGCCCAGTAAGGTGCGTGATCCATAATATCTTCGCCGTTGCCGTGGCGGACATGGACTCCAATTATGCTGTGTCCGTCAAAATGTTCCTGGTAGAGCGCTTCAATGCGATCCTCAATTTCGACCCTCGGTGTGATGCTCCTAAATATGGTTCGCTCGGCCTTTTCATCGCAGCGCCACATCAAGCAAGCATCACACACTACCGTGTTGGCTTCACAATCATCTTGGGCCTGGAAAAGATCGTTAAGCTCGTCACGTTCTTGGAAAATCTGTTCATCCGGACGGTACACGCAGTCGATGGATGGCTTGTTCCACCACGACGGGAAGAAGGGACCAGGGAATGAGACGTGGTTGATCTGGTCATCGCAAATGACCCGTACACCACCGATATCCTCAATTGGCTTGAAGAAAGCTGGAAAGGCATTCGCAAACGGATTGTCAAGGTAACAAGAGCCGCGCCAATCTATTGCTAAAGCTCGTCCCGTCCGATGTGCGTAGTCCCAAGCCGACGCGAGAGACCACAGGCAATCACCGAGACCCGTGCGCCGTCGAGAAACAACGAACCGATCGTTCCTTGAGCGATCAACAAGCATCTAAATTGCCTCTCTCCAGAACACCACAAGCCTCAGCTTTGCTGCTGCCTTCGAGGCAAGCGCCTGCGCAATTCGGGGAAGCTTGTCGTGCTGCGCCAATGCGATGTAGCTTGCGTCTATCGCGGAAGTGCCTGGCCGCGATGGACGCGCGCCTGGGCTGGTCTTCGGCGCAGACCAGAAAATGCTCTTCGGAGCCAACGCAAACATCAACCACTTTCCCTAAGGCCGCTTACATTCTTGAATTCTTTCTATGCAACGTGCCGTAACATCGGTAAAATCGTCTGTTTCGATGAAACGCATCCACGCCATGGATGGCTAGTGACATGGGTTCCAGGGCGTTGGCTGTGAACCCTCTCGTTGCGCTCGACGCACCGCTAACCCCAGCGGAACCTCACGGTGACAGCACGCAGCATCGACCTAAGTGAGCCGGCCATGAGCGCGGACCGCGGCCACGATCCCAACGATCTCCTCTGTGTGCGGACAAGAAGATTGAGCTTCGACTGGGCCAGGTTCTGCATGGGAGCGCCACAAAGAAAGGGGCGATCCGTCGAGCGATAAGCGAGCCTGAGGTCGCCTTCGAAGCGCTATGCCATCAACCCCAAGACGGTCGCGAAGTGGAGGAGCGGAGTTCGACGGCCGATCTGCCCACCGGCCCCAGGGAGCCGAGATCGAAGGTTCTGTCTGCCGTAGAAGAGGACCGCTGTTGTGGCCTTCCGCCGCAACACGCTGCTGCCGGTGGACGATTGCCTCTACGCCTTGCAGCCGACGATCCTGTCTGCAGCGCAAGCATCGGCTTCTTCCGCATTGATATTGCGGAGGTCCCAACCGAACAGGGCAAGCTAAACATCAAGGCCTTTGTACCGCGGCACCGCCTGTCCCGAACCTTCGCGCCCCCTCTGTCCCGCCGGCACCAAAGGAGACCGTCGCGGCGCCGTTGTTGCTAAATCACATTCAATTCCCTAAACGCCCGCCCTTCGGCGACGCGGATGTACCCAAACGCGGAGCAATCGACCGTGCGGTAGCCGCCRTGCACGAGAAGCTCGGCCAGCGCCTTGCCGACCGCCGGGGCCTGCTGCAGACCGTGGCCTGAAAATCCGTTGGCGAAGAGGAAATTGCCGACCTCTGGGTGCGGCCCGATCACCGCGTTCTGGTCGAGCGTGTTGTAATCGTAGTGCCCGGCCCAGGCGCGGGTCGCCTTGATGGCCTCGAAGGCCGGAATGCGGGTCGCCAGCACCGGCCAAATCACCTCTTCGAACAGCGGCCAGTCGACCTCGAAATCGGTGGGGTCGGCCGGGCCGTCGCCTTCTTCCGGTTCGGCGCCGCCAGTGAGATAGACCGAGCCTTCCGGCCTGACATAGATGCCGGAGGGATCAACCAGAAGCGGCATGTCGGCATATTTCTCGCGCGCCTCGAAGACGAAGACGTTGCGCTTGCGCGGCTCGACCGGAAACACCAGCCCCGCCATGGCAGCCACCGTGCCGGCATTCGGCCCGGCTGAGTTGACGACGATGCCAACTTCCAGCCTGTCGCCATTGTCGAGGCTGACACTGGTCACGCTCTGGCCGTTCCACCTCCGCCTTGCGCATGACTGGAGAGATTTCCGGCGGGCGTCGCCTCCCGAGCAATGCTTTTCATGTTCGTTACTCTTCGTAAGATCGATTATTTCGATGGAGCCCATCTACGTATGAATGCAGGCGTCACAGTAGAGCTTTGAACAGCATCGGTGCGGGTCCGGAACCGTCATCGAGCCAAAAACAGCGGCAATGTCGGCTTTTCAAAGATCCATCTGGTCACACCGCCAAAGAGCCGCTCACGCAGCCGACGGCTGCCATAGGCGCCCATGACGATCATGTCCGCAGAAATGTCGATTGCGTGCTGCGCAAGCACCGTGGCCGCCGATTTGCCGGCACTTGGCAGGAGGTCAACCGACACCCGAGCACCGTGCCGAGTGAGATAAGCAGCGATGTCGGCTCCAGGCTCCGCGCCGTTCCCGTTGTAGTTGGCCTTCGGATCGACCAGGGCGACACGAACTTCCTCAGCAACGCGTAGGAGGCCCAGCGCTTCTCGAACCGCACGGGACGCCTCGACTCGCGAATCCCAACCGACCAGGACGCGCCGTGGCCATAGCGTCGCCTCAGCCCCCTTCGGCACAACGAGCACCGGCTTTCCCGTATCGAACAAGCAGCCGTTGACCACAGGAGGTCCGAGATTCTCGTCGTCGAGGAGCCCCGGTCCGATGATCGTGAGGTCGGCGCAGAGCGCCCGCTGTCGTGCCACTTCACCGAGGCTGGCCGGATCGTAATAGTCGGTGTCAAGGTCATAGGCGAGAGACATAGATTCCAGCAGTTTGTGGATATCTCGGGAGCGTTTTTCCAGTTTGACCGCGTCCTGTGTAACTCGATCGATTTGCCGAAACCGGTCGTTCAATCTGGCAATTGCCTGTCCACGTCCTACCGGCCACTCGGAGACACCATCTCCGATCTGCCGATGCGACATAAGGAGCATCGGAGCGGGTATAATCAGTACGGAAAGGTGCGCGCCGATCTCCGCACACAAGCCGGCAGCAGTTCTGACGTCCCGATCGGAATGGTCAGCGCCGGTCGAACAGAGTACCGTTTTAAAGCCCATTTTCGTGCTTCTTCCTGAGTGTTCGATGAGGGCGTTTCAGGCCGCAAGACCGGCTCACAGCGCGAGGAAAAAGGAGTGGCACCAGACCCGGCACTCGATTCAGCCGTCCAGCTTCTCAAGCGAGTAGCCGGCCGACCTGACGGTACGAATGACGATACCGGTCGAGGCCGTCTCCAGTGCCTTTCTGAGCCGACTGATATGGACATCAACTGTGCGTAGACCGACATGGATATTGGCCGGCCAGGCCCCGCCGATCAGCTCGTCCCGGCTGAAGACCTTGCCGGGAGCCTCGAGCAAATGCCGCAGCACGTTGAACTCGATCGGTCCGAGATGGATGTCATGGCCATTGCCACAAACCCGGTGGGCATCGAGCTTCATCTCAAGGCTGCCATAGGAAAGCCAGCTGTTGTTTTCAATCCCGTTTGAACCCGGCTTCGGCAGCGCCAGCCTCGTCCGCAGATAATCGAGCAGCTTGGCCGGCGCCATTGGCCGCACAAAGCTCTCGTCAATGCCGGCCTTCAACAGATCAAGGTGCTGGTTCTCGGCGCCGGGCGCGATCAGGGCAATGATGGGCAGGCCGCCGGTCCGGGGTTCCCGCTTGAGCCGGGCGCAGATTGCGGACCCGGTAAGGCTCGTTGGACCGCAGTCCAGCACCACGGCCTGGAATTCCCGTTCGTCGGCCTTTGCAAGTGCTTCCTTGGCGCCGCCTGCCGGCTCACTGACGAAGCCGTCCACCTCCAGTATGTGGCTGAGGAACAGATAGAACTCCGCATCTTGCGAACAGATCAGGACGAGTGGCTTCATCAGCGCTACCCCGAGAACCACATTGGCCTCGACCGCGTCGGCCGCGTGGGCTGGCCATCGCGGCTCCTCAAGGCCTGACATGATCCTCATGCTCGAAAATTGGTTTCATGCCCGTGCCACCTCGGGATAGGCGTCGATGGCTGCGATGGCATCGTCGACCAGTTTCGTACCGGCCGCGGCGAGTTTGCAGAACGTCTCGAAGCCGAATCGATGGACGTCGCGCACGGTCTTGGACAGAACGACCAGCCGCCCGGCGGTGAAAAGCACGCGCCCGAACCCCTCATGGCTCATTTCGATCATCGGCGATGCCATCAGGCCGGAGCGCTCCTCGATCGCAAGGGCGACGGCAGTGTAAAACTTGTCGAGCCTCCACAGCACGTCCGGATCGGGATCGCCGATGATCGGGATCGTACGACGCCGTTCCTTGCTGACGATGAAGTCGGCCAGCAACTCGGTGTCCGCTTTGCCGTCCCACGACCCGTGCGAATCTTGAGCAAGGATCAGCCGCACGAGGCACTTGACGAAAGGGCTGGCAAGGGCCGCCTCGTCATCGTTGACAGCAGGGCTGATCGCGACTTCAAACATTTTGCTCTTTCCTTGTTTCAGTCCTCATCCTCGAAGGAGGGTTTCTTTTCGGCGACACCAGCTTCGGCCAGCACCTTGCGCAGCCAGGGCGGAGGACACGTTCTCAGCATCATCTGCGTGCGCAACAGCACCTCTTGGATGGTTTGTGGCTGCGGCACCTTGATTGGATGGATTTTTGCCGAAATAACCTTGGCTGCCGAAGGCCCGCCGATGGCCAGACAAAACAGCAGATGGCAGCCCTTCAGCGCCTCCACCTTCGGCGTGACGCGGTCATCGCCCTCGGTCCGACGCTTCCCGCTCTCATCGGAAACGTCATCGAAGGCCACGGCTTCCACGAGATGCCACTCCTCGCGCGTCACGTCGTAGACAGCAAAGCGCTTGGCGGACCCGAAATGGGCATTGAGATTCTTCATGTCTTGCGTGGCGATGGCTACGCGCAATGCGCCTGCTCGTCGTTCCGGCATCGGTGCATGAACCTCGTCAGTGACGAGTGAGAGGCGACGAACGGAGCTCATCTGGCATTTCTCGTTTCCGGAATGGATCAAGCGCCTCAGGCGTCGGCGCGTGCTGGTTGGCCTGGAAGATGTTGGCAACATCGAAGATCAGGTCGCGGGTCCCCCGATAGAGGATTGTGAGCTTGTGCTGGCTGCCGAGCCGGTCGAAGATCGGGAAGCCGACGCGCATGAGCGGAATGCCGAGGCGTCGCGACGCCTGGCGACCGTGGGAATGCGTAACGAGAAGATCCGCGCCCGCTGCAAGAGCTTCCAAATCGCCGAGATCGCCGATCTGAACCCACTCCGCCGGTACTTTTTGCAGAACCTTCGACATATCGGTCGTCGTGACCGCCGCCGCGATTTCGCAGCCCATGCCCGTGAAGAAGGTTGCGAGTTGATAGAGTTGGTCTGGTTCAGCAGCGATCGCAATTTTCTTGCCTCCGAAATGGAAATGTCCGTCAAGCAACGCATCCTGCAATTGCGCCCGGTGACGGCGAACCCGGGCCGGCACCGCCGCGCCCGAAACCGCCGATAGCAGCGAGACGAACCGGTCGACAGCCCGCAATCCGGTCAGCGACTGGAACACCGCGAACGGCACGCCGGTCAACCCGTGCAGTACTTTCGCCGGGTGGCGCATGTGCTCGCCGATGACGATGCATTGCGCGGCCGTGCCAAGCTCGCGGATTTCCTCGACGCTGGTGCCGCCATAGGTAGTGGTTACCCAGCGGTCAGGAACCGTGCCGTCGAGTGAGCCGGAGACGTCCGGCAGGATAACCGGCTTGAGCCCAAAACTTTCAACCATGTCACGCAAATGCTCGACGTCAGCGACAGTGAGGTTGCATCCGGGCAGGATCGCGATCTTCTTCGGCTGCCGGGTCCGTGCGCCCGACCGTGTAATCCCTTCGATCATCGCCGCGACAGCCTTGGCCCAGCCTTCTTCGATAGCGCCGCCGAAATCAGGCGTGTTGGCCAGCACAACCTCCGTACCCGCGAGCTCTTCCGCATGCTTCAGCTTGACGTTGGCGATATCACTCGCGCAGTCTTCGCCACGGGTCTCCACCAGCGCGGTCGTGCACACTCCTATCAGCTTTGGCTTAGTGCGGGTTTTGAGGTTGAGGATCGCCTCTTCCAGATGGTCCGCTCCGCCGAGTATGGTTGCCACCTCATCCATCGCCGTTGTCTGCAAGGGGATCGCTTCCTTGAAATGCCGCACGAAGAGCACGAGCGCGAAGCTGGTGCAGCCTTGGCTGCCATGGAACAGGGGCATCGCACCCTCGACTCCAAGAAAAGCGAAGGCGGCACCCAGCGGCTGCGACGACTTCAGCGGGTTGACCGCCGCTGATTTGGTATTGCGAAGGATGCGGACCATCGGATTTCCTCAACGGTTGCCGGAGCGGTGAGCCGTCGCGCCGGCGAATTCGTTGAAAGCGTTCACAGTCGCGGTCCCGTTCTTCGTGCTCGCCAGATCGTCCTCCCCGGCAGGCTGGCAATCCCACGGCGCCGGCTCCCGCACCTGGCCCCAGATTGGGTTATGAATGGCGAGGTCGATCTGCCGTACAAGTTCCACCATGCCGTCATAGCCGGCATAAGGATGTTGGCGCTCCTGGTTGATATCGAGCCAGGGTGTCTTGGCCTTCAGGGCGACGAATTGCGTGCGCCCGCCCGACAGCATGATGTCGGCCTTGTGTTTTGAGAGCATGGCGTAAAGATCGCGCGCTGCCATCTGGTCGAACATGCGGTTTTCGTCCTTGAGGATCCGTTTGATCCGCTCCTTGTCTTCGACGGTGGATTTCTTGACCGAGGTGCCGACGATCTCCATGCCGATCTCCATCAGGGCGTGGACGACTGACCAGGACTTCACGCCGCCCGTATTGAGCAGCACGCGCTTGCCTTGAAGCCGCCGGCGGTAGGCCTCGAGCTTCCTCCACGCAATCGCCTCCTGCTCGGCAATCAGCGTCTCTGTGTGATCGAGGATCTCCGCATCGGCGCCCTTCCTCACCAGCAGCTCAGCAATGTTGCGAAGTGCTTCCGAGGTATCGGTTATGCCGTAGAAGGAGCCCTCGAAGAACGGGATGTCCCAGCGCTCCTCCATCTTGCGGGCCAGATTGATCATTGCGCTCGAGCACACCAACATAGCCGCCTGGGCGCGGTGCGCGGATGCAACGTCGATGTAACGCGCATCGCCCGGAATGCAGGCGCGCACCCGGATACCGAGCCGATCAAGCAGCGGCTTCACCAGCCAGAATTCGCCTGAGAGGTTGAATTCGCCAAGGATGTTGATGTCGTAGGGCCCGGCGTCGTCGGGTTCCACCGTGCCGATGACATGATCGAGCAACGCTTCGGCGGCGAGTTTGTTGCCGAGGTTCTTGGAGCCAGCCAAGCCCGGCGCATTGATCGGCACCACGGCCAAGCCGAATTTTTCGGCCGCGCGTTTGCACACGGCCTCGATGTCGTCGCCGATCAGCGCCGTCACGCAGGTCGAATAGACGAAGACTGCCGGCGGCGCATATGTTTCCTTTATCTCGCGGATCGCCTTGAACAGCTTCCGCTCGCCCTGCCCCATCACGACGTCGAGTTCGGTGAGATCGGTTGTGAAGCTTGTCCGCCACAGGGTTGGCCCGGACGAAACTGCGCCTCTGTTGTCCCAGGAATTGCCCTCGCAGGCGAGCGGCGCATGGACCAGGTGCGCAACGTCGGTGATGGGCTGCAGGACGATCTTGGCGCCGTCAAAGGCGCAGCCGCCGGCTGCCGCCCCGGGGGTCAGCGGCTTCGAGCAGCCCTCCTTGCGCGCCTTGGCATCCTTGCCGCGGTTGGTATCGCAGGCGGGCTCGTCGAAAACGTCCTGGATCTTGGCACTGAGCGAGGTCATTGCGTCAGTCTCCGAAGTCCATTGGGCATGGGCGGCCTCGGCGAAAAGCCGGCACGGGCTTAGCGGGTGAGGTCATAGGAATAGTCCGTCACGCCCGTTTCGCTCGTCTCGCGATCGAGCTTGTCGAATATCTTGTCGAGGATCGTCGTCAGCACGCGTAATCCACCCTGGTAGCCCATGAGGGGAAAGCGATGGTGATGGTGCCGGTCGAAGATTGGAAACATCAGCCGGATCAGCGGCGTGCCGGTGTCGCGCTCCAGATACTTGCCATAGGAATTGCCGATCAGCAGGTCCACCGGCTCTGTAAACAGCAGCGAACGCATCGCCCAGAGATCCTTGCCCGCCCAGATCTGGGCATCCTGGCCGAAGGGCGAGGATGCAAGCAATTCCTTCATCTCGACCTGCCAGGCCGATGTGCCGTTGGTCGCGAGGCAATGTGTCGGCTCGCCACCGGTCTCCATGACGAAGCGGGCCATCGCGCAGACAAAGTCCGGATCCCCATAGATTGCGTACTTCTTGCCGTGCAGCCATGACTGGCTGTCCGCCATGGCGTCAACTAGTCGGCCGCGCTCCATCCGGATTGTCTCGGGGATCTCCTGGCCGGAAATCGCCGAGACCTTCATAAGGAATTCGTCGGTCGCCTGGACACCCAGCGGATAGTGGAAGGATGCCGTCGCCTGCCCGACCTCGTTGCAATATTCCAGCGTCTTGCGGGTGTTGTAATGCTGCAGCGACAGTGTCGCCTCCGCGTTGAGCGCCCCTTTCACGTCTTCGATCTTGGTGCCACCGTCATACATGCGGTATTCGCCGTCCGACGGCGTGTCGAACTGGTCTGAGGCGTCCTGAATGACGGTATAGGTAACACCCATCAGGTCGAGGAGGCGCTTGAGTTCCCGGTTGTTTCCGACGCAGAATCCGTCGAAGCCTGGAATGATGTTGATGGTCCCAGCGGCTTGCGAGCGCTCGCTGCCCTTCCAGAAATGCTCCAGCACGCCCTTCACCATGCCGTCGTAGCCATCGACATGGCTGCCGACGAAGGCAGGCGTATGAGCAAAAGGCACGTCGAAGTCGCAGGGGACCGAGCCTTCGTTCTTGGCGTTCTCTATGAAGCTGCGCAGGTCGTCGCCAATGACCTCGGCCATGCAGGTGGTCGAGACAGCGATCATCTTGGGGTCGTAGAGCTTGTAGGTATTGGCGAGCCCGTCGACCATGTTCTTCAGGCCGCCAAACACTGCCGCGTCCTCGGTCATCGAGGAGGAAACCGCTGACGAAGGCTCCTTGAAATGTCGCGACAGATGCGAGCGGTAGTACGCAACGCAGCCCTGGCTACCATGGACGAAAGACATGGTCCGCTCGAAGCCCGCGGCCGCGAACACCGCGCCGAGCGGCTGGCAGGCCTTGGCGGGGTTTATGACAAGCGCCTCGCGAGCGAGGTTCTTTTCGCGGTATTCCCAAGTCTTGGTCAATTCGCGTTGGTCGGTGACGATCTGATCAGGGTGCGGACATTCGAAATTCAGCTTCTTCTCGGCAAGCATTTGTCTGTATTCCGGCTCGCGGAACAGGGGAGCATGGTCGAGAACTTTTTCGGCCGATTGCGGCATGGTGGTCACCTTTTCCATCTGGCCGCGGCAAGCGGCAGCACAGGGACATCGAAACTTTGAAGGGCCTCCGCGGATCGAGTGCCCCCGAGCATTTATCGGCCTCCCTGCCTGGCAGGGAGGCCAGTCCTCATTCGGCGGCGACCGCCCTCAGCGGTGCGTCCTTCATCTTCTTCCACGGCGCGCGGTAGAGACCCCAGACCGGGTTGTTGATGGCCAGATCCATGTCGCGGGCGAAGATGGCGAAGCCGTCATAGCCGTGATACGGGCCGGAGTAGTCCCAAGAGTGCATCTGGCGGAACGGGATGCCCATCTTCTGCACCGGGTATTTCTCCTTGATACCGGAGCCAACGAGATCAGGGCGGATGCCTTCGATGAACTTCTCCAGTTCGTAACCGGTGACGTCGTCATAGAGGAGCGTGCCATTCTTCACGTAATGGCCGGTGCGCTGGTAGTCGTCGTTGTGGGCGAACTCGTAGCCGGTGCCGACGATCACCATAGCGAGGTCCTCGTAAGCAGTGATGACGTGACGAGGACGCAGCCCGCCGACATAGAGCATCACCGTGTTGCCTTCGAGGCGCGGTCGGTACTTGGCGATGACGGCATCGACCAAGGGCCGGTACTTGGCGATGACCTTTTCGGTCTTCTCCTCGATTTCCGGGCCGAAATGCTTGGCGATGTTGCGCAGGGAGGCCTCGATCTGGGTGGGGCCGAAGAAATTGTATTCCATCCAGGCGATGCCGTACTTTTCCTCCATGTGCCGGCAGATGTAGTTCATCGACCGGTAGCAGTGGATCAGGTTGAGCTTGGCCTTGGGCGCGCGCTCTATCTCGGCGAGCGTGGCGTCGCCCGACCAGTTGCCGACCACCCGAAGTCCAATCTCCTCAAGCAGGATTCGCGAAGCCCAGGCATCGCCGCCAATGTTGTAGTCGCCAACGACATTGACGTCGTAAGGGCCGGACTCGAAATCGACATCGTCCTTGTCGAAGACCCAATCGCGGATCGCATCATTGGCAATGTGGTGGCCGAGCGATTGTGAAACGCCGCGGAAACCTTCGCAGCGCACCGGTACAATCGTCTTTTCGTGCTCCTTGGCCTTCTTGCGCGACACTGCCTCGATATCGTCCCCGATCAGGCCGATCGGGCATTCGGACTGCACCGAGATGCCGCCACTGAGCGGAAACAGGTCCTCGACCTCGTCGATGATCTTTTCCAGCTTTTTGTCGCCGCCGAAAACGATGTCCTTCTCCTGGAAGTCGGAGGTGAACTGCATTGTCACGAATGTGTCGATGCCCGTCGTGCCGACGTAATAGTTGCGGCGTTGCGACCAGGAATATTGCCCACAGCCGACTGGCCCATGCGAGATGTGGACCATATCCTTGACCGGACCCCACACCACGCCCTTGGAGCCGGCATAGGCGCAGCCGCGGATTGTCATCACGCCCGGAATGGATTTGATGTTCGATTTGACGTCGCATTCGGAAAGGCCCTTGTCCTCCCCTCCAGCCTCGTCCTGGCTCGTTGCGACACTGAGGTGCTTCTTGCGACGCTTCGCCGCCTTGTCTGGATATTGGGACAGCACGTCTTCGATAAGCTTCGCATGCAAAGCGCCGTCATTCTCATAGTCGAGGCCCATGGGACCTGCCCCTTTCAAGGTTAGGGTAACGCCTCGCCGACGAGGCCTTGTTTCGTAGAAAGGGGCGCCAGGTCACGGTCGGCGCCCCCCGTCGGTAGCGGCGGTTACTGAGCGACGGCCAATTTCGCTTCCTTGGCCTGAAGCTCGGCAAGCATTTGCTCGTCCGTCTTCATGATGCCGAAGTCGAGCAGCATGTCCTCGAGCTCCTCCATGGTGATTGGGGTCGGGATGGTGCCCTGGCCCGAATTGCCATGGATCTTCTCGGCCAACGCGCGGTACTCCCCTGCCTGTTTGGAGTCCGGCGCATACTGGATTACCGTCATCTTCCTCAGTTCGGCGTGCTGGACGATGTTGTCGCGCGGCACGAAGTGGATGAGCTTGGAATTGAGCCTGGCGGCCAGCGCCTCGGAGAGGTCGAGCTCCCGGTCGGTCTGGCGCTCGTTGCAGATCAGCCCGCCGAGCCGCACGCCGCCCGAATGGGCGTATTTCAGGATACCCTTGGCGATGTTGTTGGCGGCATAGAGCGCCATCATCTCGCCGGACATGACGATGTAGATTTCCTGGGCCTTGTTTTCGCGGATCGGCATCGCGAAGCCGCCGCACACCACGTCGCCCAGCACGTCGTAGGAGACATAGTCGACATTGTCATAGGCGCCGTTCTCCTCGAGGAAGTTGATCGAGGTGATGACGCCGCGGCCGGCGCAGCCGACACCCGGCTCGGGGCCGCCGGACTCCACGCACTTGATGTCTTTGTAGCCGATCTTGAGCACGTCCTGGAGTTCAAGGTCTTCCACAGAACCTTCTTGGGCGGCGAGATGCAGAACGGTATCCTGCGCC
>NZ_PNOT02000106.1 GCF_002879535.1 Mesorhizobium intechi
GCGTATCTCCGATCGCGATACGCGTATCGATGTGTTACGCGCGCTGGCCCTGATCATCATTTTCATCGACCATGTGCCCGGCACGGCTTTCGAGAGCCTGACCTACAAGAATTTCGGTTTCTCGGACGCGGCCGAGGCTTTCGTGCTGATTTCCGGCATCTCGGTCGCGCTCGCCTACGGGACGAAGTTCCGGCCGGGTGGCCGGCTTCTGGCCACGTTGAAGATGTGGCGGCGCGCAGGCGTGCTCTACGTCGCCCACATCGTCACCACGATGGTGGTGATCGGCTTGTTCTGCACCGTGGCGGTGTTCACCAGGCGCTCGGAACTGCTGAACCTGATCAACATCGAGCCATTGATGAAGAACACGCCGGAAGTGCTGGTCGGCATCGTTACGCTCGGCCATCAGCTTGGCTACAACAACATCCTGCCGGTCTATGCCGCGCTTCTTTTGATGGCTCCGGCCTTCGTCCTGCTCATCAGCTACCGGCCTGCCGCGGCGCTTGCCGCGTCCGGTGCGCTGTGGCTGATTGCCGGTATCTGGCAGATCGCTCCGCCCAATTATCCTGAACCCGGCTTCTGGTTCCTGAACCCGCTGTCCTGGCAGTTCCTGTTCAACATCGGCGTGGCCGCCATGCTGCATGTCAGGCGCGGGGGAGTCATTCCGGTCAACCGTTGGATGGTCGGCGCGGCCGCGGCCTATGTGGCGACGGCGCTGGTCTGGGTGCACAGCCCGCTTTGGGGGCAGATAACCTGGTTCAAGCTTCCCGTGGTGATCGGTGGCTTCGACAAGACCTTCCTGTCGCTGCCGCGGCTGTTGCACATACTGGCGGTCAGCTACCTCATCGTCGCCTTGCCTGCGCTGTCGAACCTGTTCCGCACCAGCCATGATCACCCGCTGGCGATACTCGGCAAGCGCTCTTTGCCGGTCTTCATCGCCGGCACGGTGATCGCCATGGTCGCGCAGGTGATGAAACTGATCAATCCGGGCGGGCTTGCTTATGACAGCCTGCTGCTGTCGGCCGGCATCGCCATGCAGTTCGCGCTGGCCTTCTATCTCGAATGGCTGTCGACCATCGGCGCCTCGGGCAAGGTTCGCGCGCCGCCAAGGGACGTCACGCCGGTTCGTACGTCTTTCGGCATCTGGCCGGTGGCAAAGGCCAATCGCTGAGGGACGGTTCAGCCGCGCGGTGGAGCCGACGAGGCGCGCACGGTCAGCTCGACCGGCAGCAATTGCCGGCTGATCCGGCCATCGCTATCGAGGATCGCCTTGACGGCAAGGCGGCCCATTTCGGCTATCGGCTGGGCGATCGTGGTCAAGGGCGGCTCGGACACGGCGGATTCGGGAACACCGTCGAACCCGACGATGGAAACATCGTTGGGGACGTTGAGATTGCGCGCGCTCAGCCATTCGAGCGTCACCAGGGCTATCTTGTCCGACATCGCCAGGATGGCCGTTGGCGGCTCCTTGGCGGCGAAGATGGTTTCGAGCGCCGCGTTCGTGCTGGCCGCATCGTTGGCGGTCTCGTAGACCGGCACCTTGGATGTGTCGACGCCGGCCCGCGAGAGTTCCTGGAGATAGCCGGTGAGGCGGTCGCGCGTTCCCGCATAGGTTGCGGATCGAACCTGCTCGGGTGAAACGAGACCTGTTCTGCCGTCGGCAAAAGGCAGTGCCAGAACGGCGAAGCGGCGATGTCCGAGATCCGTCAGATGGCGAGCCGCCAGGCTGGCGCCGGCGATGTTGTCGACGCCGATCGCCGCAACCGCTCCATCCTCCGAGTCCAGGTCGAGCGCCACGAAGGGCAATTTGCGCTCGCGTGCCAGTTCCACGAGGCGCGAACCGCCTTCGATGCAGAAGACGATGAAGCCGTCGACCAGAGCGCTCTGGATGTTCCAGGCCAGCTGTTCATTGTTGGCGGCCGAAACCAGGGAGATACCGGCTCCCGTGGCGTCGCAGGCCTGCGAGATGCTCGCCATCATGACGCGCGCGAAAGGATCGTCGAAAAAGTAGGAGAGGGGTTCGGCCGTGGCGACGCCGATGGCGTTGACCTTGCCGGCGCGCAACAGGCGTCCCTTGGGATCCGGCCCGCCATAGCCCATCGCCTCGGCCGCCGCCTTGACCCTTTCGCGGACTTCCTCGCGCACGATCTCCGGACGGCTGAAAACATTGGATGCGGTGCCGTGCGAAACGCCGGCGGCCTTGGCGATGTCGGCCAGCCGGACGGGTCTTCGATTGCCTGCGGTGAGTGACGCCATTGTGCGTGCCTCCTGACATTCATTTAGCACGTTCCGGATTTGCATCTAGCACTTTCGTTGGATCGATTCAAATTCCGCTTGACCAAATATGCGTTAGGACATATGTTTGAATCGATCCAAGATGCAGATTTGTGCTGCTGAATGACAAGGGAAGATACGCCATGCATCCCGTCAATTATCTGTTCCAAGACATCTATCGCAACGACTGGAGTATCGGATCGGCCGCCAACAGCTCCAGGCGCCGGGGCAGGACCGGCCCATGGATTCGCGACCTTCGCTTCCTTGTGAAGCGCAAGCGCAGCTGAGCGAAGCATTTTTTTTGCTCACGTATTGGATCGATTCAATCTGAAGGGAGAAGAACCATGCATCCCATCAAGCATTTGTTCGAGGATATCTATCGCAACTACTGGGGCATCGCCCCGGCCGCCGAGCGGCCGCGGGTGCGGCGCCTGACGAAGCCGGCCGCGCGCAATCGCGATCTTTGGGTTCGTACCGAACGTCCCAAGGATTGATACCTGCGTAGTCGGTCTCAGGAACGCGGACGCACCAGGGCGCAAATCGCTATCCCCAGCCAGCCGGCGATGAGCAGGGTGCCGCCGATTGGCGCCGACATCGGAAACAGTCTCGATC
>NZ_PNOT02000131.1 GCF_002879535.1 Mesorhizobium intechi
GCTCTATGGACGCGGCACCACCGACATGAAAGGGTTTCTGGCCGCGGTGCTCGCCGCGGTGCCCGTGCTGGCGCAGCTGCGGCTTGCCAGACCGGTCCACTTCGCCTTCTCCTACGACGAGGAGGTGGGATGCCGCGGGGTGCCGCATATGATCGCCCGCCTTGCCGAACTATGCGCCAAGCCGCTCGGCGTCATCGTCGGCGAGCCGAGCGGCATGCGCGCCGTGCGCGGCCACAAGGGCAAGGCGGCCGCCCGCGTGACCATCCACGGGCGTACCGGCCATTCGTCACGGCCCGATCTCGGCCTCAACGCGATCCACGCCATGGCCGATGTGCTGAGCACGGCCGTCGGCGAAGCCGAGCGGCTGACGCACGGTCCATTCGATCTTGCGTTCGAGCCGCCATACTCCTCACTACAAGCGGGCGTGGTGACGGGTGGACAGTCGGTCAACATCATTCCGGACATCTGCACTTTGGATCTGGAGGCGCGCGCCATACCTGGCGTCGACCCGGCCAGTCTGCTCGCGCCCGTCAAGGCGCGAGCAGACGCCCTTGCTGTCGATGGCTTTCGGATCGAGTGGACGCCGATGAGCACCTATCCGGCACTGTCATTGCCACGAGACGCAGCACTGGCGGCAGTGCTGGGTGAGTTGACCGGTGAAGCAGCGCTTGCCGCCGTCAGCTACGGCACGGAAGCCGGCCTCTACCAGGCCGCCGGGCTCGACGCGATCATTTGCGGACCGGGCGATATCGGCCGCGCTCACAAGCCGGACGAATACATTCTCGCCAGCGAACTCGCCGCCTGCCAGCGGATGATCGAGGCGCTTGGCGCCCGCTGCGCGGCTTGAAGGGTAGCGGGATGACGTTCCTGTTCAATTCCGATGCGCGGCGCGGGGCGATCTTCGCCGATGCCTTCGCCGAGGAACTGCCGGACGTCCCCTTCGCGATGGATGGCGCGACGGTCGATCCGGACTCCGTACGCTATCTCATCACCTGGACCGCGCCAGAAGACCTCGCGCGCTACCGAAACCTGGAGATCCTGTTTTCCATTGGCGCCGGCGTCGACCAGTTTCGCCTCGATACCTTACCGGAACAGGTGAAGATCGTGCGCACGGTCGAGGAAGGCATCGTGCGCATGATGCAGGAATATGTGACGCTGGCCGTGCTCGCCCTGCATCGCAACCTGCCCGCCTATCTGGCACAGCAACGCGCCGGCCAATGGCGTGACATCCCGCAGTTGCAAGCCGGGTCGCGCCGGATCGGCGTGCTTGGCCTCGGGCAACTCGGCCAGGCCGTCGTCGACCGGCTGAAGCCCTTCGGCTTTCCGCTCGCCGGCTGGAGCCGCTCGCCGCGGCGGATTGACGGCGTGACGTGCCATAATGGTGAGCCCGGGCTGGAGCAGATGCTGGCTGCCAGCGACATACTGGTCTGCCTGCTGCCGCTGACAGAGGATACGCGCGGCTTCCTTGATGCCGGCCTGTTCGCGAAACTGCCCGAAGGCGCAGCGCTCGTTCACACCGGCCGGGGGCAGCAGCTCGACCACGCCGCGCTTGTCGCTGCGCTCGACCGCGGCCACCTTTCAGCGGCGATGATCGACGTCACCGATCCCGAACCGCTGCCCGCGGGGCATCAATTCTGGTCGCACCCGAAGGT
>NZ_PNOT02000345.1 GCF_002879535.1 Mesorhizobium intechi
CCGTGGGGGCAGGGCGGGCGAGCGACAGGATGAAATCGGTGAGGCTGGTCAGCGACGAGCCGTCGATGAGATCGTCGAGATCAGGCAGGATGGCACGAAGCGCCGCCGTGGCCGGCCGGAAGCGCGGGTCGCCGGCCAAGGGCGTGGCCAGCGACAGCCGGAAGGCACGGGCGCTCAGCCGGCGCATCGCCGTCTGCAGTTCGGCATGATCGCCGCGCTCCAGTGCGTCGGACAGGATGATGACTGCTGCTCCACGCGCGAAGGACGAAAAGCGCGGCACGGAGAGAAAGGCGAGCAGCGTCGGCCCCATGCGGGTGCCGCCGTCCCAGTCGTCGACCTGGGCCGCCGCGCGGGCCAGCGCTTGGTCGCGGTCGCGGATGCGCAGCGCCGAGGTGATGCGGGTGAGCCGCGTGCCGAAGGTGAAGATCTCGGCGCGGTCAGCGCCCTGAACGGCGGCATGCGCCAGCTTGAGATAGTCCGCCGTGTGCCGCTTCATCGAGCCGGAGACGTCGATCAAGAGCAGCAGCTTGCGCGGCACTGTCTGGCGGCGGCGCAGCAGCGGCGAGGGCACGTCGCCATCGGCGCTGACGATTTCCCTGAGCGAGCGGCGCAAATCGAGCTTGCCGCGCGAAGGAGTACGCACGGTGCGGAAGGAGCGACGGGTGGGCAAAGCGAACGACAGTTTTCGGCGAAAGGCGGTCAGCCTGTCGTCGTCGCGCTGGAAGTCGCGTGTGCTCAACTGTTCCAGGGCCGAGGATAGCTCGCCACCTTCCTGGCTTTGCTCGGCTACGACCTGCTCGTCCTCGGCGCCGCCATCATCCCTGATGCGGGTTTCCTCGTCCGCTTCGCCTTCGACCATGGCTGAAGTGTTGCCGTAGAAATGGCTCTGGAAGTGGACTTCGAATTCGTCACGGCGATCGGGTGGCGGCGCCAGCGTGGCAAGGGCGGCTTCGCGAACGTCAGACATTGAGCGTGGGCCAAGTAATGTCACGGCTTGCATGAAGCCGGAGATTTGTTCGGGTGCGACGGCGAAACCGTAGCGGCGTAGCAGGCGGCCGAAGCCAAGGAAGGGCGCGGCGGCGCTGGGTAGGTTCTCCTCGCCCCGTCTGCGGGGGTGCGCAGGACGGGTCGAGACAGGCGTCTCGACCCCCGACGCCGGCTGGCAGATGAGCGGCGGCGCCACCTTTTGCCCATGATGGCGCTGCCCCTCATCCACCCCTTCGGGGCATCTTCTCCCCGTGAACGGGGAGAAGGGATCGATGAGGTTGCGGCTCACGCCAGCGCCTCCTCGACGATGCGGCCGAGCTCAGGCGTGATGTAGGACAAATCTTCCTCGTCCTTGATCAGTACGCCGATGGCGCGGCGGAAGGCTTCCGGCCAGGGGCTGCCGCCTTTTTCGAGGATGGTCGCGGCTTTGGCCCATTCGACCGCTTCGGCGATGCCGGGCGGTTTGGCCAGTGGCCGGGCGCGGATGGTCTGGACGGCTGATGCCACGGCGCGCGCGGTGGCCTCGGCGACATCGCCGGCGCGCAGCATGATGATGGCGGCCTCGCGCCCAGCGTCAGGATAGCCGATCCAATGATAGACGCAGCGCCGGCGCAGTGCTTCGGCGAGTTCGCGGGTGCGGTTGGAGGTCAGGATGACAATCGGCTGGGCGGCGGCGCGGATGGTGCCGCGTTCGGGAATGCTGATCTGGAAGTCGGAGAGGAACTCCAGCAGCAGCGCCTCGAATTCATGGTCGGAACGGTCGATCTCGTCCACCAGCAGCACGCGCTGCTGCGGTGCCTTCAGCACCTGTAGCAGCGGGCGGGCGATCAAAAAACGGTCGTCATAGATGTCGATCTCGTGCTCGCCGGCATGGCGGATGGCGAGCAGCTGGCGCTGGTAGTTCCATTCGTAGAGCGCGTGCGCGGCATCGATGCCCTCATAGCATTGCAGCCGGACCAGATCGCGGCCGAGCAATTCGGCGATCGCCTTGGCCGCTTCGGTCTTGCCGACGCCTGGCGCGCCTTCGAGCAGCAAGGGCTTGCCGAGCCGGATCGCCAGGAAGATGGCGGTGGAAAGGCTGTCGTCGGCAAGGTAGCGCGAGGCGGCAAGGTGCCGCGCCACCGCCTCCGGCGATGTCGCGACAGTCTCGGCGTCGAGTTCGGGCATGTCAGTTCGCCGCTTGCGCCCTGAGCGCGCGCAAGATGCGTTCCGGCGTGATGGGCAGCGTGTCGATGCGCACGCCTACCGCGTCGAAGACGGCATTGGCGACCGCCGGGATTTGCGGGTTGGCGCACATTTCGCCCGGCCCCTTGGCACCGTAGGGACCGTCCGCCGAGGGCCGCTCCAGGACGATGATCTCGGTCTGCGCGAGATCGCCGGGACCCGGCATCAGATATTGGTTGAAGTCGGTGCCGCCGTGATCGCGGTTGGGATAATAGGGCTCGGTGGTCTCATAGAGCGCGTGGCTGATGCCCATCCAGGAACCGCCGACCAGCTGTTGCTCGACCATTTTCGGGTTCAGCGCGCGGCCGATCTCGAACACGTTCTTAACCGTCAAAACCGTGACTTCGCCGGTCTCGTCATCGACCTCGACTTCGGCCACGGTGCAGGCGTGAGCGTAACAGGTCGAGGGCTTCATCGCGCCGGTCTCCTTCTCCGGGTAGGAGCGCGGGATCAGGAACATGCCGCGGCCCGATATGGACCGGCCGCGCTTGAAATGCGCCGACAGCGCGACATCGAAGATCGAGATCGATGTCTGCGGCGCGCCCTTGACCAGTATGTTGCCCTGGCCGTTGGTCTCGAGGTCGGAGGCGTTGACCTCAAGTTCCTCGGCGGCGACTTCCAGCATCACCTGGCGCGCTTCCTTGGCCGCCTGGATGACGGCGTTGCCGGCACGGTGCGTGCCGCGCGAGGCGAAGGTGCCCATGCAGTGCGGGCCGGTGTCGGTGTCGGCGGTGTCGACGACGACTCGGTCGGTCGGCACGCCGATGGTCTCCGCGCAGATCTGCGCCATGATCTGTTTCATGCCCTGGCCGAGATCGACCGACGACAGCGTCACCATGAAATTGCCAGTCGGCGTCGAATGCACCAGCGCCTGGGTCGGGTCGCCGCCGAGATTCATGCCGGTGGGATAGTTGATCGCGGCAACGCCGCGCCCGCGCCGGATCGCCATATCAGGCTCCCTTCTTGTAGGAGGACATCGCCATGAATTTCTCCGCTACCGGCCAGTTAGCGGCGCGCGAGGCTTCCTGCATGCACTCGATGAGTGCTGCCCCTTCCGTCGGCTGGCGATGCGCCTTCATGTCGCCGTCGCGATAGGCGTTGATGAAGCGGAATTCGAGCGGGTCCATGCCGATCAGCCGCGCCAGCTTGTCCATCTGCACCTCCAGCGCGAAGTCGCCGATGGTCACGCCGAAGCCGCGCATTGCCGAGGACGGCGTGCGGTTGGTGTAGACGCAATAGGTGTCTATCCAGACATTGGGGATGGTGTAGGGGCCGGGATAGTGTCCGGCACCCTTCTGCGCGCCATAGGGCGAGTGGCGCGAATAGGCGCCGGCATCGGTGTAGCCGGTAACCTTTCGGGCGACAATCCGGCCGTCCTTCATGACGCCGTCCTTGATGACGACTTTTTCGGCCGCGCGAGGCGAGGATATCTGCATTTCCTCTTCGCGGCTGTAAACAAAGGAGACCGGCCGGCCGGTGAGCTTGGCGCCGAGGATGGCGATCGGCTCGACGATGACGTCGACCTTGCCACCAAAACCGCCGCCGACCGTGCCGCCGACGAAATGCAGCTTGCTGCCCGGCATCTGCAGGATGATCGAGGTGTTGTCGAGGGTGAAGAACATCGCCTGCGTGTTGGTGTAGCAGGTGAAGCGGTCATTGCCTTCGGGCGCAACCACGCAACCGGTGGTCTCGGTCGGCGCATGCTCGATCGGCGAGGATTGGTAGCTCTGCTCCAGGATGTGGTCGGCGCCGGCGAAGCCCGCCTCGACATCGCCGAAGCGTACCTTGCGGCACTCGCCGCTGTCATAGAGGTAATGGTTCTGGCCGTGATATTCGTTGACCAGCGGCGCGCCGGGCTTCAGTGCTTCCTCCATGTCGAAGACGGCCGGCAGCACTTCGTAGTCGATCTTGACCTTGGCGGCGGCCTCCTGCGCGGCGCGCTCGGTCTCGGCCAGCACCGCCACCACGGCCTCGCCCTTCCAGCGCACCTTGCCGTCGGCCAGCACCGTCTCGTCCTCAGGGCCGATCTGGATGAGGATCAGGATGGTGTAGACGTTGTGCGGTACGTCCTTGGCGGTCAGCACCTTGACGACCCCCGGATGTTTCTCAGCCTCGGATGTGTCGATCGAGCGGATGCGGGCGTGGTGGTGCGGGCTGCGCACCATCTTCAAGTGCAGCATGCCGGGAAAGGTGCGGTCGGCGAAAAACGCGGTCTTGCCGGTAACATGGCCAGGCGAATCCGAACGCGGTCGGGGCTGGCCGATCTCGTGCAGGTCGTCGTTGCGGACATCGGCGAAGTAGTTCTTGCGCAGTTCCATCCTTGCGTCCCTCAGGCCACGTTCTGCGAATTGGCACGGGCCGCCGTGAGCACCGCCTTGATGATCGGCTCGTAGCCGGTGCACCGGCAGATATTGCCCGACAGGGCCTCCACCACCTCATCGCGGCTGGGGTTTGGCGTGTGGTCGAGCAGCACCTTGGCGGCCATGATCATGCCCGGCGTGCAAAAGCCGCATTGCGCGGCGAAGGTGTCGAGGAAGGCGCGCTGCAGCGGATGCAGGACGCCGCCTTCGGCGAGGCCGGATGTCGTGGTGATGGTGGCGCCATCGCAGGTTTCGGCCAGCGTCAGGCAGGAGAGCCTGAGTTCGCCGTCGATGATGACCGAGCAGGCGCCGCATGTGCCCTGGTGGCAGCCGCCCTTCGGCGAGGTGTCGCCGATCTTGTCGCGCAGAGCGTTGAGCAGCGTCGTGCCGCTGTCGATGAATTCGGCCTTTTCAGAGCCGTTCAGCGTGAATTGAACCGGGACCTTCGCCATGTTTCCTCCTTGCGCGTCTGCCCGACGGATCGGACAGACGCGCGCCCCCCTAT
>NZ_PNOT02000388.1 GCF_002879535.1 Mesorhizobium intechi
CCTACCAGCTGGTGCGCTCGCTGCAGCTGGTCCAGGACCGCATCGCCGCCGGCGATCACGCCGCCATGCCGATGCAGTCCAAGCTGCTCGAGATGATCGATACCCGGTTGCGCGAAGCGGATGCGGAGGACTTCAAGGACCCCAGGAATTTTCGAGCACTCCTGGTCTACGGCATGAGCGGCGGCAATCCGGTGACCGTCGAGGCGGCGGTTTCTCGCGCCAAGTCCGTGGATGCCCAAGATCTCTCAATCGCCAAGGGCGTCATAAACTATCTGGTTGGCCGGCCCGCCGGAGCGATCGAAGTCTTGAGGCCCATCGATCCTATGACGCTGCCCAGCGACCTCGGCGCTTTTCTTGCCTTGGTCAAAGGATCGCTGATGGCGACGGATGACCCGGTGATGGCGCTCACATTGCTCGATGAGGCAAAGCTGCTCAGCCCCGGCACGCTGGTCGAGGAAGCGGCCCTGCGGCGTTCGGTCGGCATCGCCGTGGCCAGGGGCGATGCCGCACGATTCGCGCGTGCTTCCACCCAATATGTCGAGCGCTATCTCTATTCGCCCTATGCCAGCCAGTTCGCCGATTCCTTCGTCTCCGGCGTCATCGCGCTGCATATGTCGATAAGCCACGACAAGCTCGCCGACATCACCTCGATGATGGATCCCGAGCGCGAGAAGGTAATCTATCTGCGCATCGCCCGCCGCGCCGCCATCGACGGCCTCAGCGAATTGTCGGCCTTCGCCTCCGCGCGGGCCGAGCAGGGCCGCGACGGCAACACCAATCAGGGCGATCCGCGCGCCGAGCTTTACTCGAGCCTGTCCACGGTGACTTCCGGTACGATTGAGGATGTCCGCATCAAGCTCGGCAAGATCGATCGCAGCAAACTGTCTGACGGTGACCGTGCCCTGCTCGACGCCGCTCAGGCGATCGCCGGTGAGGTGGTTGCCCCGCCTGCTTCCCTTCCGGCCGCGACTCCGGCCTCTGCACCACTTGCACCGCAGCCCAAGTCTAAGGCCGCCACGCAGACCGCCGACGAGTCCGGATTGCCGCCCGTCGAGGGTGCCGTCTCCGAACAGCCCGCCACCTCGCCATCCCAGCCATCGCCGCCATCCGGCGGGGCCGCGGCCGTAACGAGCGCGTCGCCGCCTTCAGCCGATTCGGCGACGGTCCTGCCGGCATCGGCGCCGGCGGCTTCTGCAACTCCCGACACCACCGATCCAACCGACGCCGCCATGATGAAAACCCGTCGACAGCTCGACCTGATAGACCAGATGCTTGGAGCCGCCCCGAAATGACAGCCCGCCTCGGCCCGGCCCTGCCAGGATTTACCGCCGCGCGCACGGCGGAGCAGCCGGCCGCCCCCGGCAAGAAGGATGATGCTGGCTTCGGCAAGATGGTGCATGGCGCCGCAGGCCATGCGGAAAAGCAGCCGACGACCGAGGTAGGCGGGCGCGATCCGCGCTGGAGCAAGCTTGCCGCCGGCTTGGCGGCACAGGTAGGGGAGGACGAGCCGACGCCGGCAGGCAGGGTGAGGACCACCTCCACCGGATCGACGGCAGCGAAATCCATGAAGGACGGCAAGGGCGTTGAGGCGGACAAGGACGCCGATACCGAAACGCCGGCGACCGACGCCGGTGCAACGCCGCTCGACGATCATCTGCCTTTGCTGATGGCGTTGCATGACCTGCGCCATTTCTCGACATCGGCCAAGTCAGCCGACGCAAGCGGGGCCGGACAGGAACCGGCGCTCGATGGGCAGCTCCTCTCGAAAGCCTATCGGGCGACATCCGTCGCCGGGCACGACGACCTAGAACCGATGCCGAAGCCCGAGCGGGTCTCACTCGTGCACGGGCCGTTGAAGAACCTCGACGGCCAATCGGGCCGCGACGCGAGCGCCGGCACCGGCGCGCCGCGGCGTGACAATGCAATCGCGGCTGGCCCCCTGCCCGAGACGACAACCGCCGATGTGCCGGGCGTCGAACAGAAGCAGGCGGCGCCGCAACTGAAGTCCATCGCCGCCGTCCAGTCCTCGTTGCGGTCGGAGCCGGGAAAACAGCTCCCGGGCCAGGCGCGCGTCGACGTGGTTTCCGAGCGCAGCTTCCCCGCCCCGCCGCAGGCGCCGATGAGCCAGGCAGCCCTCAACGTAATCAACGCCGTAGCGGCCGATGTTGGTCCGCAACATGCGTTTTCGACCGGCTCCGCGACCACCCAGATGGTCGGTTCTGTTGCCGTTCCGACACATGTGTTGAAGATCGAACTTCACCCGGCGGAGCTGGGCATGGTTACCGCCCATCTTCGCCTCTCGGGAGAACAACTCTCGATTGAATTGAAGCCCGAAACACACGACGCCTATCGCCGGCTTTCCAGCGACAGCGAGGCAATCGTAAAGTCGCTGCGCGGGCTGGGCTTCGAGGTTGATAAGGTCACCATCATGCAACCTTCAGTAGCAGTTCCAGCTGCGGTCCGGACGGATGCGACCGCCCCGCTCACCGCCACGCCTGGCCGCGACCAGTCCGCCTTTCAGACCGGAAACTCCAGTGGCGGCAACGGCGGAGCTGGCGGTCAGCAACCGGGCCAGCAGTCCGCAAGGGGTAATCATGATGACGCGCAAGCCCACGGCCGCGCCGCTTCGCCATCTCGCGAGCGCGCTGGCGGCGATATGTTTATCTAGCCTCGCAACCAGCGCCCTCGCCGCCACCAACCCCTGCGAGCCCGAGATCCTGCGCGCTGCCGATCGCTATGGCGTGCCTGCCGGCATCCTCTATGCCGTCGGCTTGACCGAGACGGGCAAGAAAGGCAGTCTTCAGCCTAATGCATTGAATGTAGAAGGAAAAGCGATCTTTCCAAGGAGCCGGGCCGAAGCGCTTGCCACCTTCGCCAATGCCCAGCGCGAGGGCAAGACGCTGATCGATCTCGGCTGCATGCAGATCAACCACCACTATCATTCCTCGCACTTCCGCAGCGTCGAGGATATGCTCGACCCGCGCCAGAACGTCGACTATGCCGCGCGTTTCCTGGCCAGTCTACATGCCCGCCACGAGACCTGGTCGATGGCCGTCGCCCGCTACCATGCAGGCCCCGACAACGACCCGGCGCAGAAGGTCTATGTCTGCAGGGTGATCGCCAATATGGTTGCCACCGGTTTCGGCAAATGGACAACCAACGCCCGCGCCTTCTGCAACCCTTAAGCGTATTTTCTGCTCCTGATGCACCTGTAGTGCTGCTCAGGGCTTGCCGTTTTGACTTACCCAGAGCTTCCCCCCGTAAGCATATCTGGCTGCTCGCTAATGCAACCGGCACGATCCGGACTCCCAAGAAACTAGTTACAAGAAATGACGGTTGTTCAGGATTCCCGCCAACGGTTAGGCCTTTCCCCACGGGGCAAATGTGCTGATTCGGAGGCGGGGCCGATGATCGTGATCGTTGACGAGCGAGAGCTCGTAACTGAGGGATACAATTCACTTTTTGATCGCGAGGGCGTCGCCTGCGCGGGCTTCGCTCCAGGCGAATTCGGCGAGTGGGTCAACTCGGCCGCCGACACCGACCTGCGATCGGTGCGGGCCTTCCTGATCGGCGACTGCCGCGAGGGCGCCATCTCTCCGCGCCAGATCCGCGACCGCACCGGCGCACCGGTCATTGCGCTGAGCGAGCAGCATTCACTGGAAAACACGCTGCGGTTGTTCGAGAGCGGCGTCGACGACGTCATCCGCAAGCCCGTCCATATCAGAGAGATCCTGGCCCGCATCACCGCCATCCGCCGGCGCGCCCATGAGGATGTCGCCTACACCGAGATCGGCGCGATGCGCATCTTCATGGACGGCCGAGACCCCGAGATCGACGGCCAGCCGCTGCCCCTGCCGCGCCGCGAACGCCGCATCCTCGAATATCTGGCGAGCAACCGCGGCCGACGCGTCACCAAGACCCAGGTCTTCAACGCCATCTACGGAATCTTCGACGAAGAGGTCGAGGAGAACGTGGTGGAGAGCCACATCAGCAAATTGCGCAAGAAGCTGCGCGAGAAGCTGGGCACCGACCCGATCGATTCCAAACGCTTCCTCGGCTACCGGCTTGTCTTCTGATGCCGCGCCGCGCCAGCCTCGCGCAAGACAGGACGCGTAGCCTCGCCGCCAGTGGCATGGATATTGCGGAGACATCTCGATGAGCCTCTACGGAATGATGCGGACCGGCGTTTCCGGCATGAACGCCCAGGCCAACCGCCTGTCGACAACCGCCGACAACATCGCGAATTCCGACACCACCGGCTACAAGCGGTCCTCGGCCGAATTCTCGACCCTGATCATGCCGTCGACGGGGGGCGCCTACAATTCCGGTGGCGTCACCACGACGATCCGGCAGGCGGTGAGCGATCCGGGCGTGCTGCAGTATACGACTTCCGTCTCCGACCTTGCCGTCAGCGGTGATGGTTTCTTCGTCGTCCAGGATCCGAGCGGCACGCCTTTCCTGACCCGCGCAGGCGCCTTCGTTCCCGACGCACAGGGCAGGCTGGTCAACGCGGCCGGCTTCCAGTTGATGGCTTACAGCTACGCCAATGGCACGCCGGCGGCGACTGTGAACGGCTTCGAAGGCTTGGAGCCGGTCGTCATCTCCGACCAGGGATTGACGGCAACGCCGAGCACCCTGGGCACTTTCAGCGGCAATCTGCCGGCAGGCGCGACACCGGTCGTCGCCGCCAACCTGCCCGGCGCCAACGCCACCACCGCGCAGTACACCAATAAATCGTCGATGGTCGCCTATGACAACCTCGGCAACAAGAAGCTGCTCGACGTCTATTTCACCAATACGGGTACCGGCACCTGGCAGGTCGCGGTTTTCGATCAGTCGACGGCGACGCCTGGAACATCGTTCCCCTACACTGGCGGCGCGCTCGGCACGGCCAACCTGACATTCGACACCACGACCGGCAAGCTCACCGGCACGCCCACCAGCGTTTCATTTACCGTGCCCAACGGCGCCAGCCTCAATCTCGACCTGTCCAAGCTTACGCAGCTCGGCACAGGCTTCACGGTTTCCGACGCCCAGGTCAACGGCAACGCGCCCAGCACCATCGACAAGGTCCAGATCAGCAAGGACGGCACCATCTACGCCCAGTACAAGGACGGTTCCACCAAGCCGCTCTACAAGATCCCACTGGCCGACGTGCAAAGCCCGGACCAACTCAAGGCCCTGCCCGGCAACGTTTATGCGCAAGGCACCGATTCCGGCGCGATCCGCGTCGGCTTTGCCAATGAAGGCAAGGCCGGTTCGATCATCTCCGGCGCGCTCGAGAATTCCAACGTCGATATCGCCGAGGAACTGACCGACATGATCGCGGCGCAGCGCAGCTACACGGCCAATTCGAAAGTCTTCCAGACCGGTTCCGACCTGATGGACGTCCTTGTCAACCTGAAGAGATAAACCGGGCACGGCCCGTGAAAGACCAGCATGTCGTTATCTTCCGCATTGAGCATCGCCCAATCGGCGCTTATGAGTACCGCGCGTCAGACCAGCGTTGTCACGCGCAACGTCTCGGACGCCTCCAATCCGGACTATGCGCGCCGCATCGCCGTCGTCACCAGCACGGCGCCCGGCGCGCGTTCGGTTGATATCCAGCGCGTCGCCAACGACCTGCTCTTCCGGCAGAATCTCAGTGCCTTGTCGGCTTATAGCGGCCAGAACGCTCTCTACAGCGGCATGGATCAGCTGAACGTTTCGGTCAATGGCGTCGACAATGCGTCCTCGCCCTCGACCGCCATCGCCAATCTGCAGCAGGCGCTGCAGCTCTACGCCACCTCGCCGTCCAACCAGAATCTCGGCTCCAGCGTCATCGACGCGGCCAAGCAGGTCGTGCGCTCCCTGAATGAAGGCTCCAAGGCCATTCAGGATTTCCGCACCCAGACCGACGGCCAGATCGACACGGCGGTCAAGGACCTCAACTCGCTGCTCGGCCAGTTCCAGGACGCCAACCAGGCGGTCATATCCGGAACCCGTTCCGGCACCGATGTTTCCGATGCGCTCGACCAGCGCGACGCGCTGCTGAAGAAGATCGCGGACTATGTTCCGATATCGACCTTCACGCGCGGCGACAACGACATGGTCATCACCACGGGTGACGGCACCACGCTGTTCGAGACGATACCGCGCACGGTGAGCTTCACGCCGGCCGCCGGCTATGCCGCCGGCGCCCCCGGGAACACCATCTACATCGACAATGTGCCGGTCTCGGCGGGAAGCGGCGGCAACACCACCGCCAGCGGCAAGCTCGCCGGCCTGCTGCAGTTGCGCGACGGCGTCGCCTCGACCATGCAGGGCCAGCTCGACGAGACCGCGCGCGGCCTGATCACGGCCTTTGCCGAAACCGCGCCGTCGATGCCCAACGCGGCCGGCCTGTTCACCTGGTCCGGCGCGCCGGCGGTGCCGGCCGCGGGCACGCTGGTCAATGGCCTGGCCGGCACGATCAGGATAAATGCGGCGATGGATCCGAGCGCCGGCGGCAGTCCGACATTGCTGCGCGACGGCGGCGCAAACGGTGCGGCCTATGTCGCCAACACCAGCGGCGGCGCTTCCTATTCCAGCCTCCTGGTTGCCTATGGCGACCGGCTCGACCAGCCGATGACGTTCGACCCCGCCGCGGGCATTTCGGCGACATCAAGCGTTTCCGACTACGCTGCCAATTCGATCGGCTGGCTGCAGGGCATGCGCCAGCAGGCTTCGACCGCAGCCGACGCGAAGGAAGCGCTGGCACAGCGCAGCTCCGAGGCGCTATCCAATGCGACGGGCGTCAATGTCGATCAGGAAATGTCGCTGATGCTCGACCTCGAACATACCTATCAGGCATCGGCCCGGATGATGAAGACCGTCGACGACATGATGACGGCCCTGTTGAACGCGGTGTGATAATCCATGACTTCAGTCTCTTCGGCTGCCCTCACCAATGCCATGCGCTATCAACAGATGCGCATGCAGGCCGACCTCGTCAAAGCCACGAAAGAATCCTCGACCGGCAGGGTCGCCGATGTCGGACTGGCATTGGGCGGACGCACCGCCCAGTCCGTCACCTTCTCGCGCGACCTCGACCGGCTGAACGTGATCGTTGATTCCAACGGGCTGGTCACCGCGAGGCTTGCGTCGACGCAGACGTCGCTCGGCCAGCTCTCCGGGGTGGCGCAGACCTTCCTGTCCGCCCTGACCACCGCGTCGTCGGGCGACAACTCCAACAGCCTGACCCAGTCGACCGGCCAGACGACACTCCAGCAGCTGACCTCGATCCTCAACACCAGCGTCAACGGCGAATATTTGTTTGCCGGCACCAACACGGACGTGAAACCGATCAACGATTTCACGGCCACCGGCTCGGCGGCCAAGGCCGCCTTCGACGCCTCCTTCGTGGCCAAGTTCGGCTTCACCCCAAACGATCCCGCCGCAGCCAATATCACCGCCGCCCAGATGGACGATTTCATCACCAACGACGTCGCGCCGCAGTTCCTCGGCGCGGGCTGGCAGACCAACATGTCCAACGCCACCGACCAGCAGATCGTCAGCCGCATCGCGCTCAACGAAACCACCGAAACCTCGACCAGTGCCAACAGCGACGGCATCAGGAAGCTCGCCATGGCCGCGGCGATGGTCTCTAGCCTGATGTCCAGCAACATCAGCCGGGCGGCGAAGGACAGCATCGTCACCCACTCGCAGACACTGGTCGGCGAGGCGCTGAGCGGCATCGCCCAGGTCCAGTCGGAGACCGGCATCGTGCAGAAGCGCGTCTCCGATGCCAGCGACCGCATGAAGACGCAGATCGATCTGTTCGAACGCCATATCCTCGACCTCGAAGCCGTCGACCCGGCCACGGCCGCCACCAGAGTCGCGGATCTGACACAGCATATCGAGACGTCCTTCGCCCTGACGGCGCGTCTGCAGCAACTCAGCCTGTTGAATTACCTGACCTGACAACTTCCAGCGGAACGGTAGAGCCGACGATGTACCAATTCTCCTACGCCGACGTCCAGAGCACCTCCGTCTCCGACGCCAAGGACCGTGAGCGCGAACTCCTGACCCGCTCGATCAACATGCTGTCGGCGGCCGCCACGGCCGGGCAGGATTCGATGGAGGCGATCGAGGCGCTGAATTTCACCAACCGCGTCTGGACAATCTTCGTCGAGGATCTTGGCTCCAGCGACAATGCACTTCCCAAGGAATTGCGCGCCAACCTGATTTCCATCGGCCTTTGGCTGCTGCGCGAGGCGGAGGATATCCGCCAGGGCCGCACCAACAATTTCGAGGGGCTGATCGAAGTGTCCCAGATCATACGCGACGGCATTCAATGACCAACACGCTGAAGATATCGCTGAAGCCCAATGAGAAGATCTACATCAACGGCGCGGTCATCCGCGTCGACCGCAAGGTCACAATCGAACTGATGAACGACGTGCAGTTCCTGCTCGAAGGCCATGTGATCCAGGCCGACCAGGCGTCGACGCCGCTCAGGCAGCTTTATTTCATCGTGCAGGTCATGCTGATCAACCCGGCCGGCGCTGATGACGCCCGCGAAATGTTCCGCCGTTCGCTGCCGTTGCTCATCGCGAGTTTCGAGGACGCCGAGATCTGCAGCGCACTGAAGCAAATCGACCGTATGGTCGGCGAGGATCATATTTACGAGGCATTGAAGGCGATCCGTTCGCTCTATCCTCTCGAACGCCGCGCCCTTGGCGGCAATGACGATGTTCTGGGCGCACCGCGCCCGCTGGCCGTGGGAGCAAGCTACTGATGACCGTGGACATGACGACGACGATACCTGTTGGCGCCAATTCGACCACCACGTCGACCTCCAAGACGGCGGTCGACTACCAGTCGTTCCTGAAGCTTCTGATCGCCGAGATGAAGAACCAGGATCCGACCAAGCCGATGGATTCGACGCAATACGTCGCCCAGCTCGCCACCTTTTCGCAGGTCGAGCAATCCGTGCAGACCAACACCAAGCTCGACCAGATCATGCAGTCCTCCGCGCTGTCGCAGGCCGATGCGATCATCGGCCGCTCGATCACGTCGGCTGACGGAAAGACGACCGGCATAGTGGCTTCGGTGACGCTCGCCAGCAGGGGACTGATCGCGGTGCTGCAAGATGGCACCACGGTCCCCGTCGGCCCAGGCGTGTCGATCAAGCCGGCAAGCTAGGCCAGCCGCCCGCATGAACGAGGCCGACGCCCTCGACATCGTCCAGTACGCGGTGTGGACGGTGCTGACCGCGTCCGCTCCGGTGGTGCTGGTCGCCATGGCGGTCGGCATCGGCATCGCCCTCATCCAGGCGCTGACGCAGATCCAGGAAATCACCCTGACCTTCGTGCCGAAGATCGTCGCCATCATGCTGGTGGTGGCGCTCACCGGCCCGTTCATTGGCGGCCAGATATCGGCCTTCACCAACGTCATCTTTCAGCGCATCCAGAACGGGTTCTGAAGAAAGCCGCCGAAAACCGCTTCAGAACGTGATGGCTCGAAAAAGCCGGCTCCGGCTATCGGCCGAATTCACCGCGGGCATGCAAGGCGTGCTGCGCGCAGACGAGCCCGGCCCGCCGCAAGCAAAGCTGGCCCTCCTCTATCCCCTTGTTGGACCATGATCTTCCGCGCATGACGTTCGCCCTTTGCGGCACAATGCCATAGTTTCGGCAAACGATGCGGAGAAACCGCAAGGATCAGCACGCTCTGGCAGGAACCCATCCATGATCGACGAGAAACCGGACAGCGAAGGCGTTTCGGCGCTGGCGCCGTTCCGGCATGGCATTTTCCGCGCCGTCTGGTCGGCAAGTCTCGTTTCCAATTTCGGTGGCCTGATCCAGGGCGTCGGCGCCGCCTGGATGATGACCACGATCGCCACCTCGCCCTATCAGGTCGCGCTGGTCCAGGCCTCGACGACCTTGCCGATCATGCTGTTCGCGCTTGTCGCCGGCGCCATTGCCGACAGCTTCGACCGGCGCAAGGTGATGCTGGTGGCGCAGACCTTCATGCTGGTCGTTTCGGTGCTTCTGACGGTGTTCACCTGGTATGGCCTCATCACGCCCTGGACGCTGCTTGCCTTCACCTTCCTGATCGACAGCGGCACGGCACTCAACAGCCCATCCTGGCAGGCCTCCGTCGGCGACATGGTTCCCCGCAACAAGGTGCCCGCGGCCGTTGCGCTGAACTCCATGGGCTTCAACCTGACGCGCAGCGTCGGTCCGGCGATCGGCGGCATCGTCGTCGCGGCCGCCGGCGCCGCGGCCGCCTTCGCGGCGAACGCGGTGAGCTATATCGGCCTCATCATCGTAATGGCCCGCTGGAAGCCGGACGTGCCGGTATCGACCTTGCCGCGCGAGTCGCTGGGTGCAGCCATGGGTGCAGGCTTGCGCTATGTCTCCATGTCGCCCAATATCGGCAAGGTGCTGGTCAGGGGCGCTGCCTTCGGCTTTAGCGCCGGCGCGGTCCTGGCGCTCTTGCCGCTGGTCGCGCGCGACGTCGTCAGGGGCGATGCCTTGACCTACGGCATCATGCTGGGCTCCTTCGGCATCGGCGCCGTCGGCGGCGCGCTGATCAGCGTGCGGCTGCGGCAGTTGCTTTCCAGCGAGACGATGGTGCGCTGTGCCTTCGCCGGCTTCGCCGTCTGCGCCTTCAATGCGGCGCTCAGCCATCACGCCTGGCAGACGTCAATCGGCCTGCTGGTCGGCGGCGCCTGCTGGGTGATCGCGCTCTCGCACTTCAACGTCACCGTGCAGATGGCGACGCCGCGCTGGGTGGTCGGCCGGGTTCTGTCAGTCTACCAGACCGCGACCTTCGGCGGCATCGCGCTGGGCAGCTGGATCTGGGGTGTCGTCGCCGATGCGCACGGCGCCGAGACGGCGTTGATTGCCGCCGCCATCGCCATGCTGGCCGGCGGCGCCATCGGCCTTGTCCTGCCGTTGCCGCAACAGCAGGTGCTGAACCTCGACCCGCTCAACCGCTTCAAGGAGCCGCATCTCGCCCTCGACCTGAAGCCGCGCAGCGGTCCCATCGCCATCATGATCGAATACGTCATCCGGCACGAGGACGAGGCGGAATTCCTCGCCACCATGGCCGAACGCGGCCGCATCCGCCGCCGCGACGGCGCCCGCAACTGGACACTGGCGCGCGATCTCGAAAATCCCTCGGTGTGGATCGAGCACTACCACACGCCGACCTGGCTCGAATATGTGCGCCACAATGGCCGCATCACCCATGCCGACGCCATGGTCGGCGAGCGCTTGCGGGCGCTGCACAGCGGCGACGAGCCGCCGCGCGTGCGCCGCGTCATCGAGCGTCCGACCACCGCCGGCACGGCATTGGTGATGGCCAAGGGCCCGATCGAGCACTGACCCTGTCTGGCTGGCATCAGTCGATCAGCCCGCCGACTGGATCATGTAGAGCTTGCGTGTGGTCTCTCGGATGCGCCATTCGCCCTTCCATCCCCGTGGCAGCACGAGAAGGTCGCCTGGTCCCAGTTCGCGCGCCTCGCCGTCGGCGCGGCTCACCTCGACCCACCCCGAAATGATATGGCATATCTCCGATGACCCCGTGCGGTCGGCGGTGAAGCGGCCGGGCGTGCATTCCCAGATACCAATGTCGACGGTCCCGTCCGGCGATTGGAAAAGCGAGCGCGCCGCCTCGACCTGATTTCCCTCGATGGAGGTCGGCTTGGGTGAGAACGCCCCGATGTCGGCGTTGGCGAGATCGTGGAAGGTCGAAAGGTCGATCAAACTGGTCTCCATCATCAGTGGCCGGTGATGCTGTCGGCGAGCGCGGCCAATCTCGACGTATGCGCAAGCCCGGCGGCTTCGCGCCCGTCGGCGACGCGATAGAGCTGGTACATCGAATGCACGCCGAGCCAGCGGAACGGCTCCGGCTCCCATCGCCTGACCTTGCGGTTGACCCAGGGCAGCTTCGTGAGTTCCGTCTCCTGGCCGAGAATCAGGTCGGCAAGCGTGCGGCCGGAAAGATTGGAGCTCGACACGCCAAGCCCGACATAGCCGCCGGCCCAGCCGATGCGGGTCGCGGGATCGAGGCCGACAGTCGTGCACCAGTCGCGCGGCACGCCGAGCACGCCGCACCAGGCATGCTCGATGCGGCAGTTCGCCGTCTGCGGCAACAGCGTCGTCAGGATCTGGTGCAACTGGTCGATCGTGGCCTGCTGCGTCTGCCCGTTGACGTCGGTGCGCGAGCCATAGCGGTAGGGAACGCCGCGCCCGCCCATGGTGATGCGCCCCTCGCGCGTGCGCTGGGCATAGCAATAGGCGTGGGCGGCGTTGCCGAGAAGCTCGTGGCCCTCCCAGCCGATCTGGCGCCAAAGCTCCGGCGACAGCGGCTCGGTGACGATCTGCGCGCTGTTGAGCGCCAGCCAGGTCCGTTCCTCGCCGGGAATGCCGGCAGTGAATCCCTCTGTCGCGCGGATGATCGTTTCCGCCCGCACCGTGCCGCGATTCGTCGTCACGCTGCCCTTGGCAATGGCCGTCACCGTCGTCTGCTCGTAGATCGGCACACCCAGCCGCTCGACGGCGGCGGCAAGCCCGCGCACCAGCTTGGCCGGCTGCACCCGTGCCTGGCCGTGGACAACGAAACCGCCCATGACATTGCGGATGTTGATGCGCGCCCGCGTCGCCGCTTGATCCAGCATCTCGACGCGGGTCGGGTCGACATCCCAGGCCCGTATCGTTTCGCACTCCTCGCGCGCGCGTTCGAGCTGCGCCGGGTTGGTGGCCACCGTCAGATTGTCGACCCGGCGGATATCGGCATCGATCCCTTCCTCGCTCGCCACCCGGATCACCTCGTCGACGCAGCCCGCCATGGCCGCCTGCATGGCGCTGACACCTTGCCGGGTCGAGGTCCTGAGATATTTTTCGCGCGACCAGGAAAATCCACCCGACAGCCAGCCGCCATTGCGGCCCGAAGCGCCGAAGCCGGCAAATTCGCGCTCGATCAGAGCGATGCGCAGCGAGGGCCTCGCCTTCTTCAGATAATAGGCGGTCCACAGGCCGGTATAGCCGGCGCCGACGATCGCGACATCGGCCTCGGTATCGCCAGGCAACGGTGGCCGGGGCGCGGGAACCCCTCCCAGATCCGCATACCAGAACGATATGTCGCCATTGCGCTTGGCTTGCATGGGATGACTTTCGAATTGACTGGATCAGGTTAGCGTCGCGTCGGCCGAGCTGTCGTCGGCCAGAAGCTTGGCGTCGGCACCGTCGAAGCAGAGTTCCACCTTGTCGCCAAGGCCGAAACTGTCGCCGGTCAGCGGCGAGCGCACGATCGCCATGGAGCCGTCGGCGAGCCTGACTTCGTATTTCGATCCCGAGCCGAGATAGATGGCTTCCGCGATCGTCCCCGGCAGCCGGTTGGTGGTGCCTGCCGCGTCCTGGCCGGGCCGGCGGATGGCGAGCTTTTCGGGGCGCAGCAACATGACCGGGTTGGCTTCGCCGGCGATCCGGCGCGGCGCCGTCACCGTCGCGCCGGCAATGCGCAGCGCCGTGCTCAAGCGACCGGCTTATCCTGCGCGAACGCTCCGGTTGCCAGCATACCAAGCGCCATCACGGCGCCGAGATACAAGGCCTTCGTTTTCTGCATGATTGTCATTCTCCCATTGATGTCCGCATTGGATTGGATCTACCTGGCCGCGAGCGGTTTCCAGGCCGTGTATTGATCGAGTTCGGCGCGCACCGAGGTCGGCGGCGCGATGATCCACATCACTTCGGCTCGGCCACTGCCGATGTTCTCTGAGCGATGCGGTGTCGAGGTCGTGTATTCGATGCTGTCGCCCTCCTCGAGCACGTGGCGCGCCTCGCCAAGCGAGACCTCGACGACCCCGCGCAGCACGACGAGCATCTCGTGCGCGTCCCCATGGGTGTAGCGATCAGGCCCGGTCGAGCCGCCAATGTCGAATTCCCCGACATACACCTCCATGTCGCCCAGTGGCGGGCGCGACAGCAGCATCTTGCGGCAGCCGTCGCTGGGCGGCAGGCTCGGCCGCTCGCTTCGCCTCAGAACGCCATGATTTTGTGCGGTGCTTTCCTCGAACAGCATGGCGACGCTGACGCCGAGCGCTGAAGCCATCTGGTTGAGCGAGGCGGTGCTGGCTCCTGTCAGGCCGCGTTCGAGCTGGCTGATGAAACTGGCGCTCGTCCCGGTTGCTTCCGCAAGCTCGCGCAGGGATAGCCTGCGGGCGAGGCGAAGGCTCTTGATGCGCATGCCCAGCACTTGGTGGGCATGCGTCGCGGCCGGTGCGTCGCGCGTCTTTACCGAAACCTTGTCGGACCCCTTGATCATGCCGTCTCCTCACCGCACTTAACAGGCTGTACAGTACCACTGTACATGTGGCAAGCCGTGAATGGGCGCCAGCACTGCGCAACTCGCTGGGCCAGCCGGCAAGTCGGAAGGGTCACGTGAGCAAGCCGCCGATTGACGAGGGGACGCGTGGCGAGAAGTCTTATCCCTCGCCCGAGAGGTCCCGGCGTGCCTTTTCGAGTTCCTCCGCATAGCGCCGCATCAGATGGCCCTCGGTCAGCAGACCGAGCACGATGTGGTCGGTGAAATCCTCGACGACGGCCAGTTCCTCAGCGCCGGCGCGCTGGAACGTCTCGGCGGCGGTCTGCACGTTCATGCTTGGCACCAGGACGGCATCCTTGTACTGGGCGAGATCGCGCACCGGGACCTCGCCGCCGGCGGGATCGCTGTGCAGTTCGGCCACGATCAGCACGCCGACATACTGATCGCCCGGGTCGACGGCGATGACGCGTTGGGCCGAACCGAGCGGAATTTGCTCGCGGAAGGCGGCAAGCGTCGTCGCGGCATCGATGGTCTTGATGTCCTTGCGCATCATTGAGCCGACGGTGAGGCTGCGCATCCAGCCGACATCGTGGGCGCTGCGGATCGTCTCGCCGCGCAGATGGAAGCGCCATGTCGAGAATGAATAACCGAAGGTCTCGCGCACCAGGATCGCCGCCATGATCGAGGCGGCCAGAACCACCCCGGTGAGCGTCAGGTCGCGGGTTGATTCCAGCGCCAGGAAGGTCATCGTCAACGGCCCGCCGACGACACCGACGGCAAGCGACGTCATGCCGACGACGGCGGCAACCGAAGGGTCGATGCCGGTCGCCGGCGAGACCAGCGCCATCACACCGGCAAACGCCTTGCCGAGCAGGGCGCCTAGAAACAGCGAAGCGAAGAAGAGGCCACCGCGAAAGCCGGACCCCAGCGAGATCGCGGATGCCGCAAGCTTCAGGACGAAGACGCTGGCCACCACGGCCAGCCCATAGTTCATGGCGAATTCGCGATGCAGGGCGCCATGGCCGCTGGACAGGACCTGCGGCGTGATCAATCCCAAAAGGCCGACGACGACGCCGCCGATGAGGGGGCGCAGCGAGGTATCGACCGACATCCTGTTGAAACCGCGCTCGATCAGCGTCACCAACTGCATGATGGCGATCGAGGCCGCGCCGCCCAGCAGTCCGAGCAGCAGGAACGGCACATACTGGCTCGGGGTCAGTTGCGGCAGCCCTGAAAGCTCGAGCGGAAACGGCACGCCCCCGAACATTTCCGCCGTCAGCGAGGCGGAGATCGCGGCCGTCATGACAGGCGCGACATTGGCGACCGAGTAGATGCCGATGACCAGTTCGAAGCCATAGAAAGCGCCGGTCAGCGGCGCGTCGAATGCGGCGGCTATGGCCCCGGCCGCCCCGCAGCCGACGAGGATGCGGACGTCGTTCCGGCGCAGCTTGAACACCCGCGCCAAACGCGACGCCACGCCGGAGCCAACCTGCGTATATCCTGCCTCCAGACCAACCGACGCACCGAAACCGCTGGAGATCATAGTCTGGCAGACGATGATGAAGGTATCGGTCAGCGACATGCGACCGCCATAGAGCGCGTTGGCCTCGATCGGATCGACAGGTGTCCGGAATCTGCGCTTTCTCAGCCAGATTACACTCAAGCCGAGCAGGATGCCGCCAATTGCCGGGATCAGTGCCTGCATCGGATTCGCGAGCGAGAACATGCCGGAAAGCCGGCCACCGGGCTGAACGCCGAACAACAGCCCGTGCAAGTCCTGCACGATCTGGCTCATTGCCGTGACCAGTATGCCCGCCATGACGCCGACGACGCCTGCCAGCATGACGACGGCGATGCCGCGCGCTTCCAGCAGGGGAATTGACCTCAGAAGCACCGCGCGCAGCCGGCGGGCATAGACTTGTGGTTGGTTTCTGGAAAGCACTCGGGCGGCTCGCCGATATCAAAAAGGCAGACCCGCCTGATACGCCGGGCGGCACGGCATGACAACCACAATGGCGACATCAAAGGCGCCATTATGGCCGCAAACCCCGGCTGGTGAGGTCTTCCCACCTCTAATCGAGAGGCAATCGGTTCTGTCGTCAGTCCGGTATGGTCAACGCCCCGCAACCATCGTCGGCGATGAACGTTGCCAGCAATTCGGCTGGCTTGGTGGCACTGGCATTCTCGGCGAAGAGATGGACCGTGCCGGGCGGCTCGAACCAGGTCTGCCCCGGGCCATAGGTACCGGCGGGACCACCTTCCAGCTGCGACCGCAGCGTGCCTTTCAGGACGAAGGCGCTCACCGAGCCCGGATGCCGGTGGCGAGGCGTGAAACCGTTTGGCGGAAATGCCACGATCACCGTGGTGATCGACTTGCCCGGCACGTTGGGCAGCTTTTCGCAGGAAATCGGCGTGACGACCGTCTTCGGCCGTGCTCCGGCAGCGCCGTCCGCATCGGCGTTCGCCATGTGCGTGTGCATGGCATCCGGCATGGTGCCGATGAAGTCCAGGCCTGCCCACTTTGCCGCCAGCGCGAACAGGACCCCGACAGCGCTGAGGGCGATGAGGGATTGGCCGGTGCGCAAGCGAGCTTGATTGCCGATCATGTCGATGTCTCCGAATTCAGGCAGGCAAGCGGAAGTCCGCGCGCCAACCCAGTTCCTCGACCGCCTTCTGCGTCGAGACGGCCTGGTTGGGCTCCGCCACGTTGAAGATGCCGGGCGCGCCCTTGTCGAGCGCGAGCAGTGCGGCATGGGCGGCGGCATCGACATGCAATGGCGACGCGCCGGCGGCGGCATGGGTTCCCGTCCCCGGCCCATAGAGCTGGCCGTATCGCAGAACGACACCCGCGAATGGGGCGTCGAGAACGGCCCTTTCCAAGGCGATGACGCCACTGACGCTGATGCCGCGAGTGCCACTCGCGCCGCCATCCAGCGGGTCGGCTTCGCCATGCGGCTCCGGGCCTGGCGCATAGGCCCAGGCGATGCTTTGCGCCACCATGCGCCGGACACCGGACGCAACGGCGGCCGCGACCAGATTGCGCGTGCCTTCGTCGCGGATGCGGGCATTGCGCACGACCGCCTCGCCCATCCGGCTCGGATCCAGCCCTGGCGGCAGGTCGGTCAGCTGATGGACGACGATATCAGGCTTGGCGGCAAGCATCGCGAGCAACAATGTCTCGGCATCGAAGACGTCCACGACCACCGGCTCGGCCCCGAGGGCGCGCAATGTCGCGGCCTTGTCAGCGTTACGCGTGGTGCCCGTCACCTGATGGCCCGCGGCCAGAAGTTGCGGGATCAGCCGCTGGCCTATGGCGCCGGAGGCACCGGCGAGAAAGATTCGATGACCCATCGCCATGGGCTCCTTGTTGTCATAATATCAGCGCACGAACAACATATAAGAGCTCTTACATTATGCGCAAGCCAAATCCGCATGCGTCGATACCCGCCCCCGGCGAAGGCAAACGCGGCGAGGAAGGCTATCTCGGCTACCTGCTTCGACAGGCGGCCGGCGCGCATCGGCTCAGAATGGACCGGGCGCTGGGCGATCTCGGCGTGACGCAGCCGCAATTTGCCACGCTGACCATGCTTGCCGCCTACCCCGGCGTCTCCAACGCCGACCTGGCCCGGCTGGCGCTGCTCACCCCGCAAACGCTCAGCGTCATCGTCGCCAATCTCCAGCGGGCCGGCTCGCTGGTGCGCAAGCCGCATGCAGTTCACGGCCGCATCCAGCACATCGATCTGAGCGACAGCGGCCGCGCACTGCTGAAAAAATGCCGCGAGCGCGTGCAGGCGATCGAGAACGAGCTGACGCAGGGGCTGTCGGAAGCGGAAGAACGCGCCGTCAGGCGCTGGCTGGTCGGCGTCGCCACGGCCGCTTCGTCCAAGTCCTGATTGTCTGCCGGTTGCTGTCCAGTCGAGCAGCGGTCGATCAGGTGGGCATGCGCTCGCCGGCTTCATACAGCACGAGATTGCGCTCGCCGATGCCAAGCGCCGGCCAGCTCGCCCGCCACTCGGCAAGATGCGGCGCACGGAAATGCGCATCGAGTGCCGCTCTGTCGCGCCACACCTCGGTGACCCGGATCAGCCCCGCATCGAGCACGTCGCGCGCATAGGAATATTCGAGGCAGCCATCCTCGGCGCGGCTGGCTAAAACCATGCCCTCCATGGCCGGCCTTGCCTCCTCCAGCTTTCCGGCGGGCAAGCGGATCGTACCGATGATGAGGAGCATGGATTCCCTTCCTTCGCGACATCAGGTCAAGCCACTCTCCCACCCTCGCGCAAGCTTGGCCAGCTACCCTCGCCGGGCTGTCCAGCGCGGCAGTCTATGGTTCGAGGACTTATATGGCGATCAGCGAAAGCATCCAGCCCGGCGCGGTGGCCAAGAATGGCCGCGACATCTTCTTCGCGATCGGCATCGTCATCATCCTGGCCGTGCTGTTCCTACCGATCCCGGCCTTCCTCATCGACATCGGCCTCGCCTTCTCGATCGCGCTTTCGGTGCTGATCCTGATGGTGGCGCTGTGGATCCAGCGGCCGCTGGATTTCTCCTCATTTCCGACCGTGCTGCTGATCGCCACGATGCTGCGGCTATCGCTCAACATCGCCACCACGCGCATGATCCTGTCGCATGGCAATGAGGGCACGCACGCCGCCGGCTATGTCATCGCCGGCTTCTCCAAGCTCGTGATGGCCAGCGACTTCGTCATCGGCCTCATCGTCTTCATGATCCTGATCGTGGTGAACTTCATCGTCATCACCAAGGGTGCCACGCGTATCGCCGAAGTCGGCGCCCGCTTCACCCTCGACGCCATCCCCGGCAAGCAGATGTCGATCGACGCCGACCTTTCCGCCGGCATGATCGACGACAAGACCGCGCAGTTGCGCCGCCGCGAACTGGAGGAAGAAAGCTCGTTCTTCGGCTCGATGGATGGCGCCTCGAAGTTCGTGCGCGGCGACGCCATCGCCGGGCTCATCATCACCGCCATCAACATCGTAGGCGGCATCGCCATCGGCTACATCAGGCACGGCATGGGCATGGGCCAGGCCGCCGATGTGTTCATCAAGCTGTCGGTCGGCGACGGTCTGGTCACTCAGATCCCGGCGCTGATCGTTTCGCTCGCCGCCGGCCTGCTGGTTTCCAAGGGCGGCACCCGCGGCTCGACCAACCAGGCCGTTTTCGGCCAGCTCGGCGCCCATCCGCGCGCGCTCTATGTGGCGGCGGCGCTGCTGGTGCTGCTCGGCCTGATGCCAGGCCTGCCGCTGTTCCCCTTCTTTGCGCTGGCCGGCGGCATGGCCGGCCTCGGCTACATAATCCCGATGCGTGCCAATCGCGTCCTCGCCGAGGCGGAGGCGCAGAAGACCCAGGAAAAGGCGACCAAGGCCGAGGAAGAGAAGAACTCGGTAAAGGCCTCGCTTGCCACCGCCGAGATCGAACTGCTGATCGGCAAGCAGCTGTCGACCCGGCTGCTCGTGTCACATCAGGAGCTGGTCTTCCGCATGGCCAAGATGCGCAAGAAATTCGCCCAGCAATACGGATTCGTCGTGCCGGAAGTGCGTGTCGCCGATGATTTCGCCATCCCGCCGAAGAGCTATCAGATCAAGGTGCACGGCACGGTGGTCGCCGAATATTCGATGCGTGTCGGCGAGATCATGGTTCTGCTCGGCAGCCGCGAAGTACCCGATATCCCGGGCGAAGAGATCCGCGAGCCGGCGTTCGGCATGCGTGCCTATTCCGTCATGGAGACTTTTGCCGAGGATCTGAAGCGGGAGAACTACACCTTCGCCGACAACATGTCGGTGCTTCTGACCCATCTCTCGGAAGTCATCCGCAACAACCTACCGCAGCTTCTGTCCTACAAGGACATGAAGGCGCTGCTCGAGCGCCAGGACCAGGAATACCGCAAGCTGGCCGACGAGATCTGCACCACGCACATCTCCTATCCCGGCCTGCAGGCGGTGCTGAAGCTGCTGCTCGCCGAGCGCGTCTCGATCCGCAATCTGCACCTGATCATCGAGGCCATCGCCGAGATCGCGCCGCATGTGCGCCGTACCGAGCAGATCGTCGAGCACGTCCGCATCCGCATGGCCCAGCAGATCTGCGGCGATCTTTCGGAAGGCGGCGTGCTCAAGGTGCTGCGGCTCGGCAACCGCTGGGATCTCGCCTTCCACCAGAGCCTCAAGCGCGACGCCAAGGGAGAGGTGCGCGAATTCGACATCGATCCGCGCCAGCTCGAGGAATTCGGCCAGGACGCCACCAAGGCGATCAAGAAATTCCTCGAGGCCGGCGAGCGCTTCGTTCTCGTCACCGCGCCGGACGCCCGCCCCTATGTGCGCATGATCATCGAGCGGCTGTTCACCACGCTGCCGGTGCTCTCCCATGTCGAAATCGCCAAGGGCGTCGAGATCAGGGTGCTCGGGACCATATCGTGAGCGTTCTCTCGCAGAGCGTCGTCATCGCGGCGTTCCTCGCCTTCTGCCGCATCGGCGCCTGCTTCATGCTGATGCCGGGCCTGTCCAGCGCCCGCGTGCCGGTGCAGGTCAGGCTGTTCGTGGCGGTCGCCGCCACCGGTGGCCTGCTTGCCTTCCTTTGGGACCGCATCATTCCCTTCGTCGATCCGCGCCCGCAGATCCTGGTGCCGATGATCATCTCGGAACTCCTGGTTGGTGGGCTGATCGGCGCCATGACCAGGCTCTACATGGAGGCATTGCGCTTCATGGGCTCGGCCATCGCCATGCTGATCGGCTATGGCGGCTCGGGCGGGCCGGCGATCGAGGAGCCGGAACCGCAGGCCGCCCTTGCCGCCATCATCTCGTTCTCGGCGCTGTTGATGTTGTTCGTCTTCGACTTCGACCACGAAATCGTCCGCGCTTTGGTGGCGTCCTACACGGTCGCGCCGGTCAACGTCTTCTTTAACCCGCAGGCCGCCCTCGTCGACATCACTGACACCGTGTCGGACACCTTCTTCCTGGTCATCCGCCTCGGCAGCCCGTTCGTCGCCTATGCCATTCTGGTCAATCTGACGATCGGCTTCGTCAACAAGCTGACCCCGCAGATCCCGATCTATTTCATCTCCCAGCCCTTCGTCATCGCCGGCGGCATGATCATCTTCTATTTCGCCATCGGCACCATGTTGTCGCTGTTCGTCGACGGGTTCGTCGACTTGACTTTGGCGAGGTGAGATGAGCACGCGCAAGGATCGTCTGCGGAAACTGGTCAAGGTGCAGGAGCAGCTGAAGGCGCTGCACGAGACCCGCCACGCCACCTTTCTCGCCGCGGCACAGGCGGCGGAGACCGAGGCCAAGGAATTGATCGGCCATTTCGACCAGGACAATTCGCTCTCCGGCCTGTTCCCCGATCTCTATCACCGCCGCATCGCCCAGGCGGTGGTGCGCCAGGAGAAGAGCCTGGAAAGCGCCAGGCAGGAGGCCGGCCTCATCGCCACGGCAAATGCCCGCACCAACATGGTCGAGCGCGCCTACAAGGACGTGCGCAACCGCGACGAACGCGAGAGCGCCGACCGCGAACGGCTGGATCTGATCGCGCAGAAGCGGAACGAGGAATAGCTGCGGGCATTTGGGTCAAGCATGTTTCTCAGAGCCCATCGGTTTCTATTTCTGAGCGCTTCTTACCGCTGCCCGGAACTTTTCAACCGTGGTGAGAGCCTTGTTCACCCCATCGCTCGCGTAGTAGCTTTCGCCCGCCTTGACGTTTCTGAACTGGCCTTTGGTAGCAATGGGCACCGGCATGGAGGCCCATTCCTTGGCGAGGTTTAGTGCGAATTGATCCTCTGACATGTTGCCACTGAGGAAGGCGCCGAGGCCTCGCTGCTTCATCAGCGCTATTGCCAACCTGTCCTGGTTGCCTGAAGAGAAAATGTCGGCGGGCCCGATGGCGCCATTGGTTATCAGGCCTTTCAGGGTGTTTCTGACGATCTGATACTTGCCGCAGGCGGACGAGATCCTGTTCTGAGCGACCAACTGGTCCTGGAAGATCAAGATGTCCCGTAGGGTCATGCTTACCAATGCAGGATTGTTGGTGTTTCTGGAATGAGCAAAGTAGGCATTGTAATTGTCGCCGCTCTCGAACTGGCCGATGAAATCGAGCAACGTGTTGAACTGTCCAGCGTCAGCGGCTCCCATGGCAGCGTCACTGGCATTGTTATCGGCGGCCTTCTGCGCGCTCTGCCAGCGGATGACGATTATTTTCGAGCGATCAAACTTGGTTAAAGTCACGCGGTCGCTCTGGTTACCGCCGAGCAACTCGACCTGCGCGTTGTCGGAGCCCAGATAGCGTGAAAAGAAGCCGACATGGCTCGCGCTGGACGAATTCTTGTCCGGCGAAAGCACCACGATCGCGCCCCGCGGCGGATTGGGATCACCGAGCTGGATGCTCTCGTTGCCGAAGGATTGCCAACTGCCCGCGCTTAGCGGATTTCCCCTGATCGTCTTGAGAAGAACGGGACTGGCGGTTTTCACGCAGAATCCGGCAAAGGCGCCGCACCATGGCGGTATGGCAGCCCCATCGCGAAGGGGTTGGCCAATCGACTGGAAGTACCCCCGAATGCGGGTCTGCGCGGCCGGTGTTGTCTCGTCACCCAAAGGTTCCCAAGCCACCCGCTCGGCGTCAGCAACCGCAAACCATGACGCCACACCATCAGCCTTTGGCAGATCCTCCGGAGCCTGCTGCTGGATCAATGCGAACGCCTTGGCGAAAGCAGCTCCCAACAGGTTCTGGACATTGACGATCGCCCCGTCGACCGTTTCGATGACACCCGAATCCCAGTCTTTCAGCACATTGTCTCGTGTCTTGAGATACGCTTGCACATCCGCATCACTGAACGATTGCCTGAGAACGGCGTCAACCGCGGTCCCGCCCTGGCCGGCAAGTTTCAGGGTTCGAAAACTCGTGGCTGTCGGCAAGCCGAACATGTGAACCAGCAGAACATCGATATAGGCAGGAATGTAGGGTCCAGCGACGGTTTGCGTATCCCTTATGCCGGCCGCCGCATCGTTCTGTGTGATTGCGGCTGACATGTCGGACATCGCCTTGCGGGCGAGAAATGCCGCCCCGGCAATTTGATCGAGGCCAATATCGCGACTGGCCGCTGAGTAGTCGGCTGCTATCGGGTCTGCCAGGAATGTCGCCCATTCCGTGGTGGTTAGTTGGAAAGGCCCGGTTCCGTCTCCGGGGGGTGTCTTGGGTCCGATGTTGCCAAGTTTGTTCTTCGTCTCGATGAGAACCCAAGCTATCAGGTAGTCTGCCGCCACGAAGAACGGACTATTTTTACCTTGACCGTTGATCCAGAACTCCGCGTCGATACATGCATTGATGAACGACCAGACACCAAATTCGATGCGCGGCGGGGCTTCCGCTTCTTTGAGCAACGGGGTTCCATCGCCGTTGACAAGCTTCATCCAACCAAGCCGCGGCACCAGCAATTGCGAGAGGACAGAGAGTTGTACCCACTGGTTGTCGGGACTGGCCGCAATCTGCGTTCCGATTTCACCATTAACCACCATCGGCCCGTCATCGCTGTCGACGCTCGGTTCCTGCTTCATGAAAACAGTCTGCAAAACCTCTTGGAACATGTGATTGCCTCGTGCTTTGCTAACCCGAAAATCGCACTGTCAATTTCAATGGATCGACTTAACAAGTTTGAGTTCTATCGCCACTTCTGGGGTCAACTGATCAATAAAAATTCCTCCTGGTCCGGCGTTTGAACCATTCAATTCTTTGTATTTTCTCAGGTTTTTCCGCATATTATCTACACCATCCCCTTCCGTGAATTGCGATCCCAGAGAGTCTTTGAGACTCTTGCTTAGAGACGCCATTGAGACATCATTGAACAATACGCGCTCAAGGTAATTCCTTGATCCGTTTGGGCATGGAGTCTCGGAGGCAGCCAACAGGAGACGAAGGTAGGTTGGAGAAATCTTCACGTCGGCATTTTGCCAGTTTTGGGCATCGAGGCCGGCCTTTTGAGAGGCAATGAACAACTGCAATGCCGCCCTCGTCTGATCCCCGTAAACCCCGTCAGCCTTTGGCATTCCGGCAGCCGCTGTCGACGGGAAGCAGAGAGCCTTTTGGATGTGGACGGCTCGATCATTGGTTATCGGACTGCCAGACGTGTTTATGGCTTCCCATCCCGGCGCGGGCGTTCGTGACCGAGCACGACCCTTGTCCACCTTGGAGTCACCGCCCAGCGGCGCGGAACTCGACACTCTGTCGAACGTGATCGGCGACGTTCCTATGTCGCCATCGGTTCGTTGGGCAGTGGTTAGTACCGCATTGGCTTCCATCTCGATCGCAAATGGCATGCATACGCGCAGATAGGTTCGCAGCGCATGAAGCGCCTCCGGCTTGTTCCAGATCGTCGTGCGGTAGATTTCCTGTTTGATGTCCTGCTGACGGCGAAAGACCAGCGACTTCACTGTCGTCGCGTCGAGAGCCTCCAGCAAGGTCTTGTTGGTATTGCGGAAAGTGTTCTCCGCCAGGCCAAACGCGGCCGCAACGATTTTTATCGAAGGCACCGATGAAGAGGTCGCGTCAAGAACTGACGCTGCAAAGCTACCGGTATCCGAAATCTGGGCGATGAACGAATCGCCGGTTTTAGCTTTGTAGTAGAGCCCATCCAAGAAAGAATCGCAGCGTTGATCGATATCGTACAGCCCCATATCAACGAAGTTCTTCCAGTCGTTTGTCGTCCTGATGGCGCATTGCCCGCCCGATGCCAGTCCTGCTTGAGTGCAAATGTTATCTGTGTAAGCGTCGAGCAGGACAGTGTTGGCAACAGTCTGCTTTGAATAAAGATCGGGTCCGACAGCACCGGCATAACGACGGAAGCCGTCCTCAGGCATGCAACCGGCGATAGTCGTGCAGAGCACGGCGGCGCAAAGAAAGCGGGAGAAATCGCCAAATATTGGCAAAAGCATTTTCTTTCCTCGCAAGACGAATTTAGACTTTTGAAAGAGGTCTCCCAAATACCTCGCCAGTTGAGGCAGTTGGAATCTTTCCCTTCACTCCATCTGACGGATGTCTGTCACGGTCCTACCGGTAGTGAAGCGATGGCCCCATGCCGAGCCCGTAGGAGACCAGATCCTTCAGTCTGAAGCCTGCCCCGCCCACAGGCTTCCACAAAGGATCGAGCGACAGGTAGGACCTGCCGTCGCCGAACAGCAATCCGAGGAAGACCTCCGCCACAATCCTCCCGCCCACCGGTCCAAGCTGCGGCGTGGGACGTGTGCCGCCCCCTGTGATCGGGATAGGCATGTTGGTCTTGTTTGCTGCCGCTTCGGCAAGGACATAGGTCCAAAGTGGGCAGTTGGCGGCGAAGGCCTTGCCGTCGCCGCCCTTGGCTGTGACGGCATCGATTATCGGGCCTACGACATCACCATTCTCGGGAGCGTCCACCGCCTTGCCGATAATGATGTCGTCGTCGGCCAGCGGCACTATGCTCATGGCACGTGCAACGCTCTGGCCGGAGGGCAGGCCAAGAAGCCAGCCCCGCAAGAGATTGCGCTCGCCCAGGGAGGCCGGCGGGTCGCCCGCCACGGCTTTCGGCAGATCGTGCAGGAAACCGACGAGGGATGTGTCGATCCTGTAGGCAAATTGCAGCCGACGCACGTTGGCAGGATCTCCAGTCTCGGGAGCCGATCCACCCGCGCGCTTGTCAATGTCGATAAATCGACCCCAGTCCAGAGCGCGACCCGGTTTCATCGTCTGGAAGCCGGTAAGCGCCTCCTCATGCGGCTGGCCGGCGCGTGGGAAGATCGGCAGCAGCTTGTCGTCGTTCAGCCGATAGCCGGGCCTTACCATCGAATGGCCAAGCCTGTAGGCGGCGACCGAAAACTCAACTGGCATGAACGGGAGGTTGCGCCAGTGATAGTACCGCAATCGCTTTTGATCGAAGCGGCCGTCCGTCTTGAGTGCGTCAAGGATTGGCGGCGAAACGATCCTGGAGAGGAAGTCGTTCACGACGACATACTGGTAATGGAAGCGGACGAGTTGCTGGACCGCTTCAAAATCCAGGCCCGGATTGTCATCGACCATCCGGTTGTGCACGTTGAGCATCAGCCCTTGCAGCTGCGACACCAGGCTGTTTTCATCGTTGCGGGGGTCGCCGATGATTGCTCGTCCGGCGAAGCGCGGCAGATCGTGTCCGGGCCGGCCGCCCGTTCCCGTCATCGCATCGCCGTGGCGGAAGCGGCCTTCCTTTGTGTACATGTAGGGCTGGTCGGCCGGACCCCGGCCATAGACATTGTCCAAGTTGAAGCTCGGCGTGCGGAAATCCACCAGCCCATCGGGATCGAGCGATTTGCGCAAGGTGCTGACGGGATCGAATGTGATGTCGTGATCAACGAACTGGCCAAAATAGGTATAGAGCGCAGGAATCCCGCTTTCCTCGGCATCGAGCCCATCTTTCGGCTCGTCAATCTCAGCAGACATGGCGGCGCCGAGCGCCTTGAGGTTGCGTCGGTTGTCCTGGTCGTTTGCCCCGAACGTTGCGGGTGCAAGATTTCGGAACATGCGGCCGAAGCGGCCTTCGAACAACGGCGATCGTGTTGCATCAATGCCACGGGGCGGGGTGCCATGCGCTGCCATTTTGATCTCCTGTCTTGTCGAATTTCTTGATCCGAGGATGAAGAAGCCAATTCGCGCTTCTGAGTGGGCCGCGAGGCACAGACCGGCCCCGTCCGGTCATGGCCCCGCGGCGCCGCTCTCGGGAGGAAACCCGGAATGGGCCTTGTGCCGAAGAAGCCACTTGGCCCTCCCCAGTGGGCCGCGGGGCACAGACCGGCCCCATCCGGTCATGGCCCCGCGGCACCGCTCCCGGGAGGAAATGAATTGGCGCCGATCTTCCATCGTCTCGATCGGTCCGGGTCGGGTCGTTCGGCTCCGGGGCGGTCGAGATGACGTCTGGGAACAAGCATTAGACCAGCTAGCGTGAAATCAGCGTGAGATGACGGCCACCTTCGGCTCTCGCGTTTTCGAGAGTTCGCCTTGCCTGCCTGCGACGCTTGTTGACCCGACCAAAATCGTAAGGCGAAAGTGTCAGCCAGGAGTGAGAGGGCTTTCTTCAACAGCGAGGACGATGAATTGGCCGCCGCTAATGCGTTTGAACTGGCAGCGCGATTTTGTTCAAAGCCGCAAGATTTGGCACCTGACCAGGCTGCGATGGCACGCGGGTTGCTCGGTGCGCTCGGCTACCTTGACTCTGGCGATACAGATCTCGGCTCGATGGCGACAAATAACCGCCAGGGACTGCTCTCAGCCGCGGCCAATTTTGGCAATCTGTTTCGGTTGCACGCCCGCCATGCACCGGGGCTGCACTTCTTTGGTGCGCAGGTACACCGCCGTTGGGGAGATTCGGCCTCACCCACGTCTGCCAGCTTCAGCGGTGTCGGCCTCAACCCGGGGCAAGCATTCGAGGCCTGCATCGGCGAGGGCATCGAATATCATAGCGAATGGCAAGTGCCGCACGGGACGATGAACCGCACGATAGTAGATGGTGTCGATGATTGGCAGGACGCTCGGCTGGCTGAACACCTTGACGATTTCCGCGTGCAATCCGGTTTCGGTGAAAGTGACCGATGGGTGCCCGTGCGCCGGCTGGACGACGGTCGGCAGGGCTATTTGCCCGAGACGCTTTTCATTCGCGGCGCAAACCGAAGCGGCTGGGTAACCAGTTGCGGATGCGCCGCGGGGGTGACCCACGAGGCTGCCCTGACCTCGGCGTTGCTGGAAGCTATCGAGCGCGATGCGGCTGCCGCCTGGTGGCGCAGCAGGCGCGGCGGCCGGTTGATCGGACTGGAAGCGCTTGCTGGCGCGGGCGTGCTCGATCTGCTTGCGCGGATAAGGCAGGAGAAGCTCGGCAGATGCACCCAGTTTCTCGACATATCGGGTGAGTTTCCCGCGCCTGTAATCGCGGCGCTATCCTTCGACGCGTATGGTCGCGGCCTGGCAGTCGGGCTGGCTTGCAGGCTGGACGCGGGCAACGCCCTGAAGGCGGCGCTGCTGGAAATGTGCCAGATGGAACTGGCTCTCGATCTGGCGGCTATGAAACGCGCAGAACAGGGAGTTGAAGGACTCGACGAGGTCGACCGCCCGCGGGCGGAGCGCCCCGAGACGCCTGGCGCAATCGACACGGACCTCGTCTCGCGCCTGTCCAGCAGCGTGCTGATGCACAAAAATGATGAAAAGGGCTTGAATTTCGTATCCTTGGTTGGCGAAATGCTTAAGGAGCAATACCGCATATACACAGCAGATCTGACCACGCCGATGTTTGACATTCCCGTCGCCAAAGTCTTCGTCCCAGGGCTGCAGCCATTTCCGTCGCCGTTCCAGTCGCGTCGGCTTCGTTCCTTGATTGACCAAGCCGGCCCGAGCGGCCGCGCCGATCTTATGTAGACGGAGGCAACTGCGGGACAACGATGATCGGGCACAACTCCCCAACGAGGACTGCGCCGCTGATCAGCGTCACGACGCTTGACAAGGTAGCGCTGAGCCAATTTGGGCGAGACATCGCCGTGAGAAACCGCAAATCGCGCGCCGTCCTTGCCTATCTTGCATTGAGCCCTCATGGCTTTGAAACCCGAGAGCGCATCTGCGGCTTGCTCTGGAGTGAATCGGACGAGGCACGAGCGAGGGCCTCGCTTAGGCAAACCGTAGTCGATCTCAAGACCTGCCTGGCGGAAGCCGAAGGGGTCTTCCTCGGAGACCGGCTCAACGTGACGCTGAAGCAGTCGCTCGTCACAGTGGATGTGAGTGAGATTAGGCACGATCTGAAAGCTGGAAGGATTTCGCCCGTCCTTCTGGAGAGGCAGCGTGTCGCCGAAAGCTTTCTCAATGGCCTGGACGACATCGACCCCTCGTTTCGGAATTGGGTCCTCGTCCAGCGGCAATGCCTTCAGGATGAATTTATCTCATGTCTCGAAGCGATGGCCAAGGCCGCGGCAAACTGGCCAGCGCTAAAGCGAGCCGGACAAGCCCTGCTCAATCTCGATCCGACCAACGAGATCGGGTGCCGGGCAGTCATGGAAGCGTCGGCTCGGATGGGCGACCAAGCGACGGCCTTGAGGGCCTATAACAGTTTGTGGGACCTGCTCGACACAGAGTTCGACAGCGAACCTTCAGCCGCCACGCAGGCACTGATCAGTGACATCAAGCTCGGTACGATCGAGGCCTCGGACAGGGGGGCGGTGACCGCAATCGCCGCCGAGGCGTTCGGGTCCCAAGCGCAACGGCTGCAAGAGCCCGCCGCCGGCGTGCTGCTGTTCGTGCGGGAGTTCGAATTGGTGAGCGGTTCCGTCCGCGCGCGGAACGCCGTGCAGATCTTCCGCAGTGAACTGGTCGCGTCCCTGGTGCGATTCCGCGACTGGGCGGTAATGGAGTGGGAAGGGCATCCCCCCCGCTTCACCGAGAATGCCTATTGCATCGAGGCGACCGGATTTATCGACGGGCCGACATTGCGTCTCAGCATGACGCTTAAGCAGCTTGCATCGGGGCGCTACATCTGGAGCGAGCAGTTTGTCATCGAAAACAGCCAGTGGTACCAGACCCAGCAGAGGCTCATCCGCCGCATCGCCGTCGCGCTGGGTGTCAGCATGTCGTCCGAACGGCTGGTTCAGATCGCCAGCATCCCGGACCTGTCGCTGGAGCAGTTCGACCGCTGGCTGAGGGCGCAGGAACTGACTTTCAGTGGCGCCCCGAGTCGGAGGAGAGGGCTGAGGCCCTGTTCCGATCCATCATCGCGGAGTCACCACGATTCGCTGCCGCCTACGCCGGGTTGGCCGGCATCATCAATTCACGGCATCTGATCTTCCCCGGCATCGGCCGGCGACGCGAACGCCACGCCGAAGCGCTGACATTTGCCAAGCAGGCCACCCAGATCGATCCGATCGATTCCCGAAGCCAACTGCATCTGGCGTGGTCCTACGCCATGAACGGCATGCCGCAGCAGGCGGCCATCAGCTTTCTGCTGGCCTGCGAACTCAATGGCAACGATCCCTGGACCTTGGTCTCCGCTTCTCTCGGGCTTGCCTATTGCGATGATCGCGAGAACGCGCGGCGTATAGCCACTCTGGCGTTGCAGACCGGACTCGGCGTTTCACGCCTGCAATGGAGCTATCAGGCGGGCGTGCGGTTCCTGCTAGGCGACTATGCCGGTTGCGTCGAAGCGGCCGATCGCGCCGTCGATAGTGTGTCGTACATCGGAGGCTGGAAGGCTGCGGCGCTCGCCTTGCTCGGCAATGAACAAGCAGCGCACGAAGAGGCCGACCGATTTTTGGCGCAGCTGAAGACGACGTGGTTTGGACATGAGTCACCGGAGCCGGGCAACGTCGGCACATGGCTCATGGACAGCTTTCCGATCTACAGTCCTGACGCCCTCGAGGCGCTTCGCCGAGGGCTAGCCGGGGCCGGCATTGTCGTCAGCCATACGCCTTTGCCAGAGCCCGTTCTATCGACAGCCCCGAATGGTGTAGTCCGCGATGCGTGAGTAGAAGAAACTGTCGCGGTTGAACGGCACCTTTTCGAGAATGGCATCGAAGTAGAATTCCGGAATGCCGTAGTCGGCCATGCCACCTTGTTCGGTCTGGAGCTTCTTTTGCGATTGCGTCACTTGATTGTTGGGCGGCAACCGCAGGAAGAAGACGTGGTCGTATCCCTGAACGATCTGGATTTCCTTATAGCGGTCCGGCACGACGACGAGGCCATCGAGTTGGGCCTTGAACTCGGCCAGGTCGCGCGGACGCGTGCTGGGATCCTGTGCCCATTGCACCACCTTGCGGCCGGTCGCCTCGAAGTTAAGGGTTCGGATCGGTTCGGGAAAGGCGTCCAAATTGTCGACGGGGTCAGCCATGTTCAAGCTCCAGGAGTTGTAGGCGGGGTGATAAACCGGGGCCAGGCGTCGCCCAGATTGAGCGCGCTGGCGACGAAAAGGATCAGCTCGGCCATTGTTCGCGGAATGCCCGTGGGAAACAGTCTGCCGACGAGGTCTTGCGTAGTTGGGTCGTCCTCGATCATGGCGCGCGAGGCCGCGAATCTTGCCATGAAGACATCCCCTACAATCACCGATCCGATGGTACCGAAACACAGCCCCTCCTGTTCGATCGCGGCTTCCAACAACAGCCAGAAAAGCAACGGCGGATTTTCTGCCAGTTCCGTCGCCTCGGCCGCGGTGAACGCAACGGCCGATCCTTGAAGCCAGGATCGAATGGCCTGGTGCCGTTTCCCGGCATCGCCGAGCAACGGCGCGGTCGCGAGAGCGGCCTGAGGCAATTGTTCGATCAAGGCATCGAGCCTGAGCAGGCCGCCGATGGTTCCTCGGACCAAATCGCTGAACAAAAGTCCCGACGCATTCGGATCGGGTAGTGCGGCCCTGTCTGCTTCGCTCAACAGCCCCGCTGTGGCGGGGTCAAGCGGCTTTGAGTCGGGGCCGACGCACAGGATCGGCATGCTGTAGGCGCTCAGCAGCACGTCGTTGACCGTCGGTCCGATACACCGACTGAACTGCGGCGTCGAGCCGGCGATCTGGAAGAAATGCGACCAATCGGCGATCCAGTGTTCGGAGACCGGGAATCTATGCGGGCGCGACGAGGAGCGGTTGAGCAACACGTTCTCCAGCCCTTCGCCTTCCGGATGCTGGTCATTGAAGACGTAGGAAAGCCTGACCATGGAATGGCCCAAGCGGTATGCCGCGTGGGAAAACTCAATCGGGATGCCTTGCGGCATGTCGACCAGCGGCCTGAACCCGTTCGCGTTGTAGAGGTCCCATATCGGCTTGGCGATGAGGCGCGGCAGCAAATCATTTTGCAGCACATTCCGGTAGATCGCCGTCGTGACGCGGCGGGTCCGGTCGAAAAGATACGCACCTGCCGGCAGTTCGACGTCCTTTTCAGGTATTCCGCTGCTGCTCAGCGCGCCGGCCACGGCATTGTGCAGGTGCAGGAAAAGCGCCGTCATCTGCGCAATGTTGGCGTTGTCGTCGCTGCGCTGGTCAGCGACAAGGACATCTGTCCGACCACGTTCGAACCCGTCGCTCAGGTCGGCCTGTTGAAAGCGTGGCAAGTCGCGCATCGCAAAGGGACAGGCGCCCGCGGGCGTCGTCATGGCGACCGTTGATGGCGGTGCCATCGGGCCGGTACGCATGAGCGACCTGGCGACTTCACCAGGCTTGGCCACAACATACAGACCAGGGTTCGAAAACGGTCCGCCGCCGTAAAGCACGTCGAGCAGGAGCGCCTCCTCGCGTTCGTTGCGGCGCTCTGCCTCGCGTGCAGCCAACAAGGGACTGAGCGAGGAATTGCGGATAATGTCGTGTGCGGCGAACTGCGCGAGATAGGTGTATCCTGCCGGAATCCGCTCGTTGGTTCTATTGCCCTCGCCGGCGGATGCCACACTCATCCTGCGCAGCAGCTTGGCAAACAGGCACTGAGTGGTCCAAGGCGTTTCCAGGCCATGATAGAGCTTGGCTTCATCCGCGCCGGCAACATTGCCGAAGTTGCGAAACTGCACCTGGTGCGGATCGACGCTGCCGGCGATGCCTTGAACACCGCCCGATACGGCCAGCCCGGCGGTAGTCGTGCCGCGATGAGCGTTCATTCCGGTTCTCCCCGTCCCTTGGACCGTATTCCATACGTGTCGTGAAACCAGCGTGAAATGCTACCAACTTCGCAGCGCGCGAGGAAAGTTGACGGCCCAAAATCTGCCGGCCAGCAATGCGCCGCATGGTCGCCGTCCGCCGATCCCTGCTAAGCTTGGAAGCTGCCGTACTGTATCTTTGAGTGGCGGCATAAACAAAGTGCTTCGTGCCCGCTGGTAACCTTGGCCTCGAATCCACGCTTCGCTAGAGTCCGCAATATGCTGAACGCCATTCACCACGTCGCGCTCATCTGCACCGACTATGATCGGTCGCGACGATTCTACGTCGAACTCCTCGGCCTCGAACTGATCCGGGAGGTCTATCGGGAGGAGCGACAGTCATGGAAGGCCGATCTGCGGATCGGGTCGGTCCAGCTGGAATTGTTCTCCTTCCCCGCCCCAGCGACGAGGCCGTCCTATCCAGAGGCGACAGGCCTTAGGCATCTGGCATTTGCCGTGGCCAATCTTGATCCCGCAGTCCTGCGCCTGGAAGCCGCCGGCGTCGCCGTTGAGCCAATCCGCATCGACCCATATACGGATCAACGGTTTACCTTCTTCAGCGACCCAGATGGATTGCCGCTGGAACTCTACGAAGTCCCATAAGGAACGCCGTGCTTTCCCACCAGGCTGATCGCGCCTGAATGGCTGGTTCCGGACGCAAGCGGAGCCGTCATTTCCAGCGAGCGGAAGCGGCCTGCCCGCGCCGTTGCATTGGCGCCGCCTCGGGTCGAAAATGCCCCAATGGCAGCAGTCCTATTTCCCAAACTCATGACACCAAGGCTCGTGCTTCGGGCGCCCAGCGAAGGGGATATCCCGGCATGGTTTGCGCGCGCGACGGATGTCGAATCCGCCTCCCTTGCCGGTGATCCAATTCCCAGCGACATAAGCGCGGGCGAGCGATGGTTGGCTCGCTCGCGTCAGCGGTTCGCCGACAGCAAGGCGATCCAGTGGTCCATGGACCAAACGGGAGTATCGGACGCGATCGGGACGATAACCCTGTCCTTTGGCACAGCCGACGCCAAGGCAGCCGCATTGGGATTTGTGCTGGCACGCGCGCATTGGGGGCGCGGACTGGGCAGCGAGGCGGCGCGCGAAGTCGTGCGCTACGCCTTTGAAACCCTGGCGCTTGAACAGGTGACGGCCGAGGCGGCGGCGCGCAATTTCGCGTCGCTGCGGATATTGGCGAAGCTCGGCTTCAGGCATGTCGAGAGCTTCGTCGATGAGTCCGATGGCGAGCGCTGCGAGCGTTTCGCGCTCGACGCAGACATCGGATCGTCACTGTTGACGAGCAACGCGACGCCAGACCGGTAGAGCAATTCCAGGAAAAGTGTGAGCGGTTTCCGTCCGGAATTGCGTCAAAACAAAGAGTTAGAGCGGCTCGCCGTTTCCATGAAACGGTGAAACGCTCTAGGTCCCGTGCTTGTTCAGATCAATTGCAGTTATCAGCAGCCTTAAGCGCCTCGGCACGAGAAGGTTCGTGCAAATCCGCTATCCGGCGAACAGCAGCATAGAACCTTGGATAATCGCCGGAACACAAATCGAACAGATGAAGAAACGCCGGAACCTGTTCACCGTAGACGGCGGTCGCGGCGAGCTTTGCATTGTTGATCGGCGCATCGAACCAGGCATCGTATCCCCGGTATCCGGCCCAGCTTTTGTCGCGCATCTGTCGGTAGCGCATCCGCAGCCTGTCGATCGTGGCTGCCTTGGCAGCCGCCATCTGCTGCGGGATGCGGGGACTTCCATAGACCTGCCGCAACTCATCCCGCGTTTTCGCGATCAGTCCGAGAAAATCCGCCTGGCGCTTGCGGGTCGTCTCGTAGCGGCGCAAGCCGGCACGATTGCCGGTAGCGCGGAGCCATTTCCTCACACCGCTGGTTTCGACGGCGACCGCGAAAGCCTCGTTGAACGCGGAGTCGTCGTTCACATAGATTTTCTGATGCGCCAGCTCATGAAAGACAAGGCTGGCGATGTAGGTGTCGTCCTGACGTAGCATGGTGCTGAGCAGCGGATCGCTGAACCAGCCCAGCGTGGAGTAGGCGGTGACACCTGACACATAAACGTCCAGTCCCTGCCGCTGCAGTTGGGCGGCGCTTTCAGCCGCTGATTTCCGGGAAAAGTAACCCCGGTACGGAACGCAGCCGAAGACCGGAAAGCACCATGTTATCGGCGTAAGCGAGAATTGCGGCGCGGCAAAAACGGCAAGGGTCACATCGGCCCGGCCGATGTCGACATAACTGCGATAGCTGCTGTTGTCGGGAAGCGCCAGTTCTTCCGTGGCAAAGCGGCGGATCGCGCTGGCCGAGGTCAATCTGGCGCGCAATGTCTTGGGCGTCGAGGGATCACGGATGAGTCTTCCGACATTTTTCCGCGCGGCCATGATCTGCAGGTGGCCCTCCACCGACTGCGCGTAATAGGAAATGCTGGTGCAGCCGGCCAGGCCGGACGCCACAATCGCAGCGGCAAGCATTCGAAGAACACGCTTCACTGTTTGCCCACCGCTTGCCCATCTCCCATGCAGCAAATGTCTCGATCTCCGTTCTCAAACAGGCACACCAATTCCCGTCAAGACCTCCAGGGGACAGCGGGCCGGACTTTCGACGTCGGCAGGTTGGCGATGCGGCCGTTCGCCTGCGGCACGCCGTGTCCCCTGGGTCAACTTGCGGGCTGCCGGCGTCATTCGAGAACGCGCGGCGGATGCCCGCTTCCGACCCGAAGCTGACACCTCATCCCCAGCCAGCGTTCCGGCCCTCCCCTCGCGCAAGCCTGCCACAAGCTTGTTGAGGCATGGTCCGGCCAAGGAAAACCGGTAAAGGCGGACTTTCTTGGCGATTTCTCCACCCAGCGACATCATTATGGATGTCGCCCGAGCTGCCGATCCGATGGATATCGAGGCTGCCCGTGCCGCGCTGACCAGGCGCGCGGGTGGCGCCGCCGGTGCCTTTTCGGTCGACGCCCCCGCTTCGCTAGATACCGCCGCGTCCGTCGATGCCGGCTCGATCCTGTCGCGCGCCACGGCTGACAAGGCGGCGGCGACCGCCGATCCGGCCAAGAAATTCAAGAAGTTCGAGGCGATGGTCCTGCAGACCTTCATCCAGAATATGCTGCCCAAGGACACCGAGGGCGTCTACGGCACGGGTCTGGCCGGCGACATGTGGAAGTCTCAGCTCGCCGAGCGCGTCGCCGACGTCATGGCCGAGCGCGGCGGCATCGGCATCGCCAAGTCGCTGCTTGCCGACCACTATATGGACGGCAAGCGCAAGGTGCCGATCGGCCCGGTTTCAAGCGGGCCGGAAAAGACCGAGATCGATCAGCAGACCCGTCTGTCCACCTCGCTCGTCCAGGAATTGCAGCGCAAGGCCGCCAGGTCGATGACCGGCGACGAGACAACCATAAAAACAGACATCAAGATCTAGACTGGGAAACACCATGGCCGATTCTTCCGAATTCACTGCCAACCTGCCGGCGCGCACCACAGCGCCGGAGGCTCCGATCCCCTTCGCGCGGCCCGGAAACCTTGCCGCCATCATCGGCCGCATCGAGGAGGTGGTCGAGGAAGAGACCGCCGGCATCCGCAGCGATACCGGCTATGATCTCAAGGCGTCGAACGCCCGCAAGAGCCGCTATCTCTACGAGCTGACCCGCGCCATGAAGGGCGGCAGCGAAGTCGAGTTCCTCGACCAGCACCGCGAGGGCCTGACCCGGCTTCGCCAGAAACTGGCGAAGAACGAGGCGGCGATCCTGGCGCATCTGAGCGCGGTCAACGAGGTCGCCAGCCTTCTGCGCAACGCCATCCAGCACGCCGAAACCGACGGCACCTACTCCGCCGGCGAGTTCGGCCGGATGAAAGGTTAGAGCGCGATGATGTCGGGCTCTGAATGATCAAGATCATCGCCATCGCGGTCTGGGTCTGCGCCGCCACGCTCGGCGCCGTCTTCTATTCGTTCCAGGCGGCCGGCGAACGCGGCGTCGGGGAGAAGCCCAAGCCGATGCTGGGCGGGCTGGATTACGTCAAGACCGACGTCATTTCGGTGCCGCTGATCCGCGATTCCAAGATCGGCGGCTATTTCCTGGCCAAGCTCGTCTACACCGTCGAACCGGAGCAGATAAAGAAATTGTCGATACCGGCCGAAGCGCTCATTACCGACCAAGTCTACAGCTACCTCTACGCCAATCCCCAGATCGACTTCAGCAAGAAGGCGACGATCGACCTCGATGCCTTTCGCACCGCCATCCGCGACAGCATCAACAGCCGCGTCGGCGCGAACCTGGTGCATGAGGTTCTGATCGATCAGGTCAATTTCCTGAGCAAGGACGAGATCCGCGACAACTGGCTACGCCGCCGGCAGGAGTCCGACACCGCGGCGGCCGGGACCGCCAAGCCTGCCGAAGCGGAAGCGCCGCCGGCCCACTGACCGCTGGCACCCCGACAGGTTACCTGATGCGGCGATAGGAACCAGCCTCCAGGATTTGCGTTGACGTAAACGTCAACCAGAAGCTATATGCGGCAGCGACCGTGATCGACAGAAATGGCGCATGGATTTCGGCCAGACCGAAATGCCCTGCGCGACAGGTGCAACCAGACAGGGAGAACAGCGTGAGCGTTCAGGAGATTGCCGAGAAGATCAAGGCGCGCGTGGCCAGCAGCGGGTTTGATCGTTCCGTGAAGTTCGACACCGGCGGCGACGGCGTCATCGTCATCGACGGCGCGACCGTCTCGAACACCGATGCCCCTACCGACTGCACCATCAAGCTCTCGCTCGACGATCTCGATTCGCTGATCGCCGGCGATCTGAACCCGACCATGGCGTTCATGACCGGCAAGATCAAAGTCGAAGGCGACATGACGGTGGCCATGGCGCTCAGCCAGTTGATCGGCTGAGCACGCACGATTGCCCGCTGGATCGATGAATCAAAAGCGCCGCCTTTTCAGGCGGCGTTTGTTTGAGGAATAGCGGGATCGATGCCTCAGGCGGCCAGTGTCGGCGCTTGGGCCTTCAGTTTGCGACCGCAAGCCTTCAGCGTGCCGTGCACGCCGTCGAGCGCGCCATCCACAAGTTCCAGCGCCAGCAGGCGATGCCGCTCATAGGGGCCTGGCATCGCCAGCCGACCCGTCTTGTCGGCCGAGAAACCGAAGCGTCCGTAATAGGGCGCATCGCCGACCAGCAGGATCGCCGCGTGACCGAGACGCGCCGCCTCGGCCACGGCGAGGCGCATCAGCGCCGAGCCGATGCCGGCATTCTTGAGCGACGGATCGACGGCGAGCGGGCCAAGCAGCAATGCTGCCGGGCCGCCCTCGCCCAGCCTGACATCCCACAGCCGCACCGTGCCGGCGACGCCGCCCGACGCGTCGCGCGCGACGAAGGCCAGGCCTTCCGAGGGCCGGCGGCCACGCCGCAGCTTCTCCGACGATTTTTTCCGCCGCATCGGCCCCATGGCACGATCGAGCAAGGCTTCGCGTGCCGCGACGTCGGCGACGGTTTCGGCGACCATGGAGAAGGTCGGCGCATGACCTACGATTTCAACTGACATTTCCATTTCCGCAATCCCTGGCAAGCGGAGATCTGTTCCACAAGCGAACCCTGGCGGGTGGCAAGCGCCCACCTGGGATGATCTGATCGGTTCTCAGCGCATTTTCAGGGCGAAGTGGTATCCGGTTCGCCGTCCGAAAATGCGCCAATAAGAACCGTCAGATCACATAGGATCGGAGAGGCTCGAAGCCGTTGAAGGCGACCGCCGAGTAGGTGGTCGTGTAGGCACCGGTGCCTTCGATCAGCACCTCGTCGCCGATCGTCAGCGACAGAGGCAGCGGATACGGCGTCTTCTCGTACATCACGTCGGCCGAATCGCAGGTCGGGCCGGCGAGCACGCAAGGCGCGGTCTCCGAGCCGTCATGGCGAGTGACGAGGGGATAGCGGATCGCCTCGTCCATCGTCTCGGCCAGGCCGCCAAACTTGCCGATGTCGAGGAACACCCAGCGCACATTGTCATTGTCGGCCTTCTTCGAGATCAGCACGACTTCCGACTTGATGACGCCGGCATTACCGACCATGCCACGGCCCGGCTCGATGATGGTTTCGGGAATGGCATTGCCGAAATGCTTGCGCAGCGCCGAGAAGATCGCATTGCCATAGGCTTGGGCCGCCGGCACATCACGCAGATAGCGTGTCGGGAAACCGCCGCCCATGTTGACCATCTTCAAGACGATGCCTTCCTCGGCCAGCGTCGCGAACACCTTCTTGGCGTCGGCCAGCGCACGGTCCCAGGCGGTCAGGTCGGTCTGCTGCGAGCCGACGTGGAACGACACGCCATAGGCTTCCAGGCCGAGGCCCTTGGCATGGCGCAGGACGTCGACGGCCATGTCAGGCACGCAGCCGAACTTGCGCGACAGCGGCCACTCCGCGCCTTCGCCGTCGGTCAGCACGCGGCAGAACACGCGCGCGCCGGGAGCGACGCGGGCGACCTTCTCGACCTCCTCGACGCAGTCGACCGCGAACAGCCGGATGCCGAGCTGGTAGGCGCGTGCGATGTCACGCTCCTTCTTGATGGTGTTGCCGAAGGAGATGCGGTCCGCGGGCGCACCCGCGTCCATCGCCATCTCGACTTCGGCAACGGAAGCGGTGTCGAAGGACGAGCCCATCGCAGCAAGGAGGCGCAGGATTTCCGGCGCCGGGTTTGCTTTCACCGCATAGTAGATCTTGGAATCGGGCAGCGCCTTCTCGAAGGCGCGGAAATTGTCGCGTACGACATCGAGGTCGACGACGAGGCAAGGGCCGGACGGACGTCGGGTGGCGAGGAAATCGAGGATGCGCTGCGTAGCCATCGGGCTTCTCCAAACACGCCTTTCGGCGCGCACAAGGGTGCGGACGCGGGCTGTCGGCCTCGCGAACACGCGGTGGACAAAGGCGGGACGGAAGATCCATGGAACCAGCCGGTGGAGACCCCGGAGCCATGAAACGCCGTCTCGCGGCGATGAACCTCGGCCTTGCCCGGCTTCGGTCCGCTTTGTCTGCCTTGGCTTGGATTGGGAGAACCCCGTTCCGCACTGCCGGCAATGAAGGTGTGCCTCTTCAGTAACCCCGGTCTTTGGACAACCGGCAGAGAACCAGAAAGGCCCGCACCGTCGTTGCTTCAAGGTGTCCTCGGTCTGGCGGTTGGCCGCTAAACCGACTGGAGGGGTTGGCTCCAGTTACCTTACCGATTTCCCTCACCATTCGAGGATCGGCGGACACCCACAGGCACGTGCGACTTTGGGCAAGCGCGATATAGGGGCGAACGATTTCACAATCAATAAAAATCGCATCGCAGGTTGTAAAATTTCCGGCATCGAACAATGTAGGTGCAACCGTATCCGGATATCGAACGATGACAGGCACGCACGGCCCCTACAACGCCTTCCTCGATCTTCCCCAGATGCCGGTGGCGCATGCTGAATCCGGCCCGCTCGCCGGCCTGCGGCTGGCTGTCAAGGACATTTACGACGTTGCCGGCTACCGTACAGGCTGTGGCAATCCCAGGAAATTCGTCGAAAGCGATGCCGCCTCGCGCACGGCGCCGGCCGTGCGGGCGATTCTGGATGCCGGGGCGCGCTTCGTCGGCAAGACGCAGACCGACGAACTGGCCTTTGCGCTGTTCGGCCAGAACGCGCATTTTCCGTTTCCGGTGAACCCTGCCGCGCCTGACCGCGTCACCGGCGGCTCGTCGTCCGGATCGGCAGCGGCGGTGGCTGGCAGGCTGGCCGACATCGCCACCGGCTCCGACACCGGCGGCTCGATCCGCGCGCCGGCGAGTTTTTGCGGCCTCATCGGGCTGCGCACCACGCATGGCCGTATCGCGCTTGATGGCACCATGCAGCTGGCGCCGAGCTTCGACACGTTCGGCTGGTTCGCCGACGACATCGAGACCTACGAGACAACAGGCAGGCTGCTGCTTGGCCGCGACCCGCACCAGCATTCGCTGGACCGCCCGATATCGCTCACCTGGCTGGACGAGATGGTCGATCACCCGGCGCTTGCCGAATATGCCGGGATGAAGGTGCTGGCGGGTGCGGTTTTCGGTACGCCGGCGACCTCGACCTCGAGCTTCAGCTCTTCCCCTGATGAACTCTACTGGTGCTTTCGTCGGCTGCAGGCCAGGGAAGCCTGGGGCGTGCATGGCGAATGGATCACCAGCGGCGAGCGCGACCTTGGTCCCGGCGTCGAGGCGCGTTTCGGCTTCGGCCGGGCCGTCGATGACCGCACGGCGCAGGCCGAACAAGTGCGCCGGCTGACCTTCCGGAGCGAGCTCAGCGCCCTGCTCGGCAAGGACGGCTTCCTTGTCCTGCCGACGGTGCCGGGTCCCGCCCCCTATGTCGACTCGACGCCGGAGCAGTTCCAGTCCTATCGCGAGCGCGCCCTGCATCTTCTGTGCTTCGCCGGCCTCTCCGGCTTCCCACAGATCACCGTGCCCATCGGCTCGGTCGCCGGTGCACCGTTCGGCCTTTCGCTGCTTGGCCCTTCCGGCAGCGACATTGCCCTGATACGGCTCGGCCGAAAACTTCTCGCGCAGCACAAAAGGCCTGAACCATGGACACACTGACCCGCATGCGCGCCTTCATCGACGTCGTCGAGGCCGAGGGCTTTTCGGCGGCGGCGCGCAAGATCGGCCGCTCCAAGGCGCTGCTGTCGAAATATGTGCGCGAGCTGGAGGATGAACTCGGCGCGCTGCTGCTGAACCGCACGACGCGCCAGTTCTCGATGACGGAGGCCGGCCATACCTATTACCGGCGCGCCTCGGAGATCGTGCGCGAAGTCGACAGCCTGGCGGATGCCGTGCGCGAATCCTCCGGCGACGTGCGCGGCAGGATCAAGGTGTCGGCACCGCGCACCTTTGCCGACGCGCCGATCGGCCAATCGCTGATCGACTTCGCCAAGCAGCACCCGGACATCGTGCTCGACATCCAGCTCGACGACCGCTTCGTCGACCTCGTCGAGGAAGGTTTCGATCTCGCCGTACGCATCTCGCGCCTGGAGAATTCGTCGCTGATCGCGAGACGGCTGGCGCCGTTTTCGATAAAACTCTGCGCTTCTCCGGAACTGATCGCCAAGCATGGCATGCCGACGCGGCCGCAGGATCTCGGCCATATGCCATGCATCGTCGACACCAATGGCCGCGGGCTGAACAACTGGCCGTTCAAGGGCGACAACAACGATCAGCTGAGCGTCGCCGTGTCTGGTCCGATCGAGGTCAACAGCCCGATGGCGGCCCGCGCCGCCGCCGTGTCGGGACTCGGATTTTGCGTCCTGCCGGATTTCATCGCCGGACCCGATCTTGCCAGCGGCCGGCTGGTGACGGTGCTCGACGACCGCATCCTGTCCGGCGGCGGCATCTTCGCCGTCTACCCGCACCGCCGCTATCTGCCGGCCAAGGTCCGTGTTTTCGTCGACTTCCTGGTGCAGTGGTTCAGGACGCGTGAGGTCGCTTGACCGGCCTTCGTCGCGTCGCGGTCCCATTTTCGCCCGCTTTCTGGTAACTCTCGATATCTCTCCGAGGCCGATGGAATCGCGACCGAGAATGCATCTGAAACGGCACGCAATCATGCTGGCTTCGGCCTTGGCGGCGACCTTTGCCGCGACGGGACCGGCCTACGTCCATCCGCACGTCTTCGCCGAGGCGCGCCTGGACGTCATCTTGTCCCCGGATCACCAAAGTGTGAAAGCGCTACGTCATCTCTGGCGCTTCGACGACCTGTTTTCGAGTACGGTGATGATGGAGTTCGACAAGAACTCCGACCTGAAGCTTGACGACAAGGAGCTGAAGGATGTCGCCGACACCGTTCATGCCTCGCTCGCCGAATTCAACTATTTCCAGCTCGTTACGCAGAACGGCAAGGACGTGGCGATGGTGCCGCCCCCACACCTGATGGCCAATTTCGAAAACGACCAGCTGATCATCCTGTTCGAGTCCGAACCCAAGGAGCCGATCAAGCTGACCGGCACGATCGACATCGGCGTGTACGATCCGACCTTCTACACGGCGATCGACTTCACCGAGGATTCCAACATCACCGTTGCAGGCCTGCCGTCGAATTGCACCAGCAAGGTGATCCGTCCGGACCCTGACGAAGCCATCAAGGAAAACCAGAAGACCCTGACGGATGCCTTCTTCAACGACCCGACAGGCACCGACATGAGCAAGATCTTTGCCACCAAGCTCGAACTGACCTGTCAACCAGAAGGATGAAGCCGGTGACGAAACCGTCCCTGCGTTTGGCATTCGGCCTGTTGGCCCTCACCTTTGCCGCGATGCATTTCGCCAACGCCGCTCACGCCCAGTCCTCCCTCGGCATCGGCGTCAATGACGGCATGGCGCCCACCACCGGTCCGTTCGCCCACATCCTGATGTGGATCAACCTGCGGCAACAGGAATTCTACCGCGCGCTGGCGACGGCCATGAAGGCGATGCGCCAGGACAACAGCAAGCTCTGGGTGCTCATCGGCCTGTCCTTCGCCTATGGCATTTTCCATGCCGCCGGCCCCGGCCACGGCAAGGCGGTGATCTCGTCCTACATGGTGGCCAATGAAGTGGCGCTGCGGCGCGGCATCGTGTTGTCCTTCGTCTCGGCACTGCTCCAGGGTCTGACGGCGATCGCGGTCATGCTGCTTGCCTATTTCGTCCTGCGCGGCACCACCATCTCGATGACCGACGCGGCTTGGTTCATGGAGATCATGAGCTTTGCCCTCGTCACCCTGTTCGGTGCCTGGCTGCTGTGGCGCAAGCTCGGCCCGTCCATCCTGCGCCTGTTCGGCAGGGCGCCCGCCTACAGCCTGTCGGCGGCGCACGCCGGCCATTCGCATGCCGGTCACGCGCACGCTGGGCATTCTCACGCGGGTCATTCCCACGCCGGCCATTCGCATGCCGCGCACAGCCATTCGGCGCACGCCCATTCGCACACGCTGCATCGGCATGATGACCACGACCACGGCCATGACCATTCGCGCGACCATCACGACCACGCCGCGCATGACCACCATCACGACCATGGCGCGCACGACCATGCGCATCACGATCACGCGGCGGGCGAGGTCTGCGAAACCTGCGGCCACTCGCATGCGCCCGACCCGGCGCTGCTGTCGGGCGACCGTTTCGACTGGCGCACCGCCTGGTCGGCGGTGGCGGCTGTCGGCATACGCCCCTGCTCCGGCGCGCTGATCGTTTTGAGCTTCGCGCTCCTCAACGGGCTCTGGCTCGGCGGCCTGCTGTCGGTGCTGGCAATGTCGCTGGGCACCGCGATCACCGTCTCGGCGCTGGCAACGCTTGCCGTGACCGCCAAGAACTGGGCGGTGTACTTCGCTGGCGACGGCCGCATGGGCAACCGCATCCACTCGATCGTCGAGATCGGCGGCGCGGCTTTCGTCTTTCTGTTCGGGTTGTTGCTGCTGTCGGCGAGCCTGACAGGCAGCGTTTGACCGCAAGGAGCACCCGAAGGTGCGTCGAGATTCAGGTCAGGCCGGCCTCACCTGAATATCAATACACTTTGCCGCCCAGTTCATCCTCGATGTGGGCGCGGATGATCTCGTCAAAACTCTTCTCGGCGCTGAAGCCGAGCTCCCGTGACCGCTTTGCCTCGAAACGGGTCGGCCAGCCCTTGACGATCGCCCAGATTGTCGCGTCCGGCACCTCGCGGATCAGGCCTGCCGTCTTCGTTCCGGCGATACGTTCCAGCGCCTCGATCTGCTCGCCGACGGTGACGGCCACGCCGGGCATCGTCAGATTGCGGCGCGGCCCGACGGCACCGCCGTCTATCTCCGCCGCATGGATCAGGAAATTCACCGCCGAACGCGGGCTGGCATGGGTATGCACGACCGTGCGCGGCACCGGCAGGATCGCCTCTTGCCCGCTCAAGGGCTCGCGGATGATGCCGGAGAAGAAGCCCGAGGCCGCCTTGTTCGGCTTGCCGGGCCGCACGCAGATGGTGGGCAGCCGGATGCCGATTCCGTCGAAGAAGCCGCGCCTGGAATAGTCGGCGAGCAGCGCCTCGCTCATCTGCTTCTGCGTGCCGTAGGAGGTCAGCGGCGTCGGATGGAAGTCATCGGGAATGACATCCGGGAACGGTGCGCCGAACACGGCGATCGACGAGGTGAAGACCACGCGCGGCGCAAAACCCGCCAGCCGGATGGCGTCGAACAGCGCTCGCGTGCCGTCGAGATTGACGCGGTAGCCAAGTTCAAAATTCGCTTCCGCCTCGCCCGACACGATGCCAGCGAGGTGGAAGACCACATCGGGGCGCGAGGCGACCAGGCTTTCGACCGCGCCGGCTTCCGCAAGGTCGCCGGTATGGATATTGATGGTGACGCCCTCCATGGCCGGAGCCTGCGGCGGCACGATGTCGTGCAGATCGAGCGCGGTGATCTTTTCGGTCCGCAGCGTGCCGTCCTTGGCCAGCCGGGCGATGAGTTTGCGGCCGACCATGCCCGCGGCGCCGGTGATCAGAATGCGCATGTCAAAATTCCCTTACTTGCCCTTATTTTTGCGCTGGCTGCGTGCGCGCAGCCAGAACACGAGGAAGAACGCCAGCACGAAGACAATGCCGAATATACCGGCGAGCACGGTCGAAAGGCTGCCGAGTGCCAGCATCACCGTTGGCAGGTAGAAGGCGGCAATGCCGAACAGCAGCATGATCCACAGCGCTGCGATCGCAGCATTCCTGGTGTCGCGGTCCATCATGCAGCACCGGGGCAGCGCGCATTCGACAAGCTGGCTTTCAAAGCTGTGGAACTCCTGAGGCGGGGCCGGTTATCGACCGGGCTTAGTGATGGTGGCTACGATGCGCGGGGCCAGCGTGCTCATGCTCATGATCGTGGTCGTCGGCGCATTGGCCGAATTCCGGTTCCACGGTTGCATGGCTGATGCCGTGCTCGCTGGCAAGCCGCTTCTTGACGGCGCTGACCGCCCTGTGCGCATCGACGCCCTCATCAAGGCAGGCATGGAGCGTCGCCATGTTGCTTGATCCATCGATCGACCAGACATGCATATGATGTACTTCGCGTACGCCTTGGATCGTGGTTTCCAGGTCCCTTGCGATGAGATCGCGGTCGAGGGTTGGCGGGACGCCCTCGAGCAGCACATGGGCGGCGGCGCGCATCAGCGACCAGGCCGTCGACAGGATCAGCAGCGAGACCAGCACGGACAGGATCGGGTCGATCGGCGTCCAGCCGGTCGCCAGGATGACGATGGCTGCCACGATCGCGGCCGCCGATCCGAGCAGATCACCCAGCACGTGCAGTATGGCGCCGCGCATGTTGAGGCTCTCACGGTCGCCGCCATGCAGCACCAGGAAGGAGCCAATATTGACCAGCAGGCCCAGGATCGCCACCACCAGCATCGGTCCGCCCAGCACCGGCGCCGGTGTGAGCAGGCGCTGCCAGGCCTCGTAGACGATCCACAGCGCGATGACGAAAATGGCGATGCCGTTGGTATAGGCGACCAGTGTCTTGACCCTGCCGAAGCCATAGGTCAGCTGGCCGGTAGCCGGCCGCCCGGCAAGATGGAAGGCATACCAGGCAAGGCCGAGCGCGATGGCGTCGGCCAGCATGTGCCCGGCATCGGCCAGCAGCGCCAGCGAGCCGGTGAAGAGGCCGCCAAGCGCTTCCGCCACCATGAAGCCCGCCGTCAGGCAGGCGGCGATCAGCACACGTTTCTTGTCGGTAGAGCCATGCACATGGCCGGCGCCACCGTGATCATGGCCGCTATGGTCGTGGGAATGCGCCAATGGCAGCTCCTGTCATGCGCCCAAGCCGGACTTAAGCGCCAAATTCCGCGCGACAATCCTCGAGCCGTCGCTTCTGCTGTCCGTCGGCGTCGAAATTGGCCGGGTCGAGCCACGCTACATAGGCTTTGCGCAGGGCCGGCCATTCCTTGTCGATAATCGAATACCATGCGGTATCGCGGTTTTCACCCTTGACGATGAGGTGCTGGCGGAAAATGCCTTCGAACTTGAAGCCGAACCGTTCCGCGGCCCGCTTCGACGGCTCGTTGCGATTGTTGCACTTCCATTCGTAGCGGCGGTAGCCGAGTTCCTCGAAGACGTATTTCATGAACAGGAACTGCGCTTCCGTCGCGCCCGGCTTGCGCGAGATCAGCGGCCCCCAATAGATGTTGCCGATCTCGATAACGCCGTAAGCGGGATCGATGCGCATCAGCGTCTGGCGTCCGGCGACCTTGCCGCTGGCCTTGTCTATGACCGCAAAGAACAGCGGGTCTTCGCTCGCCTCGACCTTGTCCAGCCAGGGTTGGAAGGCGGCGCGGGTTTCCGGCGGATAGTCGGGCAGCCAGGCGAAGCGGCTGTCGACATCGGACACGGAAGACGCTTCATAGAGCCCGTCACCGTGCTTTGCCGCGCTCAGCGGTTCGAGCCTGACATAGCGGCCGTCGATCGCCTTGCGCTCGGGTCGTGGACGCGGCTGCCAATCTTTGAGATTTTCCGACACCGAAGACTCCAATCCGTTTGACTTTTGCGGGCCGAAGCTCACAAAAACGCAACCCCACAGTAAGAACCACACGGACGGGAAAAATGCTCCACACGATTTCGGCCTTCGACCGTCTCGGCGAGGAAAATGCCTTCGCGGTGCTGGCGCGGGCGACCGCATTGGCCCAACAGGGTCGAGACATCGTCAATCTCGGCATCGGCCAGCCCGACTTCAAGACGCCGCAGCACATCGTCGAGGCAGCCATCAAGGCGCTGCGCGACGGCCACCACGGCTACACGCCCGCCAACGGGCTTCTGGCGACGCGCGAGGCGGTGGTGCGGCGCACGCTGACCACCACCGGCGTCGAGGTCTCGCCCGAAACGGTGATGATCCTGCCCGGCGGCAAACCGACCATGTTCGCCGCCATCCTGATGTTCGGCGAACCCGGCGCCGAGATCCTCTATCCCGATCCCGGCTTTCCCATCTACCGCTCCATGATCGAATTCACCGGCGCAGCGCCCGTTCCCGTGCCGATGCGCGAGGAAAACGGCTTTGCCTTTTCGGCCGAGGAAACGCTGGCACTGATCACCTCCAAGACCAGGCTGTTGATCCTCAACTCGCCGGCCAACCCGACCGGCGGCGTCACGCCGCGCGCCGAGATAGAGAAGCTGGTCAAGGGGCTTGAGAAACATCCCGATGTCGCCATCCTCTCCGACGAGATCTACGACGTGATGACCTATGACGGCGAGACGCATTGCTCGCTGCTCGGCTATCCTGAAATCCGCGACCGGCTGATCGTGCTCAATGGCTGGTCCAAGACCTGGGCGATGACCGGCTGGCGCATGGGCTGGTCGATCTGGCCGAACGGCGACAAGGGCGCCCACCTCTACGACAAGGTGCGCAAGCTGGCGGTCAATTGCTGGTCCTGCGTCAACGCGCCGAGCCAGTACGCCGGCATCGCGGCCATCGACGGCCCGCAAGACGACGTAGACACGATGATGCGTGCCTTCGACCGCCGCAGGAAGGTCGTGGTCGAAGGGCTGAATGCCTTGCCCAACATTTCCTGCATCACGCCGAAGGGCGCGTTCTACGCCTTCCCCAATGTCTCGAAGACCGGCTGGAAGGCAAAGAAGCTCGCATCCGCGCTGCTCGATGACGCCGGCGTGGCGCTGATCGGCGGCCCCGATTTCGGCATTCTCGGCGAAGGCTATGTCAGGCTCTCCTACGCCAACTCCGAGGAGAACATCCTGCGCGCGTTGGACCGGATCGGGGCCTTCCTCGCCAAGTGAGCTTCGACGAAGGCCGGAGCCCTTTCCCAAATAGTGCGCGGTCGGCCGACATGTCGGTGTCATGATCCGTCGGCAGGCTCGCGGCCAAGACTGTGCGTGCAGGTCGGGAGCGGCTACCGTCCAACGATCAGGATCGGAGTGAGGTTCCTCAGATGTTTTATGCAATCCTTGCCTATCACGTGGAAGATGCGATCAAGGCGCTGACGCCGCAGGAAGATGCGGCGCTGATGGCCGACCTGCTTGAGATCAACACACGGCTTCGTGTGGAAGGCACACTTGGACCGTCGGCGCGTCTGGGGGCGACGCAGGATGCCTTCACCCTGCGCGGCCCGGGCGACGGCGTGGTTATCGACGGCCCTTTTGCCGAGACCAAGGAACAATTGCTCGGCCTCTATGTCGTCGACTGTGCCACGCGGGACGAGACCGTCGCGATCGCGCGCGACCTCCGTCGTGTCAATCCGACCGCCGTCTACGAGATCAGGCCCATTCTGCTTTTCACGCCCGGCGCGCCGCTGGCGGGCAAATGAGCCGGCGGCGGAGGCCCTGCCGGCGTCCGCCGCTCACCCGCGCCCGACGAACGGCATCTTGGTCGCCATCACGGTCATGAACAGTACGTTCGCCTCGAGCGGCAGGCTGGCCATGTGCACGACGGCATCGGCAACATGCTGGACATCCATCACCGCTTCGGCGGCGATCGAGCCATTGGCCTGCGGTACCCCGACGGTCATCGGCTGCGCCATGTCAGTCAGCGCGTTGCCGATGTCGATCTGGCCGCAGGCGATGTCGTAGGGACGGCCGTCGAGCGCCAGCGTCTTGGTCAGCCCCGTAATGGCATGCTTGGTCGCCGTATAGGGCACCGAGCCCGGCCGCGGCGCGTAGGCCGACACCGAGCCGTTGTTGATGATGCGGCCGCCCATCGGCCGCTGCTTGCGCATGGCACCGAAGGCGGCGCGGGCGCACAGGAACGAACCGGTGAGGTTGACGCCGACAATATCGTTCCACACCTCGACCGGGATCTCGTCGATCGGCGTCGACTTGTAACCCATGCCGGCATTGTTGAAGAGCAGGTCGACGCGGCCAAAGGCTTCCGCCACCGTCTCGAACAGATCGTCGACTTCACCGGCCTTGCTGATGTCGCAGGCGACCGCCAATGCCTTGGCCTCGGTTCGGCCGGCTTCGACGATCGCGGCATCCAGCACCGCCTTGCGGCGGCCGCAGAACACCGTGTTCCAGCCGGCCTTGAGCAG
>NZ_PNOT02000125.1 GCF_002879535.1 Mesorhizobium intechi
GGCGGACACTGCAAGCCTCAGCGGTGCCGAGTGGCTGGAGAGCGAGGAGCGGACGAACTATCCGCTGACGTTGGCGGTCGACGACTTCGGGACCGAGCTGGGACTGACGGCGCAGGTCGTGGAAGCGGTGTCGGGGGATCGCGTCATCGGGCTGATGCAGCGGGCGCTGGAAAGCTTGGCGCAGGCGCTTGAAGAGGCGCCGGAGATGCCGCTGCGATCGCTGGACGTGCTTCCGCAAGACGAGCGCGAGCTGGTGCTCGAGACCTGGAACCGGACGGAGGCTGCTTATCCGTCGGATCGGTGCATCCATCAGCTGTTCGAGGAGCAGGTGCGGAGGGATCCCACGGCAACGGCGCTCGTCTTTGAAGACCAGACGCTCACCTATGGTGAGCTGAATGAGCAGGCCAATCGCCTGGCGCATCGTCTGATCGGGCTTGGCGTGAAGCCTGACGACCGGGTTGGGCTGTGCGTGGAGCGCAGCATGGTGATGGTTGTGGGCCTGCTCGGCGTGCTGAAGGCGGGCGGGGCCTATGTGCCGCTGGATCCCGGCTATCCCAGCGAGCGGCTCGGCCTGATGGTCAGCGATGCCGACCCGCGTCTGGTGCTGGTCGACAAGCCGGGGCGCACAGCACTGGGCGAGGCGCTGATCGGTCGCGAAGTGATCGCGCTGGACGGGGCGTGGGCGGAGGGGGAGGACTACCCCGCGAACGATCCCGATCCACGCGAACTTGGCCTGACACCGCGTCACCTCGCCTATGTCATCTACACCTCAGGCTCCACCGGCAAGCCCAAGGGCGTCATGGTCGAGCATGGCGGCGTCATCAACCTGATCCAGGCGATGGCGGACATATCTGGGATCACGGCACAGGACAGGCTTCTCGCCGTCACGACGATCGCCTTCGATATCGCTGGCCTGGAACTGTACGTGCCGTTGAGCCGGGGCGCTTGCATTGTGCTTGCCGGCAAGGACGACGCCAGCAATCCCACCGCCTTGCAGCGCCTCATTGCAAGCAGCAGCGTCACCGTCATGCAGGCGACGCCGGCGACCTGGCGGGCTCTGCTGGATGCGAACTGGCCAGGCGCCCGGCACATGCGCGTCTTGTGTGGCGGCGAGGCGCTGCCGGTGGATCTGTCGAAGCGACTGCAAGCCCGCGTCCAGTCGGTGTGGAATGTCTATGGCCCGACGGAGACGACGATCTGGTCGTCGTGCCTAAAGGTCGGTTCGCGGACGGATGCAGGCCAGCCCTATGAATCCATCGGCCGTCCGATTGCGAACACCAAGATGTATGTGCTGGACGGTCACGGCGAGCCTGTTCCGCTCGGGGTAGCGGGCGAGCTCTATATCGGTGGGGCAGGCGTCGCGCGCGGCTACCTGAACCGTCCGGAACTGACGGCGGAGCGGTTCGTGGCGGATCGCTTCAGCGGTGATCCACAGGCACGCATGTACCGCACAGGCGATCTGGTGCGTTATCTGCCGGACGGCAATCTGTTGTTCCTCGGCCGCAACGATCATCAGGTCAAGATCCGCGGCTTCCGCATCGAGCTTGGCGAGATCGAAGCGCGACTGGTCGGACATGCGCTGGTGCGCGAAGCGGTGGTGATCGCGCGCGAAGACACGCCTGGCGACAAGCGGCTCGTTGCCTATGTCGTGGCCAAGGATGAGGCCAAGAGCGATGCTGGTGGCGAACTTGCTGCGGTGTTGCGGGCGCATCTGAGCGCAACCCTGCCGGAGTACATGGTACCGGCGGCCTATGTGACCCTTGAGGCCTTGCCGCTGACACCAAACGGCAAGCTCGACCGCAGGGCATTGCCGGCGCCGGACGAAGAGGCCTATGCGCGTGGTGCTTACGAGGCGCCGCAGGGCGAGGTCGAGACGATCCTTGCCGGGATCTGGCAAGAGTTGCTGGGTGTCGAGCAGGTCGGACGCCAGGACAGTTTCTTCGAACTCGGCGGCCATTCGCTGCTGGCGGTCAGGCTGCTGGAGCGTCTGCGCCGGCTGGGCCTTGGGGCGGCGATCCGCGACCTGTTCGAGCATCCCCGGCTAGCGGATTTTGCGGCGAAGCTGGGACGCAGCCGCGAGGTTACGGTTCCGGCCAACGGCATCACGCCGCAGAGCCGGACGATCACACCGACGATGGTGCCGCTGGCGGAGCTGAGCCAGGCTGAGATCGACCGGGTGGTGGCGGCAGTGCCGGGCGGTGTCGCCAACGTTCAGGATATCTATGCGCTGTCGCCGCTGCAGGACGGCATCCTGTTCCATCACCTTCTGGCGCAGAAGGGTGATCCCTATCTAATCCGTGGCCAGATGGCTTTTGCCGAGCGCGACCGGTTGGACCGTTATCTGTCGGCGGTGCAGCGTGTGGTCGATCGCCACGACATCCTGCGCACGGCGTTTGTCTGGGAAGGCCTGTCCTCGCCCGTGCAGGTGGTGTGGCGCCATGCGCCGCTCAGCGTCACCGAGGTCGAACTCGATCCGGCCGCTGGTTCCGGCGTGGAGCAGTTGCGACATCGCTACGATCCGCAGCATTTGCGGCTCGACCTGACGCAAGCGCCGCTGCTGCGCTACGTGGTGGCAAAGGATCCCGAGGCCGATCGCTGGCTCCTGGTCGAGCTTTATCACCATCTGGTGGGAGACCACTCGACTCTGGATATTCTGACCGAGGAGATCGAGGCGATCCTGGCGGGACGGGAGCCTGAACTGCCTGTTGCGGAGCAGTTCCGCGATGTCGTGGCACAGGCGCGTCTCGGGGTCTCGGCGGCGGAACATGAGCGCTACTTCCGCGAGCGGCTGGGCGATGTCGATGAGCCGGTGCTGCCATTCGGCCTTGCCGAGGTGCGCGGCGATGGCAAGGGAGTGGCCGAAATACACCGGATGCTGCCGCAGCCCCTCAACGATCGTCTGCGCAGCCAGGCCCGGCGCCTGGGCGTGAGCCTTGCCAGCCTTTGCCATGTCGCATGGGGCCAGGTGGTGGCGCGTGCGTCCGGGCGCGAAAAGGTGGTGTTTGGAACGGTGCTGCTTGGCCGCATGCAGGCCAGTGCAGGCGCCGACCGGGCGATGGGCCTGTTCATCAACACGCTGCCGCTGCGGGTGGACCTGGATGGGCGAGGTGTGGCGGCCGGTGTACGGGACACACACTTGCGGCTGGCGGAACTCTTGCAGCACGAGCATGCCCCGCTGGCGCTGGCGCAGCGTTGCAGCGGGGTGGCGGCGGGAACCCCTCTGTTCAGCGCGCTGCTGAACTATCGACATAACGTCGCCCCGACCCCGAGCCTCAGCGGTGCTGAGTGGCTGGAGAGCGACGAGAGGACGAACTATCCGCTGACGCTGTCGGTGGAGGATTTTGGGACCGAGCTTGGCTTGACGGCGCAGATGGTGGAGGCGGCGTCGGCGGATCGCATCATCGGGATGGTGCACCGGGCGCTGGAGAGCCTGGCGCAGGCGCTGGATGAGGCGCCGGAGACACCATTGCGGTCATTGGATGTGCTGCCGCCCGAGGAGCGGGAGCTGATTGTCGGGATCTGGAACCGGACGGAAGCTGGGTATCCGTCAGATCGATGCATCCATGAACTGTTCGAAGAACAGGTCCGGCGTGATCCCGATGCGATTGCTCTGGTGCAGGGCGATAAGGAACTCAGCTATGGCGAATTGAACGCCGAGGCCAATCGTCTGGCGCATCGCCTGATCGGGCTTGGTGTGAAGCCGGACGACCGGGTCGGGCTCTGTGTCGAGCGCTCACCGGCGATGGTAATCGGGCTGCTTGGCGTGCTCAAGGCCGGCGGTGCCTATGTGCCGCTTGATCCCAGCTATCCCAAGGATCGGCTTGGCTGGCTGGTCAGCGATGCCGATCCGCGTCTGGTGCTGGTGGACAAGGTGGGCCGCGCCGCGTTGGGCGATGCTCTGTCCGACCGCGAGACGATCGCGCTGGATGAGGCGTGGGCGGCGGGGGAGAACTACTCCGCGAACGATCCCGATCGAAGAACCCTTGGCCTGACACCGCGTCACCTCGCTTATGTCATCTACACCTCAGGCTCCACGGGGATGCCAAAGGGCGCGCAGAATGAACATCGGGCGCTCGTCAACCGCTTGGTCTGGATGCAGGATGCCTATCGCCTGGATGCCAAAGATGTGGTGCTGCAGAAGACCCCGTATAGCTTCGATGTTTCTGGATGGGAGTTCTTCTGGACCCTGCTGACCGGGGCCAGGCTGGTGTTGGCAGCACCGGAGGAGCACAAAGACCCGAGCGCAATGGTCGATGCGATCAAGCGGTATCGGATCACGACGATACACTTCGTGCCGTCGATGCTGGCGAGCTTCCTGGAAGTGGAGGGCGTGGCGGACTGCACATCGCTGCAGCGTGTGGTGTGCAGCGGTGAGGCGCTGCCGGCTTCGAGCGTACACAAAGCCCAGCGCCTTCTGCCGCAGGCGAAGCTGCACAACCTGTACGGTCCGACAGAGGCGGCGATCGATGTGACGGCCTGGACCTGTCCGACCGGCTTCGACGGGAACATTGTCCCGATCGGCCGCCCGATCGCGAACACAAAGATGTATGTGCTGGACGAGCACGGCCAGCCTGTTCCACTCGGCGTTTCGGGTGAGCTTTATATAGGCGGTGTGGGCGTCGCTCGTGGCTACCTGAACCGTCCCGAGCTGACGGCGGAGCGTTTCGTTGCGGATCGGTTCAGCAGCGACCAACAGGCGCGGCTCTACCGGACAGGCGATCTGGCGCGCTACCTGCCGGACGGCAACATCGAATACCTTGGCCGCAACGACCATCAGGTCAAAGTCCGCGGCTTCCGCATCGAGCTTGGTGAGATCGAAGCGCGGCTTGGCGAGCATGCGCTGGTGCGTGAAGCGGCTGTGATCGCGCGGGAAGATACGCCTGGCGACAAGCGGCTCGTCGCCTATGTGGTAACACGTGGCGAGGCTAGCGCTGATCTCGCGGCGATGCTGCGGACGTATCTGGGCGGCCTTCTGCCGGAATACATGGTGCCTGCGGCCTATGTGGTTATGGAGGCACTGCCGCTGAGTGCAAATGGCAAGCTCGACCGACGAGCGCTACCGGTGCCGGAGGACGGGGCCTATGCGCGTGGCGCGTACGAGCCACCGCAGGGCGAGGTGGAGGCTATCTTGGCCGGGCTGTGGGCGGAGTTGCTGCGTGTCGAGCAGGTCGGACGCCAGGACAGTTTCTTCGAACTCGGTGGCCATTCACTGCTGGCGGTGAAGCTGCTGGAGCGTCTGCGCCGGCTGGGCCTTGGGGCGGCGATCCGCGACCTGTTCGAGCATCCCCGGCTAGCGGATTTTGCGGCGAAGCTCGGATGGGCCCGCGCGGTGGCGGTTCCTCCCAACGGCATCACGCGGGAGAGCCGAAGGATCACGCCTGACATGGTGCCGCTGGCACAGCTGAGCCAGGCTGAGATCGACCGGGTTGTTGAAGTGGTGCCGGGCGGGATTGCGAACGTCGAGGACATCTATGCGCTGTCGCCGCTGCAGGACGGCATCCTGTTCCACCACCTGCTGGCGCAGAAGGGTGATCCCTATCTGATCCGTGGCCAGATGGCTTTTGCCGAGCGCGACCGGTTGGACCGTTATCTGTCGGCGGTGCAGCGTGTGGTGGACCGGCACGCCATCCTGCGCACGGCGTTTGTCTGGGAAGACCTGTCCTCGCCGGTGCAGGTGGTTTGGCGCCATGCGCCGCTCAGCATCACCGAGGTCGAACTCGATCCGGCCGCTGGTTCCGGCGTGGAGCAGTTGCGGCGTCGCTACGCCCCGCAGCATCTGCGGCTCGACCTGACGCAGGCGCCCTTGATGCGCTACGTGGTGGCGCGCGATCCCGAGGCCGATCGCTGGCTGTTGCAAATAGCCAGTCACCACCTGATCGAGGATGCTGCTTCAGCAGACCCCTTCTTCATGGAGATCGATGCGCTCCTGGCGGGTCGAGAGGCCGAATTGCCTGTTGCGGAGCCGTTCCGCAACGTTGTGGCGCAGGCCCGCCTTGGGGTCGCTAAGGTGGAGCATGAGCGCTACTTCCGCGAGCGGCTTGGCGATGTCGAGGAGGCTTCGCTGCCATTCGGCCTGACGCAGGTGCTGGGCGACGGCGAGGGTGTCGTCGAAGTGTACCGGAAGCTGCCGCAGGCGCTCAACGACCGGCTTCGAATGCAGGCCCGTCGCCTGGGCGTGAGCCTTGCCAGCCTCTGCCATGTCGCGTGGGGGCAGGTGGTGGCGCGCACGTCGGGCCGCGAGACGGTGGTGTTCGGCACGGTGCTGCTTGGACGCATGCAGGCCGGCGCCGGTGCTGACCGGGCGATGGGCCTGTTCATCAACACGCTGCCGCTGCGACTGGACCTGGATGGCAGGGGCGTTGCCGCGGGCGTGCGGGACGCGCATCTGCGCCTTGCGGAGCTTTTGCAGCACGAGCATGCGCCGCTGGCCTTGGCGCA
>NZ_PNOT02000123.1 GCF_002879535.1 Mesorhizobium intechi
GGCGAAACTGGCGCGATGGAAACCACTGAAAAACGCCAGCGCGGCCGACCGCGTGCCTTCAACGGACCTCCCGAAACCAGTTCCGTGCAGTCGCTGGACCGGGCCTTGCGCATCCTGGCCATTGTCGCCGAGGGCAGCGGCCTGTCGCTGAGCGAGATATCGGCGCAAAGCGGCCTTGCCGCCTCGACCGCCTACCGGATGCTGACGACACTTGAAAACCACGGCATGGTCGAATTCGACACATCAGATCAGTTGTGGTCGATCGGCGTCGAGACCTACCGCATGGGCGCTGCCTTCCTGCGCCGGCGCAAGCTGGTCGACCGCGCCCGCATCGTCATGCAGGAGTTGATGGAAAGAACCGGCGAGACCGCCAATCTCGGCGTCGCCGAGGATGATTGCGTGGTGTTCGTCAGCCAGGTTGAGACGCATCAGGCGATCCGCGCGTTCTTCCGCCCGGGCACGCGCAGTCCCTTCCATGCCTCCGGCATCGGCAAGGCGGTGCTGGCGCATCTTGAGCCGGAGCGCGTCGGCACCATTCTGCGCAAGGCCGGCCTGCAACGCTTCACCGACAGGACGCTGTCCGAGATCCCTGCCCTCGCCCACGATCTTGCCGTCATCAAGCAGCGCGGCTGGTCGGTGGATGACGAGGAGCGGCACCCGGGCATGCGCTGCGTGGCGGCCGCCATCTTCAACGAGTTCGGCGAGCCTATCGGCGGCGTCTCGGTGTCGGGGCCGACCGTGCGGGTGACGCCGGAGCGGCTGGCCGAGATCGGGCCGATGGTGCGCAGTGCCGCGGCCGAGGTGACCCGGATGATCGGCGGCGCGCAAGCCGGCTGATCAGCCTGCCCCAGGCAGCACGCTGCTGGTCGCAATATCGAAGAATCGAACTGTACGACCATGCCGATAGGGCAGGCGCCGGCGGCATCGCCCTGTCTTGCCGTGGCGTTGGGATGCATGCGAAAGGGCGCGGATGAAGACAACGGTTCAGCTTTTGCTTGTCGGTTCGCTGTGCGGATGCGTGGCGACGACACCTCGGCCCGATGGCGGCGACCAGCGCGTCGATCCCATTCCGTTCTCGCTCGCGCTCGAGGAGACCGTCATCACCGGTATTCGTCAGCACTTGCCGGATCCTGCTTCGGCCAGGCTCGGAAGGACGCTTGCCGGCGAGCGGACGCTGGATGGCCGCAAGGAGATCGTGGTCTGCGGCTTCGTCAACGGCAAGACCGCGGTTGGCGGCCCTGGCGGCGACCAAGCCTTCATCGCCAGGATCTACCCGGATTCGGCAACCAGCTTCGAACTCGTCGCAATGGGCAGCACTTCGGAGACGAGACGTGTCGTCGATGGAACGTGCGACGCAGCCGGACTGCCGCTCTCTGATTCCGGCTTTAGAACGCAACTGTAAGTATTTGTAAGGCAAAGAAAAGGGGCCCGAGCGAGCCCCTTTTTCTGTTGCTGAAGCAATCCTCCCCTGTCAAAGCCGGCAGTAGTGGCTGTAGCCGTCGCGGCCGATATAGGTGTCGGAGTCCGGATCGTAGCTCGAGTAGCGATCGAAGCAGCGGCGGACGTGCCAGGAACCGCCGTCTTCGTCGACATAGACGGTACGCGGGGGCTGCTGGGCAAGTAGGCTGCCAAGGACGAACCCGCCGACGCCGGCGGCGATGCCGATGCCAAGGTCGTGGTGATGCGAATGAGCCGCCGAAGGCTGAACGGTGCCAACCAGCGTGGTGGCGGCGACGGTGGTGGCGACGAGGCCGGAAACGAGAGTGCGCTTGAACATGATGATCTCCTTGCTTGTTGACCGAGGCGATCCATCCGCCTCTTGATCATCTGTCGCTGCCGCGCAGGAAAAGGTTCGAAGGCTTTTTCGATTTTTTGCGGAGGTGCTGCCGGGTTCCCGCCAGAAGGCCCGCGGAAAACGCAAAAGGGCGGCCGAGGCCGCCCTTCGAACGCAACAGGCCTTGGCATCAAAGGATGATAACCACCCTGCCATGGTGATGATGCCGGTGGTGGTGGTGGTGGTACCACCAGTAGTCGCCATAGTCGTCGTCATAGTAATGATGGTGATGATGCATACCGTGAGCCGACGACGTCTGAAGCGAGGCGGCCAGCGCGCCTGTGGCAACGAAAACGGCCACGAGAGCGGAAGTGAGCATGCGCTTGAACATGATGATCTCCTGGATCCTTGACCGAGGCGACCATTCGCCCCTGGAGATCAGTCGGCCCGGCCTGTCAAAAGGTTCGAAAAGTCGAGGAGATTTTTCAGAACGTAGGCAGCAGGCAGCAGGGAGCAGGGAGCAGGGAGCCGGGAGCCGGGAGCCGGGAAATCGAACGAAGCGGATACGAACGATGCAATTCCCTATTCCCCGATGCCGATTACCTCATCCCATTCCGGTAATGTGGCGAAGCCAGAAGGCGAGCGCGATGAAACCGATGATCGTGGTCACGCCGGTCCAGTCGACATTGGCCTTCCTGACGTCGCTGATGAGCTTCACCAGCAGCATCCAGGCGATGACGACGAGCGGCAGAATGATGACAAGCCTGATCATGCGACACTCCAGTCCGAAGCGATTGCACCTTTTTGATATGTAGGAAGCGCGCTCGTGGATTGCAGCATGGGCCGGCGGCGTCATCCACCGCCGGGGTAACCGAAAACGGAGTTTTGGCTTTACTGGCGCACGAAATATGCTACCGGAGCGCCGTGCCCTTGTAGCTCAGCTGGTAGAGCAGCGGTTTTGTAAACCGAAGGTCGGCGGTTCGATCCCGTCCGGGGGCACCAGTTTCCACCCGGGGAATGGTCGAGAGCCTCCGGCTCCTCATGCTCCAAAATATCCCAGCTGCCTTCTACGAAGCGTTGGCGACCTCGGTGGAAGCCCTGATCCTGGTGAACGTGTTGCGTACCCTGACGGATCTGTAGACGTAGGCGACCCAGAGTCCGGCCAGGACAAACGAGGCTGTAGACGTCGCAATCGCATTTCCGGTGACCACCTGCCCGACCGGAACACCGAAGACCGTGGAAACCAATGCTGCGTCCAGGATGAAAATCACCGGGATTGCAAGCCATTGGGCGACAAACAACTGCTTGAACCAAGGGCTCCGCCTCAGCATGGCAACGGCCACCACCAGTTGCAGCACCAGAAACGCCAGCAGCAGGGCAATCTCGCCATAGACCACCATTGGTCCGTTCGGCACCAGCATGAGCTGGCTGTAGCCCTCACGCGAGGCCCCCATTTCGGCAAGCGTGCGCAATGGCGACAAGGCTTGACCGATCGCGAGAAGCATCAGCCATCCTCCGAACCCCACGGGATCCACCGGATTCCGCGAGGGCTTGATGGCAGATCGTACCGCGAAGAAGACGGGGACACCGATCAACAACAGAAGGATTGCCCAATGCCAGATGGGAAACTGCATTCACCCCTCCCCCAAAAATGCACCCATGGGTTGTATCAGATTTCGGGCGCCACTCAAGAGGGTTGAGATGCGATTTGATCCAACGATCTATTCTACTGCCTTTTCCTGACAGTCACACCGCAATCGCCGCCACCAAAATCCGGTTCTGCCGGCGTATTGCCGCCCGCAGCTCCGGGATCTTCGCCTGGTCGCGTTTCACGAATTCGATGAACATCATGTTCATGTTGTTGAAGATCAGTTCGCCGAGCGCCGCGCCGTCTATGTCCCGGCGCACCAGGCCGATTTCCTGAAGCCGGGTGATCAGGGCGCGGATCTGTTCGGTCAGTGAGCGGTCGAGCGCGGTATAGGCCTGCCCGAACGGGCTGTCGGGCAGCTGCGTCGAGATCGCCATGGCCTGTCGCCACATCTCCTTGCTGAGATAGTGCAGCGAGTGCTCGATATAGATACCGATCAGCGTGTCCAGCGCGTCGCCGACATTGGCCGGCGGCCTGGCGACGACGCCGCGCCCGGCGTTGAGCACCTCGTTGACCTCAAGCGAGACGATGGCGCCGAGGATGTCGCCCTTGTTCTCATAGTAATTGTAGATCGTGCCGATCGACACTTCCGCCTGCGCGGCGATCGCCTCGATCTTGGCGCCCTCATAGCCGGCCTCGCGAAAAAGCGCGGCCGCCGCCTCGATGATGCGCCTGTGCCGGTCCGCCTTTTGCCTTGCCCGCAATCCGCTCATGGCAGCCTCTTGCCACAAAAACAGAATTGACTCAATTTTAGAATTGGTTCAACTTTTTGCAAGAAGCCACAAAGGCAAGGGAGAACACTCGATGTCCGTCAAATCCGCATCCGGGAATCCGCTTTCAGCCCTGAAGCGCCATCTGCACGCCGCCTGCGCCGCCACGGCCCTGCTGCTTGGCGTGGGCAGCCTCGCCGAGGCCGCCGATCTCAACGCCCTGATCTGGTGCGACCATTCCGATCCGGGCCTGTTGCAGCCCTTCGAGGAAGCCAACGGCGTCAAGGTCAACGTCAAGGAGTTCGAAGGCACCGGTGCGGGCCTCGCCATCGTCGAACAGTCGCAGCCCGGCGACTGGGACGTGATGGTGATCGACTCGATCGACGTGCCGCGCGGCGTCGAAAAGGGCCTGTTCGAGCCACTGCCCGAGGACAAGCTGCCCTTGGCCGACCTCTTCCCGCAGGTGAAGATGGACGGCTCCACCGTGGTCGGCGGCAAGCGCTACGGCATCACCGAAAAATTCGGCTACAACACGATCGGCTTCAACAAGACCAAGGTCGATCCGGCCGACATGCAGTCCCTGGCGTCGCTGACCAGCGACAAATACAAGGGCAAGGTGGCCATCTATGACTATTACCTGCCGGTCATCGGCATGGCGGCACTCGCCATCGGCAAGAAGACGGCCGAGCTGACCGAAGCCGACCTGCCCGCCCTCAAGGACGAGCTTCTCAAGATGAAGGCCAACGCCAAGCTGGTTGGCGAAGTGACCGCCAGCCAGACGGCGCTTGCCACCGGCGAGGTCGACATATTGGTCGGCGGCGGCGAATGGGTGACGGCGGGGTTGGCCAAGGAGAACCCGGCACTGGACTTCTCCATTCCCAAGGAGGGTGCGGTGCTGTGGTCGCAGTCTCTGGCCATGTTCAAGGATTCCAAGAACAAGGACATGGCGCTGAAGTTCATCCAGTACATCATGAGCCCCGAAGGCCAGGCGCGCCTTGCCACCTCGTCCTGTTACTGGGGCATGCCCGCCAACACCAAGGCGGCGCTGACCGGCGACCAGAAGAAGGTCCTGCGCTTCGACGAGCAGCCGGGCTTCCTCGCCCGCGCCCAGGCCTATCCGGCGCCGAACGCGGATCTCGACAAGAAGATGCAGGACATGTGGACCGAAATGCTGCAGGCGAAGTGATCGGTTGCCGCTCGTGAGTTCAAGCGGAAAGAGCGGGCGCGCCCTGGCTCGGGCGGGCCATGCCCTGCCCTGGGCGCTTGTGACACCGGCGCTCGGCTGGACGCTGCTGTTCTTCGTGCTGCCCTTCATCGCCATGGGGTTTTCGAGCCTTACGGCGCATGAGGGCGGCGGCTTTACCCTTTCCAACTACAGCCAGTTCTTCATCAACCCGTCTTATTGGCAGGCGATGGTCAACTCGCTGGAGGTGACGGCAATCGTCACCGTGGTCTCGGTGCTGCTGGCCTATCCCTTCGCCTGGATCCTCGCCGAACAGGTTCCGAAACGCTGGCAGCGGCTGGCGCTGATGCTTGCCGTGCTGCCGTTCTGGACGTCCTATGTCGTGCGCTCCTATTCCTGGCTGCTGGTGCTGGCGCAGAACGGCGTCATCAACCGCGCGCTCACCGGTTCCGGTTTGATCACCGAGCCGCTGCAGCTCGCCAACACGCGGCTGGCCACCGTCACCGGCTTCGTGCACTTCTTCGTCATGCTGCTGACGCTGACCATCTTCGCCAACCTCAAGCAGCTCAGCCCGAGCTACCGCAAGGCCGCCGCCGATCTCGGCGCCGGGCCGGTGCGCACCTTCCTGCATGTCATCCTGCCGCTGACCCTGCCGGGCATCATGGTCGGCGCCTTCCTCACCTTCGTGCTGTGCATCGGCGACTACATCACGCCGCAGATCCTGGGCGGCAACAACGAGCTTTTGATGCCGCAGCTGGTGATGATGCAAATCGGCCGGCGCGGCGATTTTCCGCTGGCCTCGGCGCTGTCGATCATCCTGATGGCGGTCGTCACCGTCGCCTACCTTGCCTGCGCCCGCTGGCTGAAGATCGAGCGGGCCTGAAATGCGCCGGTCGGTCCGCATCGCTTCCTGGGTCTATGCGCTTGCCGTATACGGCTTCATCTTCCTGCCGGTGGTGGTGCTGGTGCTGTTCTCGCTGCAGGCGACTTCCTTCCCCATTCCGCCCTTCACCGGACCGTCGCTGCGCTGGTACGATGCCGTGCTCTCCGACGTCAGGCTGACCTCGGCGCTGGTCAATTCGCTGCTGGTGGCGTCGATCTCCTCGGCCACCGCCGTCACGCTGGGCTTCCTCTCGGCCTGGGGTTTCGCGCGCTTCGTGCTGCCGGGCTCTGGCCTTCTGCGCGGCCTGATCACGCTGCCGCTGACGGTCAGCTATCTCATCATCGGCATGGGGCTGCTGGTGCTGTTCAACTGGGCCGGCGTGCCGAAATCGCTGCTTGCCGCAGGCATCGGCCATGTCGTGATCAACCTGCCGCTATGCTTTGCCATCATCTACAGCCAGATGGGCGATCACCAGATCAACATCGAGCGCGCCGCGCGCGACCTCGGCGCGCCGGAATGGAAGGTGCTGCTGCTGATCACCGTGCCGGTCATGGCGCCGGCGATCTTCGCCGGCTTCTTCCTGTCGATGACCTTCTCCTGGGATGAGTTCGTGATCTCCTTCCTTCTGACCCGCTTCGACAC
>NZ_PNOT02000258.1 GCF_002879535.1 Mesorhizobium intechi
ATTCTGGCCATAGCCGCCATTGGGGCGGCGATCACGATGACGCCCGCCATTGTTGTCGCGGCCACCATTGTTGCGCCCGGCATTGTCACGCCCGCTGTTGTCGCGCCCGCTGTTGTCACGATTGTCGCGGCCGTCCCGGTTCAGCGCGACTTCGGCCGGCATGCCTTCGATCACCGGCTGCGGGCCGGCGCCATGGTTGACGACAGGAATTTGCGGATCGGAGACGGTGTTGCCGCCACTGCCGCCGCCACTGTTGCCGGCATTTTCGAAATCGTCGCGATCTTCATCGCCGTCATCGTCGAAATCGTCACGGTTCTGCTGGACGTTCTGGATCGGCATCTGCGCCTGCGCGGCAGCAATGATGCGATTGTAGTGTTCGGCGTGCTGGAGATAGTTCTCCGCCATGACCCGGTCGCCGGAGCTTTGCGCGTCACGCGCCAGGGTAGCGTATTTCTCGGCGATCTGCTGAGCCGATCCACGGATCTTTACATCCGGGCCGTTGCTCTCGTAGTTGCGCGTCAGGGGATTCGGGCCCTTGCGGTTGTTGTTGTTATTGTTGTTGCCACCGCCGCCGCCATTGTTGTTGCGACCGCGCATGCGCCTGTTCTGCTGTTGTGGCCTCATTCGACTCTCTTCATCTTGAAATTTTCGAAAACTCGTTACGAACGGAGGCGCTCATGCAGCCAGCCGTTTCGTTTCTTCACCGGCGTTCGCCCGCATCAATTGCGTTGGCGCCACGTGCCATCCTGTTCCGGTTACATCACTTGCCGGACGATTCCCGCACGAAGCTTGGGCGTCGTTTGCGCAAGAAGGCAGCTATTTCCAAGGAGGACCGAATCGCTAAGAGCACTGCCTGCTTCGTCTCATCCGGTTGAGGCGACCCTAGCCGCATTCCCCGGTATTGCCAAGCGGTTTTTTCGCACTGCGTCAAGGCTTATCCCCATTGAAAGACAAGAACCCTGTCGTTTCCGCCGAGATCACGCAAAGCAGCAACCGATGCATAACCAGCCGCCTTGAATATATCTGTAACCTCATTGCGTTGCGTATGGCCGATCTCGACCGCAATCCTGCTTTCGGCTTCTAGAAAGCGTGCCGCCTCCGCGGCAATGATCCTGTAGGGGTTCAGCCCATCCACGCCGCCATCCAAGGCCTGGCGCGGGTCGAAATCGCGGACCTCGTCCTGCAGATTTCCAACGTCTCGTGAAGGTATATAGGGAGGGTTTGCGGCAATTACATGGTATCGGCCGGAAACTTTTTCGAACCAATCAGACTGCACCGTCGTGAACCTGGCCCCGAGTCCGAGTTCCCCGGCATTGCGCGCCGCCGTCGCCAGCGCGCCGGCGGAAATGTCGACACCGGTGGCGGTCGCGGCCGGCACGGCGCTCAACAGCGCCAGCGAGATGGCTCCCGTCCCGGTGCCGAGATCAAGGATGCGGCAGGATCCTTCCCGCGCGGCCGTTGCCTTGACGAAGGGCAGCACCGCCTCGACCAGCGTTTCGGTATCCGGCCTCGGCTCGAGCGTTTCCGGTGACAGCGACAGGCGCAAACCGTAGAATTCGCGGTAGCCGAGGATGCGATGCACCGGTTCGCCACCCGCCCGGCGTCTCAGGGCGGCATCGATCGCGGCGATGGCGTTGCTGTCGATCATGCGTGCAGGGTTGGCAATGGCCTGCGTGCGCGTCGTGCCGGAAAAATGTTCGACGATCAGCCGCGCATCGAGCGCCGGATCGCCGACCCCGGCCGCCATAAGCCTGGCCCGCGCTCCCCGCAGCAGCGGCCCCAGCGCCTCGGGCAGACGGTCAGCCATCAAGGCCGATATCGGCCAGCAGCTTCGACTGGTGATCGGCGATCAGCGCGTCGACGATCTCGTCGAGCTCGCCCATCATCACCCGGTCGAGCTTGTAGAGCGTCAGGTTGATCCGATGGTCGGTGACGCGGCCTTGCGGGAAATTGTAGGTGCGGATGCGCTCCGAGCGATCGCCGGAGCCGACCTGCGATTTGCGCGATTCCGAGCGCTCTTCGTCCGCCTTGCTGCGCTCCAGGTCGTAGAGCCGGGCGCGCAGGATCTGCATGGCCTTCGCCCGGTTCTGGTGCTGCGACTTCTCCGCCTGCACCACCATGATGCCGGTCGGCAAATGGGTGATGCGCACCGCCGAATCGGTGGTGTTGACGTGCTGCCCGCCGGAGCCTGAGGCACGCATCGTGTCGATGCGGATGTCTTCGGCGCGGATTTCGATGTCGACCTCTTCCGCTTCCGGCAGCACGGCGACGGTCGCCGCCGAGGTGTGAATGCGCCCACTGGCCTCGGTCGCCGGCACGCGCTGCACGCGATGCACACCGGATTCGAATTTCAGATGGGCAAACACGCCCTTGCCCGAAACGGTGGCGATGATTTCCTTGAAACCGCCTGCATCGCCGTCGCTGGCCGACACGGTCTCGAACCGCCAGCCGCGTTCGGCGGCATAGCGCTCATACATGCGAAACAGGTCGCCGGCGAAGAGTGCCGCCTCGTCACCGCCGGTGCCGGCACGGATTTCGAGGATGGCGTTCTTGTCGTCGGCGGCATCCTTGGGCAGAAGCAGGATCTGGATATCCTTCTGCAGCGTTTCGATGCGCTCCTCCACGCCGGGCAGATCCGCCTCGGCGAGCGCCCGCATCTCGGCGTCGGTGCCCTTGTCGGCAACCATTGCCTCGAGGTCGGCCTGCTCATGCTCGGCCGAGCGCAATTCCCTGACCTTGGCCACCATCTCCTGCAGCTCGGCATATTCCGATGCCATCCTCACATAGGCATCCGGCGCCGGCCCGGCCGACATCTGCGCTTCGAGCATCTCGAAACGCTTGACGACTTGATCCATACGATCGCGGGGCAAATTGACCATGATGGGCACGCTACAACGGAATAGAGCGGTCGTCGGCGAAGGCCTGCAGCAACGCCCGCATCGGCAACCCCTGCGCCGGCGCCATCAGATTGTCGTCGAAGAACGCCGTCAGCTCATCCAGCGGCAGCTCCGTGAGCATCGCCTTGACCGGACCGATCGAGGCCGGCGACATCGAGATCGAGCGGAAGCCAAGACCGATCAGCGCCATCGCCGAGATCGGCTTGCCGGCCAGCTCACCGCACAGAGTCACCGGCGTGTGGTTGCGGATGCCGGCATCGGCGATCTGCTTGAGCACGCGCAGGAACGGCGCCGACAACGTGTCGAAGCGGTTGGCCAGTTGCGTGTTGCCGCGGTCGACCGCCATAACGAACTGGAACAGATCGTTCGAGCCGACCGAGACGAAATCGACCGCCTTCATCAATTCGTCGAGCTGGAACAGAAGCGACGGCACTTCAAGCATCGCGCCCAGCTTGAGGCTGGTCGGCAGATGATGGGCGAAACGCGAGAGATGCCGCACCTCGCGGTCGATGATTTCGCGCGCCTGGGCGATCTCGCCAAGCTCGGTCACCATCGGCAGCATCAGCTTGAGCTCGCGCCCGCCGCTTGCCTTCAGCAAGGCGCGGATCTGGGTGCGCAGCAAGCCGGGCCGGTCGAGCGTCAGCCGGATCGCCCGCCAGCCAAGCGCCGGGTTTTCTTCCTGGATGGCGCCCTTGAAGTAGGGCAGCACCTTGTCGCCGCCGATATCGATGGTGCGGAAGGTGACCGGCTTGCCGCGCGCCGCGTCCAGCACGTCGCGATAGAGTTTCTCCTGCGCCTCGGCGCGCGGAAAGGTCGAGGCGACCATGAACTGCAGTTCGGTGCGAAACAGGCCGATGCCGGCAGCCCCCGACTCGGCCAGTTGCGGCAGGTCGACGGCAAGCCCGGCATTCATCAACAGGTCTACCTGGACACCGTCCCTGGTCGTGGACGGCTTCTTGCGCAGCTCGCGGTAGACCTCTTGCCGGCGCGCGCGGAAGCGCACCTTTTCGGCATAGGCCGCTTCGAGATCGGACTGCGGCCGCAGATGGATCGTGCCTTCCTCGCCGTCGACGATGATGGCATCGCCGTTTTCCGCCATGGAAACGGCGCCCTTCATCTGGCCGGCGACCGGAATTCCCATGGCGCGCGCGACGATGACGACGTGGCTGGTGGCGGCACCATCCTCGAGCACCAGCCCGCGCATTTTCTCCCTAGGGTAGTCCAGAAGCTCGGCCGCGCCCATCGAGCGGGCGACGATGATGGCGTCCTTCGGCAGCGAAGCCGCGACATCTTCCGGCCCGCGCCCCATCAGCTGGCGTAAGAGCCGGTTGGCGAGGTCGTCGAAATCGCTCATCCGCTCGCGCAGATAGGGATCGGTCATATGCAGCATGCGGGCGCGCATGTCGCTCTGCACCTTTTCCACGGCAGCTTCCGCTGTCAGGCCGTTGCGGATCGCCTCTTCCAGGCGACGCACCCAGCCGCGGTCGTTGGCGAACATGCGGTAGGCTTCCAGCACCTGGCGATGCTCGCCCTCGAAGGCGACGTCGCGGCGCTCCAGCATGTCGTCGATGGAGAGCCGCAGAGAACCGAGCGAGCTCTCCAGCCGCCGGACCTCTTCCTCGCTGTCCTCATTGAACAGATTGGTGACGACGATGCGCGGCTCATGCAGCACGACATGGCCGAGCCCGACGCCGTCGTTGAAGGACAGGCCGGTGAAACTGACGGGCCGGCGCAGATCGAGTTCCAGCCCAGGCCGGGTCAGCCGCGCCAGATCGCCGGTGGCGATCATCTCGGCGATGACCATGGCGGTGGTTTCCAGCGCCTCGACCTCGTCGTCGCGATAGTGGCGCATGGTCTTGTTCTGCACGACCAGGACGCCCAGCGTGCGCCCGGCCCTGAGCACCGGCACGCCGAGGAAGGAATTGTAGATCTCTTCCCCGGTCTCCGGCAGATAGGCGAAAGCCGGATGTTCCTGCGCATTGGACAGATTGAGCGGCCGCGCGCTGGCCGCGATGGTGCCGACCAGGCCTTGCCCGAGCCGCAGCTGCGCCAGGTGGACGGCGTTCGGGTTCAGACCCTCGGTGGCGTAGAGCTCAAGCACCGAATCGGCGCGCAGCACATAGAGCGAGCACACTTCCGCGACCATGTTGGAAGCGATGTCGCGCACGATCCGGTCAAGCCGCTCCTGCGGCTCCAGCGGCTCTTGCATGAGCTCGCGGAGCCGTTTCAGCAAAACGCGCGGGCCGCTGGCCTGGTCACGCATCGCGGCTTCTTCTCCAATGAAACACTTGCCGGCGCAGTTTCCGCCGCTGCCGGCATGCGCGCAACAACTGATTCAGTCTTGCTACTGCTTATCCAGACCGTAGACGGAATGCAAAGTGCGAACCGCAAGTTCGGTGTACGGACCGTCGATCAGTATCGAAATCTTGATCTCGGAGGTGGTGATGGCGCGGATATTGATCGCCTTCTCGGCCAGCGCCTTGAAAGCGGTGGCGGCGACACCGGCATGGCTCCTCATGCCGATGCCGATGACCGAAACCTTCGACATGCCGGCTTCCGACTGCACGACATCGTAGCCGACCTCGGCCTTCAGCCGGTCGAGCACGGCCAGCGCCTTGTCGACGTCACCCGAAGGCACGGTGAAGGTCATGTCGGTGAACTTGCCGTCCTCGGAGATGTTCTGGACGATCATGTCGACATTGATGTTGGCCTCGGCCAGCGGCCCGAAAATGCCGGCGGCGACGCCAGGGCGATCGCCGACGCGGCGCAGCGAAATCTGGGCCTCGTCCTTGGCGTAGGCAATTCCGGTGACGACCTGCTGTTCCACGATCTCTTCCTCGTCGCAAATGAGCGTTCCCGGAGGATTGAGCAAATCCCCCATTCCGGGCGCGTCGGGATCGTCGAAGGACGACCGCACGAAGGTGCGCACCCTGTGCACCATGGCAAGCTCGACCGAACGCACCTGCAGAACCTTGGCGCCGAGCGAGGCCATTTCAAGCATTTCCTCGAAGGAGATCTTGCCCAGCCGCCGCGCCTTGGGCTCGATGCGCGGGTCGGTGGTGTAGACCCCGTCGACGTCGGTGTAGATGTCGCAGCGGTCGGCCTTGACCGCCGCGGCGATGGCGACCGCGCTGGTGTCGGAACCGCCGCGACCGAGGGTCGCGATGCGGTTGTCCGGCCCGATGCCCTGGAAGCCGGCGATGACGGCCACCTGGCCCTCGCCGAAGCGCTTGATCAGGAATGCGCCGTCAATGTCGAGGATGCGCGCCGCGCCATGCGCGTTGTCGGTCTTGATCGGAATCTGCCAGCCCTGCCAGGACCGGGCATGTACGCCCATATTCTGCAAGGTGATGGCGAGCAGACCGGCCGTGACCTGTTCGCCGGAAGCGACGACCGCGTCATATTCGCGTGCGTCGTGCATCGGCGAGGCCTCGCGCGTCCAGCCGACCAGTTCGTTGGTCTTGCCGGCCATCGCCGAAACCACCACGGCCACCTCATGGCCGGCGTCGACCTCGCGTTTGACGTGACGCGCCACATTGCGGATGCGGGCGATGTCGGCGACGGAGGTTCCGCCGAATTTCATCACGATACGCGCCATGGAAGCGAAATGCCTTTGACTGAAGCCGGCCAGGAGCCGAAAAAGAAGGAAAGCGCCCGGCTGGCGCCGGCCGCTGAATGCGCGGCCTCCTTAGCCAAATGCTTTGGGTTTCGCAAGGCTGGCGGCGGGATGCCGGCTTCAAGAAGACGCCATATTGCCATCCGGGCCGACGCCGCTTACCAAATGCTGCCCGCGGGGGATTTCGTTTTGGCTCGGCATAACAGATGATTGCTCGTCTTCGGCGCGCCATGCGGTTGCAATCGCTGCCGGTTGTCGCCGGCTTTGCCGTGCTGGCGCTCATCGTTGGCACCCGCGCGCTGCTTGTCGAGGGACAAAGGGCCAACCGTGCCGCCGCGCGTGAGACAATCGAGTACCAGCAACAGCTTTCGGGGCTGCTTTCATTGGCGCAGGATGCCGAGGCAGGCCAGCGCGGTTATCTGCTGACCGGCGAGAAATCCTATCTCGAACCGTACCAGAAGGCTGTCGATGCAATTCCGGGCCAACTTGCTCGCATCGATGCCATGACATCATCCAATGATCAGCTCGCCCCGCTGATCAGCCAGATCAAGGGCGCGCTGGCGCAAAAACAGGCTGAACTGGCTGTGACGATCGCCCTTTACGACAAGGGCGATGCGTCGAAGGCGCTGGAACTGGTCCGTAGCGGCCAGGGCAAGGCCGCCATGGACGATATCCGTGCCAGCATGGACACCATCCGGCGCATCGGCGCCGCCGACATCGCGGCGCGCGATGAGCAGACGGACCAGGTCGAGGCCTGGCTGCGTGTCGGTTCGCTTACGGCCCTCGTCGCGATCTTCCTGCTCGGCGCCTACACCATCCGCCAATCCCGCCGCCGATTCCGCGAGGTCGCCACCGCCCAGGAAGAGCTGATGCGCAAGAACATCGAACTCGGCAACGAGATCGACACGCGCGAGAAGGCCGAATCCCAGATTCGCCAGATGCAGAAAATGGAGGCGGTCGGCCAGCTGACGGGCGGCATCGCCCACGATTTCAACAACATGCTGGCGGTCATCCTCAGCGCGATGAACCTTGCCCAGCGCAAGCTGAAGCGCGGCGAGAATGACATCGAGAAATTCATCGAGGCCGCGACGGATGCGGCCAACCGTGCCGCCAATTTGACCTCCCGGCTGCTTGCCTTCTCGCGCCTGCAGCCGTTGGCGCCGCAGGTGGTCGATACCAACCGGCTGTTGACCGGCATGTCCGACCTTCTGCACCGCGCGCTCGGCGAAGGCATCCGCGTCGAAACCGTGCTGGCGGCGGGCCTGTGGAAAACCTACGCCGACCCCAGCCAGATCGAGAACGCCATCCTCAACCTTGCCGTCAACGCCCGTGACGCCATGGACAATGACGGCAAGTTAACCATCGAGACCGCCAACAGCCACCTCGACGAGGCCTACGCCGCGACGCATGCCGAAGTCACGCCAGGCCAATATGTGATGATCGCGGTCACCGACACGGGCACCGGCATGTCACCCGAGGTCATCGCCAAGGCGTTCGAACCCTTCTTCACGACCAAGCCGGTCAACAAGGGTACGGGACTCGGGCTGAGCCAGGTGTTCGGCTTCGTCAAGCAGTCGGGCGGCCACGTCAAGATCTACTCCGAACCGGGGCAAGGCACGACGATCAGGATCTATCTGCCCCGGTTTTTCGGAGCGGAGGAGCCGGCGGCACCCGCCGGGCACGGCAAGAGTACCGCCAGGGTCACCGAGACGATCCTCGTCGTCGAGGACGATGCCCGCGTGCGGGCCGCCACGACCGACGCGATGCGCGAACTCGGCTACACGGTCATCCACGTCGGGAGTGGCCAGGAGGCCCTTCAGAAGCTGGCGGCGACATCGGACATCGCCTTGCTTTTCACGGATATCGTCATGCCTGCGATGAACGGCCGCAAGCTCGCCGAGGAAGCGGTGGCACGCCAACCCGGTCTGAAGGTCATCTTCACCACCGGTTTCACCAGGAATGCCGTCGTCCATAACGGCGTGCTCGACCATGACGTGCACTTCCTGGCCAAGCCGTTCACCATCGAGCAACTCGAAGCCAAGCTGCGCGACGTGCTGGACGCAAAAGGATAGCTGTTGCGCTTTCCAGAGGATGCCTGCACCAACACCGCGACCCCAATGTTCGGCCATTTCCTACAGCACGCCGCCTTGCGGACCGTGGGTCAAATTGAGAAGGTTCCATGACCGAGACGCTGGAAATCGTCAATTTTCGCCTCAAGCCCGGGACCGAAGCGGGCTTTGCCGCTGGCAACCGCCTGGTCAGCGACTGGCTGGCACGGCAACCGGGTTTCGTAAGCCGATGCCTGGCCCGACGGGATGATGGCGGGTGGGTCGATGTGGTGCGCTGGCAGAGCCGCGAGCAGGCGCTTGGCGCGGCCGGACGGATCGTGGCCGAGATCGGTGATTGCGAAGCCATGCGCGCCATCGATCCCGCCAGCGTCGACATGGGACATGCCGAACTCGTTCTGTCGGATTAACCCACGCTTTGGCTGGCGGTGGAAAGGTCCCATTGCGGATCGGCCTGGCCCAAGTCGAGATCGCCGAGATCAACACGGCGGCCGCACAGGCCGATAGGCCAGAGGACGGTGTTGGTGCGATGTTGGGGCGGCGTGCAACAGCGGCGAAACCGCCAACCTCGTAAATGTCATGTTAAGGCGTCCTGACGGACCACCTCTTCCCAGAGCGGGCGGCTGGGTCAGGCTGGCTGCGCCGTGGCTCTCCACAGGCCGGGATAGTCGACGACGAAGCCATGCGGCGAGACGCCAAGGATCTCGTCATAGCCGAACACGGGCGCGGTGTAGGCGTAGCGGGTCTGGTCGAGACGCCGATAGCTTTGCTCGAGAAGCACCATCTCGAGCGTTGGAAAGCTCAGATACGCGGCTGGAGCGGGCGTCGTCTCGCCGATACCGAGATCAAACCGGCGTATCGCCAGCAGGTTCGATGCGGGTGTAAAGCCAAGGTCGACGTCGACAAGGCCGGCAACGCCCCGTTGAGGCTCGCCGTTCAGCATCCACTCGCCGTCGGCACGTCGTTCAATGGCATAGTGCAGCTTGCGCGTGCCGAGAAAACCATCGACCCGCGCCGATCGCGTGCGCCAGCCGGCATCGCAAATCACCTCATAGGCAAGGCAGCATGGCTTGCCGTCCTGGACGAAGATGGCCTGTCCCTGGAGGCCGTGCCCGCCGTCGGCTTGCGTCAGCAGGCAGGCGTCATGACCCTCCACGTCCAGCCGGCGCCAAAGGATCGAAGCCGTCGTGACCTTCATCGTGCACTCCTTCGAATCCAAACGATGCCTCTCATTCGCCCGCCGGGCCAATTGTGTTTCGCCGCCGCGGTCGACAACTGACATGCCCTGACAGGATGCTCCGCCTGTCGGCAGAGGAAAATTGTTGCCTTGACTTTCGCGCCTCCACGCCCGACTTCCTAGCGTCCGAGGAGACCAACCAATGCCAGAACCCCGACGATCGACGATCGATGCCGGAGAAGTGGAACGCTTTTCCGCCCTTGCCGCCGAATGGTGGAACCCGAACGGCAAGTTCCGTCCGCTGCACAAGTTCAATCCGGTCCGGCTTTCCTACATTCGCGACCAGATAGCGACGCGCTTCGGCCGTGACCCGCGTGCCGCGCGGCCGTTCGAGGGGCTGCGCATCCTCGATATCGGCTGCGGCGGCGGTCTTTTGTGCGAGCCGATGGCGCGACTTGGCGCCGAGGTCGTGGGAGCAGACGCATCCGAGACAAACATCGAAGTGGCGAAACTGCACGCGGCCGAAGGCAATGTGATCGTCGACTACCGAGCCACGACTGCCGAGGATCTTGCCGACGCCGGCGAAACATTCGACGTCATCCTCAACATGGAAGTGGTCGAGCATGTCGCCGACATCGATCTGTTCGTCGCCAAATGCGGGCAGATGGTCCGGCCCGGCGGCATCATGTTCGTGGCCACCATCAACCGCACGCTGAAGGCGCTGGGCCTCGCCATCATCGGTGCTGAATATGTGCTGCGCTGGCTGCCGCGCGGCACTCACCAGTTCGGCAAGCTGGTGCGCCCGGAAGAGCTGGAGAAGGCGCTCGGCGGCGCCGGCCTGACGGTCATCGACCGCACCGGCGTCACCTACAATCCCCTTGCCGACCGCTGGGCGCGTTCGAAGGACATGGACGTCAACTACATGGTGCTGGCGGAAAAGGGATCCGTCTGACCCGGTCTAAGCGTCGAGTGGCCGATAGGCGCTCCGCCAATAAATCAACGCCTGGCCGGCATCGCGGGTGCGCACCGCCTCGACCGAACCGATAACGATGGAATGCGTGCCGCGGTCGATCATCTCGTCCAGCCTGCGGTCGAAGACGGCGGCCGCGTCCGAAAGCAACGCGGCTCTGGCCTTCAGCGTCACCCATGCGGCGCCCTCACAGCGGTGCTTGCCCTTGATGCCGCCAAACAGGCGGCGCGGGCCGCCGCCACGCATCGCCGCCGGCACCCGAGGCCGGGGCCCGGCGGCGACGCCGACGGTGGCGGAAGACCTTGACGACGTTTACGCAGGCTGCGGCTTCGCGATGGCCTGGCTCTGCGCCTTCGTGGTGACGAAGACGCCGGCGGTGATGATGACGGCGCCGGCCCAGGTCAGCAGCTGATAGTGCTCGCCAAGGAAGATCGTGCCGGCAAACAGCCCGACCGCGGCCGCCACATAGCCGATCTGGCTGAGATAGACCGGGCCGCCGACCGCCTGCAGCCGGAAGAAGAAGGCGAACATCGCGGACGCCGACGCGATCTGCGCAATGACGACCAGCGGCACGCCTCCGAGCGGCGCGAAGGCCTTGATGCCGAACAAGGCGAGGATGCCGGCGAGCAGCAGCGTCGCAGACGCCAGATGACTGCCGACGGCAAGCTCGATCGGGCCGGTGCCTTCCGGCCAGTCGACGGTGCGATAGATGTTGCCGGCGGCAAGGCTTACCGGGATCAGCAGCCCCATCACCACCCAGAACAGGTCGGCCGGCTGGCCGGCCTCACCACGCGTCGCCGCCACCACAACGGCGCCGACGAAACCGACGGCTATGCCGACGATGCCCAGCATGTTCGGGCGCCGGACCCGCAGCAGGATCGAGAGCACCAGCGTGACGACAGGCGAAAGCGTGAACATGATGCCGGTATACCCGGCGCCCAGATGCGGGATGGCCGAGAACATCAAGAGATTGGGGACGGCATAGGACACGGCCGCCGTGACGAAGAAATAGCGCAGTTTGTGCGCGGTGAGGCGGACACGCTGGCCGCGCAGCAACAGCACGCACAGCAGCACGCCGCCGGCACCGAGCGAGATGACGAAAGCCCACACCATGGCGGGCACGCCGGCTGCCGTGGCCAGCTTGCCGAAGGGCAGCGTCAGGCCGAGCAAGCCGCCGGTGACGACCAGCAGTCCGAGTGCCGAATCCCAGAGAAATTTCATCGGATGGTCCCGTTACTCAATCGTGAAATTGACTTGCGGCGCTTGGCCCGTTCTGTATCGTGAGATAAGATAACACAAAGATTCTTAACATCAAGATATTTAACGGTGAGACAGATGGATCGCGCGGCAAAAGCGATCGAGCAGTGGAAACGGGAACGGCCGGACCTTGATGTCTCGCCGATGGGCGTGCTCGGGCGATTGAACGAAGCATCGTCCCTGATCGCGCGTGATCGCCTGGCCCCGCTATTTGCGCGATTCGGATTGCAAGCCGGCGAGTTCGACGTGCTGGCAACGTTGCGCCGCTCGGGCTCACCTTACGCGCTGACGCCGACAGATCTCTACGAAGCGACCATGGTGACCTCAGGCGCCATGACCAATCGGCTCGACCGATTGGAAAAGGCCGGATTGATCCTGCGCGGCCCGCACCCCAACGACCGGCGCGGCATCGTCGTGCAGCTTACCGAGAAAGGCCTGGCCTTGATCGACGAGGCCCTGACCGCTCACGTCGCCAACGAGCACGAGATCCTGGCGGAGCTGACGCCGGCGGAGCGGGAAACGCTCTCGCACCTGCTTGAGAAGCTGATCGGCAGCGTGAGCTGAACGTTCAGTTGCGATCGTCCGGAAACACCGGGATCGGCATGAAATCGACGCCATCCTCGGCCAGGTCCTTGGCCTCTTCCAGCGTCGCCTCGCCATAGATGCCGCGCGGGTCGGTTTCGCCGAAATGGATTTTTCGCGCTTCCTCGGCGAACTTGTCGCCGACATAGTCGGCATTCTCGCGCACCTTCTCGGCCATCGCCTTCAATTGCGCCAGGGCCTGTTTCTGCGCCTCGCCCATGGCGAGCGCTATGGTCTCCTGCTTGCGCGCCGTAGAAACGGCGGGCGCCATCAGGGCCTTCCCTACCTTGTGCGAGCCGCAGCTCGGGCAATCGACAAAGCCGCGCTTCTTCTGGGTGTCGAAATCGTCATTGCTGCGGAACCAGCCCTCGAACTCGTGCTCGTTCTCGCAGATCAGGGAAAAGCGGATCAAGAGGCGGCACCTCGCAGAAGCGGCGCGTCCACCGCGCCGGCATTGATGGTGAAATCCCGCGCATTCTTCAAATTGGGGATCTTCTTGCGCGCCGCAAGCGACTGCGCCGGGTCGATCTCGGCGACGATCACCGCAGGCTCGTCATGCGCGGCTTCGGCGATGATCCGCCCCCACGGATCGACGATCAGCGAATGCCCAAACGTCTCGCGGCCGTCCTCGTGCAAGCCGCCTTGCGCGGCGGCGACGACAAAGGCGCCGTTCTCGATGGCGCGGGCCCTGAGCAGCACATGCCAGTGCGCCTCGCCGGTCTGTCGGGTGAAGGCGGCGGGCACGGTCAAAACATCGGCGCCAGCCAGCGCCTCGGTGCGGAACAGCTGCGGGAAACGCAGGTCGTAGCAGACCGCAAAGCCAAGCCTGGCGCCCGCTACCCCGGTCACGACGGCCTCCGTGCCGGGTTCGTAGGCGGCGGATTCGCGCCAGCTCTCGCCATTGTCGAGGTCGACGTCGAACATGTGGATCTTGTCATAGGTGGCGAGCGTCGCGCCATCCGGACCAAACAGCAGCGCCCGGTTGGCGAGCTTGCCGTCGGCGCGCAGTATGGCGGTGGAGCCGATATGCAGGAAGACGCCGAGTTCGCGCGCCAATCCGCGCGCGGTCGCGACGATGATGTCCTTGTCTTCGGAGGTGAAGGAGGCGGCACGCGCCTGCTTGTCGCGGATCAGCGCCCCGGTCATTTCCGGCGTCTGGATATAGGTCGCGCCCTGCCCGGCCGCTTCACGCACCAGCCGTTCGAGATCGATCGCGTTACGCTCGGGGCTTTCGCCGGAACGCATCTGGACCGCCGCAGCCTTGAAAACACCCATCGTCAGATCCTCAAATCGTCGCGCCGTTGGCGAGCAGCCTGTCCAACCGGCCTTCGGCTTCCAGCTCGTGGAGATCATCGCAGCCGCCGACATGCGTGTCCCCGATGAATATCTGCGGAAAGGTCGTGCGGCCATGCGCGCGCGCGATCATTTCCTGGCGCAGTTCCGGCGAAAACGAGGCGTCACGCTCGGTATAGCTGACGCCCTTGCGCTCCAGCAGCCGCTTGGCCGCCGTGCAATAGCCGCACATCATGCGCGTATAGATCGTGACATCGACCATGATGAATTTCCGCTTCGTTGCCGACTTATATAGTCGCGGACTCGTCCGCCCGGAAGTCCCCCGGCAGCACACGCGCGAAGGTCAGCACGTCGACGGCGGCAGCCCCTCCCTTTTTCAGCGCCTTGGTGGCCGCGCGCACGGTGGCGCCCGTGGTATAGACGTCATCGATCAGGAGCACCCTGCGGCCGGCAATCTCGATCTCCGCCTCGGCCGGGACGCGGAAGGCGGCACGCACGTTCTCCTCGCGCTCCTGCCGCTCGAGCCCGACCTGCTGGCGGGTGAGTTTCACCCGCCGCATGGCGGAAGGCGCGAACGACAGGCCGCTGAGCTCGCAAACCGCGCGCGCCAGTTCCGCCGACTGGTTGAAGCGCCGCCGGAAAAAACGCCGCCAGTGCAGCGGCACCGGCACCACCACATCGGCTTCGGCGATGAGATCGGCGCCTGCGCGCACCATCCACCGCGCCATCCAAGGTGCCAGATCGGTGCGATCCTGGTATTTCAGCCCTTGCACCATCTGGCGGGCAACGCCGGAATAGGCGACGGCTGCCCGGGCCCGCTCGAAGGGCGGCGGATCCGCGATCGCCTCGGCCGACAGAAAACCCTCGCCCATATGGTGGGTGAACGGCGTACCCATCACCGGGCACCAGGGCCGCTCCAGCAGCCGCAGCTTCGGCCAACAGGCGCCGCACAGCACGCCCGGTTGCGAGACATGACGACGGCATCCGGCACAGACGGGTGGAAACAGGATGCGCGCCGGCCAGCCCAGGGCCGATCGGACGAGGTTCCTGATCCCGATGGACTTGATCTCTGGCATCGGATCGGCCACGTGGTTGGTTCTCCGCACCGAGTGTACCAAGTATATCAGGGCGTGGACAAACAAGGATCCACCCGTTGCAGACCATTATGGATACCTCTTTGTGGATGGCGCACAAGCGGCGCGCGCTCGGCCATCCGGTCGATGGCGCCGATTTCCTGATGACCCGCGCCGCCGAGGACCTCGCCGACCGGCTGGGCGCCGTCGAGCGCCGGTTCGGCAAGGCGGCGGTGCTGTTTTGCCAGACGCCGGCCGCGGCCGATGTGCTCGCCGCGAGCGGCAAGGTGACGGAGATCGTCCGCGTCGAGACGGACGCCGTCTTCCTGACGGTTGCCGCCGGCATGGTCGCGCCGCTGGAAACCGTGCCGTTCGAGCCGGAAAGCCTCGACCTGGCGGTGTCGCTTCTGTCGCTACAGGCGATGAACGATATTCCCGGCATGCTGATCCAGATCCGCCGCGCGCTGCGGCCGGATGGGCTCTTTCTCGGCGCCTTCGCCGGCGCCGGCACGCTGGGCGAGCTGCGTGAGAGCCTGCTTGCCGCCGAGACCGAGCTTTACGGCGGCGCCAGCCCCCGCGTCGTCCCTTTCACCGACGTGCGCGATGCCGGTGCGCTGCTGCAGCGAGCCGGTCTTGCCCTGCCGGTCGCCGATGTCGAGACCGTTACGGTGCGCTATGCCAATTTGTTTGCGTTGATGGCCGATCTGCGCGCCATGGGCGAGACGAGCGCCCTCACCGATCGCAGCCGGCGGCCGGGCACACGCGGACTGTTTGCGCGTGCCGCGGAAATCTATGCCGAGCGGTTTTCCGACGCCGACGGCCGGATCCGGGCAAGTTTCTCAATGGTCTGGATGTCCGGCTGGGCGCCCGATGCATCGCAGCAGAAACCGCTGAAGCCGGGTTCAGCCAAAGTCTCGCTGAAGACGATCCTTGAAGCTCCCGACGGGCAATGATCGGGTCAGCCGCCGACAGCCAGATCAAGGTGCGAATGCGTTCGCAAGCCGGCTGCCATTGTCGCTGAACAGCCAGGTGATCGAGTTGAAGACCTGACTGATGCCGGCGACGATGGTCAGCGACAACACAGCGATGATCAAGCCATATTCGACCGCCGTGGCGCCGGTTTCGTCTTTCAGAAAATGCAGCAGCACTGGTTTCATCACCTCGATCCCCTCGCCAATGACCTTACCGCCGACCTGTTAAGAAAGGTTAACGGCAAAGCCTTAACAGGCGGTGAAACCGCCACCCTTGCAAATTCCAACCATGTCAGCAGTCGCCGCTGGTTTTGCCATCGGAGCCGATGATGCAGACCGAACCGGGCTGCGCCTGCAGCACGCTGCGGCGCACCGTATAGATGGTACGATGGGCGATTGAGCCGGTTGCCGTCATGTCGAGACCACCGGGAAAATCATCGCGCGCCGATTGCGATCGCGTCTGGTTGTCGAGAAAAGGGGTCGCGATCAGCGCCAGCGCCACCGCGGCCGAGCCGAACAGCAGTGTCACGCGCAGGATGCCCATGCCCGCATCGGCGGCCCGAAAGCCGCGGTCGGGCCGGATCGAATCCCAATCCCTGTCCAGGCTCATCCTATCGCTCCCCAGCCATCCGCGACGCGGCCGCGAAGACACGGCCACGCATCAATTTTTCATGATCAGATAAATCTTCTATTAACGCTGGCTGATATGGGCTGTGCCCGCTCCGCCCTGCTCCTCAGAGCAGATCGATCAGGAACGGAATCAGCGGCGCGTCGGCCGGTGGCATCGGATAGTCACGCATCTGCTTTGGCCGCACCCATTTCAGTGCTTGCCCTTCCCGCGGCTGGGCAATGCCGCGGAAGCGGCGGCAGACAAACAGCGGCATCAACAGATGGAAGTCGTCATAGGAGTGGCTGGCGAAGGTAAGCGGCGCCAGGCACGGGATTTCGGTGTCGATGCCAATCTCCTCGTGCAATTCGCGCACGATGCATTGTTCCGGCGTCTCACCGGGCTCGACCTTGCCGCCGGGAAATTCCCACAGGCCGGCAAGCTGCTTGCCTTCGGGCCGCTGCGCAAGCAGCACGCGGCCGTCGGTATCGACCAGCGCGCAGGCCGCGACCAGGAGCAGGCGCTTGCCGGTATTGGCCGGATCATTCATGCCCGAGGTCACTCATGACCGGGCGGCCGGCGATAATGGTAGCGATAGACTTCCTCGAAGCCGAGCGACCGATAGAGCGCCAGCGCCGGCACATTGCCGGCCTCGACCTGCAGCCAGGCTTCGCGCGCGCCGCGCAGCCGCGCCCATTTCAGCGCCGACCGGATCAGGTTGCGGCCATGGCCCTTGTTGCGCGCCGCCTTGTCGGTGGCGACTTCGAACAGGCCGGCGAGATCGCCGTCATGCACGCAGATCAACGTCGCCAGCGCCTCTGCCCCATCTTCCAGTGCGAACAGCCCGGCCTCGGGCTGGATGGCGCCGATGATCTCCGACAGGCCGGGCCGCAGCGAAACATCCGAGCCGCTGACCTTGAGCGACGCGCCGATGAAGCGGCTGATGTCCTTGAGCGGAATCTGGTCCATGGCGGCATCGAGTTGGGCGTCGGCCAGAGGCAACCGCATGACCAGCGATTCGTCGAATCGGCTCCAGCCCTCCTTGTCGAGATGGCCGGCAAGATCGGGACCCGACAGCGGCGACATGCGAAACGTCAGCGGCCGGCCATAGGCGTCGAAACGGCGGCTGGCGCGGCCGATACGGTCGGCTATGTGCTGGACATCGCCGGGATCGAGCGGATTGACCGAATTCAGCCGCTTGGCCGGATGGCCGGCGGTGAGGCGCACCACCCAGGTGCCGTCATAATGGACGGCGGCCGCCGGCCAGGCGCGAAAGCCGGCCGCCTCGTAGCGGCGCACGATCGCGAGCATGCTTGCCGGATGCCTCGAAGCCAAACCCGTCAGCTCCGATAATCGCCATTGATGGCGACATATTCCTTGGTGAGGTCGCAGGTCCACACCGTCGCCTTGCCGCGGCCGATGCCGATATCGGCACGGATGCGGATATCGTCGCGCTTCATATAGGCCGAGGTCTCTTCTTCCGAATAGGCCGGATCGCGCTCACCCTCATGCGCCAGCCGGTTGTCGCCGAACCAGATCGACAGCCGGTCGCGGTCGGCGGGCTCGCCGGCCTTGCCGACGGCCATGACGACACGGCCCCAATTGGCGTCCTCGCCGGCGACCGCCGTCTTGACCAGCGGCGAATTGGCGATCGACAGCGCGATGCGTTTGGCCGAGCGGGCCGATTTCGCGCCGGTGACGGTGACTTCGACCTGCTTTCGGGCGCCCTCGCCGTCGCGCACCACCTGCAGCGCCAGCGACTTCAGCACCTTGCCGAGCGCCCGGCGGAACTGACCGAGCCGTGCGTCTTTCGGGTCGGTGATTTCAGGCGCACCGCGCTTCGCCGCCTTGCCGGTGGCGAAGATCAGCAGCGTGTCGCTGGTCGAGGTGTCGCTGTCGACGGTCACCGCGTTGAAGGTCTTGGCCGTGCCGCGCGACAGCAGGTCCTGCAGCACAGGGGCCGCGATCGGCGCGTCGGTGGCGATGAAGGACAGCATCGTCGCCATGTCGGGGGCGATCATGCCGGCGCCCTTGGAGATGCCGTTGATGGTGACGTCGGTATCGCCAAGCTTGACGGTCTGCGTCGCCACCTTCGGATAGGTATCCGTGGTCATGATGGCCTTCGCCGCCTCGGTCCACAGGTCGGGCTTGCCATCGCTGACCAGTCCGGCGAGCAAATGGCTGAACTTGGTGGTGTCGAGCGGCTCGCCGATGACGCCGGTCGAGGCCAGGAAGACCTCGCCCGCCGTGCAGCCGGCGGCCTTTGCCGCCGCCTCGCCGGTCAGCGCGGTGGATTCGCGGCCCTTCTTGCCGGTGAAGGCATTGGCATTGCCGGAATTGACGACCAGCACCCGGGCCTTGCCGGCGGCAAGGTTCTGGCGGCAGAAATCGACCGGCGCCGAGGGGCATTTCGACCTGGTGAACACGCCGGCAACCGCGGTACCGGCATCGAACACCATGGCCAGCAGGTCGGTGCGGTTCTTGTACTTTATCCCCGCTTCGGCGGTGGCGATGCGCACCCCTTCAATGACGGGCATCTTGGGGTACTTCTTCGGCGCGAGCGGCGAAATCATCGTGGACATGGGGACCTCGGGCGGGAAAATCGCAAGGGAAGGCCGGTTTGCCCGATACGGCGCGTGGGCGCAAGGGCGTTTTCGCCGCGCCTGCCGGGGCGGCGGACAACGCCGAATTAGGCCTGCATTTCAATTCTGTTGGCGTCGCCCGGCCCTGTGGCGCTATGATTGCGCCCCATGGGCAGGCTTGCGATCCTCGCTTGGGCATTTCTGGGACTGTTGCTGCTGAGCGCCGACGCTGAGCCGGCGCGGCGCGTGGCGCTCGTCATCGGCAACGGCACCTATGCCGAGGCCGGCAGGCTGGCCAATCCGGTCAACGACGCCGTAGACATCGCCGACAAGCTGCGCTCCATCGGTTTTGAGGTCATCGAAGGCAATGACCTCGGCAAGCGCGAACTCGAACGCAGCATCGGCGAGTTCTCCGATGCGCTCGAAGGCGCGGGCGTCGGGCTTTTCTACTATGCCGGCCACGGCCTGCAGGTCGACGGGCGCAACTATATCGTGCCGGTTGACGCCAGGCTCGACATGCCGGTGAAACTGCAGCTCGAAGCCGTGCCGATCGACGAAGTCCTAGACATCATGGAACAGCAGACCAAGGTCAGCCTGGTGTTTCTTGATGCCTGCCGCAACAATCCATTTGCCCGCGGCCTGAGCCGCACCGCCACCACACGCTCGGCGACGGCGCTCGCCGGGCTGGCGCGGTTCGATTCGACGCGCGGCTCCTTCATCGCCTTCTCGACGGCGGCGGGCGCGGTCGCCATGGACGGCACCGGGCGCAACTCGCCCTTTGCCGCCGCCCTGTTGCGGCACATCGCCGAGCCCGGCCAGAGCATCAACGACATGATGATCGCCGTGCGGCGCGACGTCGTTTCGCAAACCCGCGAAGGCCAGCGCCCCTGGGAGCAGGGCTCGCTGCTCGAACGCTTCGAATTCGTTCCGGGTGAAAGCCCAGCCCCGAAGCCCAAGCCGGCGGCCGAGCCGGCGCCGGCTCCACAGGTCGCGGCACTTGAGCGCTCCGTGGGTGACGACAAGGCTTCGATCGAACAATTCCTGCGCCGGGATTATCTGACGCCCGACACCAAGACGATGGCTGAAACGGTCAAGCGGATCTACGGCGCGTCAGCCACCATTTTCGGCACACGCTACGACACCGATGCCATCGTCAAGGTGAAGACCGACTGGTTCGCGCAGTGGGCCTCGTGGTCGCTCGGGCTGGAACCCGGCAGCCTGGAGATCACGCCGCATGGCGAGGACCGCGCCGACGCCGCCTTTGCCATGCGCTACGACTATGTGCCGAAGGACAAGTCGGCGGCACGGCTGACCGGCAAGGCGCGCGTTACGCTGGGGCTGTTCAAGGCCGTGGAGGGATGGCGCATCGAAGCCGAAACCTCGCAAGCGATGCAATGATGGCCTGATCCGGGCGCGAAGTCACCCGCTTTGGCGCGACGTGAATTCGGTGGCGAAACTGAGCAGTGCCGCAACCGGCAGCGCCAGGCCGATCCAGGACACCAGTGGCCAGCCGCCTTGCGCATACGCCCAACCGCCGACGCCAGAGCCGATCGCGCCGGCGATGAAGAACGTCGCCATGTAGAGTCCGTTCAGACGGCTGCGATGCGCGGCGCCGAGCGCGAACAGATCCCGATAGCCGAGGACAAGGTTGGTCTGCGCGCCGAAGTCCAGCACGATGGCGGCGACGACCAGCAGCGCCAACGAAAGCGTCGAACCGCTGTGGGCGATGTGGGTTACAAGAAACGCGACGGCGACGCACAGCATGGCAAAGGCTGTCGCCGGGCGGCTCCAGCCGCGGTCGGCGACCCTTCCGGCGAGCGGCGCGGCGATCGCGCCGGCGACGCCGGCCAAAGCAAACACCCCGATGCCGCGCTGCGTCAAGCCAAAATCGGGTCCGGCCAGCAGCAGCGGCGTCGTCGTCCAGAACAGGCTGAAGGCCGCGAACAGGAAGGCCTGATAGAGAGCCCGTCGCCGCAGAACCGGCGTCGAGCGCGCGATGTGCACCATGGATGCCAAAAGCGCCCCGTAGCTCAGGCGGGCCGCCGGCATGCGCCTGGGCAACGCGAACCGCAGCACCACCATCAGCACGAGCATGACAATGCAAGAGGTGAGGTAGACCACATGCCAGGACGACAGCGCGGTAATGAAGCTGGAAAACGGTCGCGACAGCATGATGCCCAGCAACAGTCCCACCGAGACATTGCCGACCACGCGGCCACGCCTGGCATCCGGGGCCAGGTGGGCCGCATAGGGGATAAGGGTCTGCACCGCGACCGAGCCAAGACCGACAAACAGCATCGCGGCCAGAAATGCCGCCGGCTGCGTCGATATCGCCGCGCCCAGCAAGGCAAGCGTCGCGACGGCGAGTATGCCAAGCACGAGCCTGCGGTTCTCGATGAGGTCGCCGAGCGGCACGATGAACAGCAGGCCCACCCCGTAGCCGATCTGCGCCATCGTAACGATCAGGCCCGCCGCATGCGGCGGCAGGCCAAGTTCCGCGCCGATCGGGCCAATCAATGGCTGTGCGTAGTAGATGTTGGCGACGATCAGCCCGCAGGCGGCAGCCAGCAAGAAGGTCAGCCAGCTCGAAATCGTTGTCTCGGCGGGTGCGGCGCCGGATGCGGTAATGGTCGTCATGGCGATGTCCATCGGAACGAAACGTTTCGTTGAATAGAACGAACCGTTTCGTTTCGTCAAGCAATGATGTATGAGCATCTCTTGGCATCAGCGCATTTTGCCGCCAAATGACTTCATTTGGCGTCCGCACGGACGCTGCAAGGAACCAGAACGCTTTTGCTTCCGGAGGGCTGGGCATCCGGCTGGCAAAAATGCGGGCGATGCAACAGTGGCCGGCGGGCGTCGTTTCAGCCGACACGCGACCGCTTCGGGAGGAACGGCTCATGGGCGAAATTGCCGATCCGGCACGCAAATCGATTGGCGCCAGGCGCAATCCCGACAGCGCCGAAGCCATTCTGGAGGCCGCCGAAGCCGTGCTGATCGAGGCCGGTTACGCCGGTTTCTCGATCGAGGCGGTGGCGCGGCGCGCCCGTGCCGGCAAGCCGACCATCTACCGCTGGTGGCCAAGCAAGGCGGCCCTGCTGCTCGAAGTCTACCAGCGCCAGAAGCGCGTCGACATTCCCGATACTGGAAGCCTGGAGGAGGACCTCGTCGGCTTCCTGATCAATCTGTTCACGCACTGGCGCGAGACATCGTCGGGCAATGTTTTCAAGTCGCTGATCGCCGAGGCGCAGTCGGATGAAACCGCGGCGGCGGCCCTGGCCGGCTATGCCGGAGCGCGTCGCACCCACACCGGCCAGATCATCGAGCGCGCCAAGGCACGGGGCGAGATCGCCGGCGAGATCGATGCGGGTGTGGTCGCCGATCTCATCGCGTCCTACGCCTGGCGGCATCTCCTGACCAACCGGCTCGACGAACCCGAGGCGACGATACGCAAGATGGTCCACTATCTCCTGCGAGGCATAGCGCCCTCAGGCAGATAGCGGCGGCCAACAAAAAAGGCGCGGCAACCCTTGGCTGCCGCGCCCTTCTTTGAAAAAACCGTCCAGGCCTTACTTGCCGGCTTCCATCGTATCGACGGCCTGCTTCAGCTTGGCGTCGGGGATCTCGACCTTGGCGCCGGCGCGCAGCGACTTGACCAGCGCGAAATACTTGTCGCGGATGACTGCCTGCTTGGCCTGGTCCTTGACGTCGTCGAAGGCCGGCGGCTGCTTGGCGCGCTTGTCCTCGAGCTTGATGACATGCCAGCCGAACTGCGTCTGCACCGGCTGCTCGGTGTATTTGCCCACCTCGAGCGCGAGGGCCGCCTTGTCGAACTCCGGCACCATCTGGCCAGGCCCGAACCAGCCGAGATCGCCGCCATTGGACTTGCCAGAGGGATCGCTGGTGTGCTCGTTGGCGAGCTTCTGGAAATCGCCGCCGCCGTCGAGCTGCTTGATGATCGCCTCGGCCTCTTCCTTCGTCTTCACGAGGATGTGACGGGCATGCACCTCATTGACCGGCGGCGTGTTGGCGATTTCCTGGTCGTAGCGGGCGCGGATCTCGGCATCGGTGACCTTGTTGACGACGCCCTTCTCGACCATCTCGCCATGCAGCGCGCGCTGCTGCAGGAAGGCCATGCGGCGCTGGAAGTCGGGATCCTTGTCGAGACCGTCGGTAACGGCCTTGGCGGCCATGACGCGGATCTCGATGGCCGCCGAAAGGGCAGCCGCGCGGCGCTGCTCGGGCGGCAGCTGCGCGAATTGCTGCGACAGCTCGCCTTCGGCAAGCACCAGGTCGGCTTCGGTCAGGGGCTGGCCGTTGACCGTGGCGACCACGGCATTGGGGTCGACGGGCGCCGCCGCGGGTGCGGCCGGGGCAGCAGGAGCGGCCTCCTGCGCCATGACGGGCGACAGGCAAAGGGCCGACAGGCCGAAGGCCAGACCAAGGCTGGCAAGCGACGCACGGCGGAACAACAAGGGCATAAGGATGACTCCGGTGAAGGATTGTAAGAAGGGGTGGCTTCCAGATCAGCCAGATTGTGGCGGAATTTGGCGCGACCGGCAGGGCCAGCGCGGCGTTGACATCAGTTGAGCCCCCTCTTATCTGTCCAACGACTTTGCGTCCAGAACCGTTTTCCGGGCGCTTTTTGTGTTTGCCCGTGTTCAGGCGGTGCGATCACGCGGATTTGATGGGGCCGCCCGGCGCCTGTCTCAAGATTGAGAATTCTATCGAAAGGACCATTGGATGGTCAGTCTCGGCGGTCTCGCCCGTAAGGTTTTCGGTTCCTCCAACGACCGTCGGGTCAAATCGACCCGGCCCCGTGTCGAGGCGATCAACGCCATGGAAAACGAGATGCGGGCGCTCTCCGACGCCGAACTCGCGGGGCGTACGGAAAAATTCCGCCAGGATATCGCCAATGGCGCCAGCCTTGACGACCTTCTGGTCCCGGCTTTCGCCACCGCGCGCGAGGCGGCACGCCGCGTGCTGGGCATGCGTCCCTTCGACGTCCAGCTGATCGGCGGCATGGTGCTGCACAATGGCGGCATTGCCGAGATGCGTACCGGCGAGGGCAAGACCCTGGTGGCGACGCTGCCGGTCTATCTCAACGCACTGGCCGGCAACGGCGTCCACGTCGTCACGGTCAACGACTATCTCGCCACCCGCGACTCCGAATGGATGGGCCGCGTCTACAAATTCCTCGGCCTCTCGGTCGGCGTCATCGTCCACGGCCTGTCCGACGAAGAGCGCCGCGTCGCCTACGCCGCCGACGTCACCTACGCCACCAACAACGAGCTCGGATTCGACTATCTACGCGACAACATGAAGTACGAGCGCGCCCAGATGGTGCAGCGCGGCCATAATTACGCGATCGTCGACGAAGTCGATTCCATTCTGGTCGACGAGGCGCGCACGCCGCTGATCATTTCCGGTCCGCTCGAGGACCGCTCGGAAATGTACAACACCATCGACACTTTCATCATCCAGCTGCAGCCGCAGGATTATGAGATCGACGAGAAGCAGAAGACCTCGATCTTCACCGAGGAAGGCACCGAGAAGCTGGAAAACATGCTGCGCGATGCCGGCCTGTTGAAGGGCGAGTCGCTCTATGACGTCGAGAACGTCGCCATCGTCCACCACGTCAACAACGCGCTGAAGGCGCACCGGCTGTTCCAGCGCGACAAGGACTACATCGTGCGCAACGGCGAGATCGTCATCATCGACGAGTTCACCGGCCGCATGATGCCCGGCCGCCGCTATTCGGAAGGCCTGCACCAGGCGCTGGAAGCCAAGGAGCACGTCGCGATCCAGCCGGAGAACCAGACGCTCGCCTCCGTCACCTTCCAGAACTACTTCCGCCTCTACAAGAAGCTGTCCGGCATGACCGGTACGGCGCTGACCGAGGCCGAGGAGTTCGGCAACATTTACGGTCTCGAAGTCACCGAGATCCCGACCAATCTGCCTGTCATCCGCAAGGATGAGGACGACGAGGTCTACCGGACGGTCGAGGAGAAGTACAAGGCGATCGTCAAGGAGATCCGCGAAGCCAGCGCCAAGGGCCAGCCGACGCTGGTCGGCACCACCTCGATCGAGAAATCCGAGCAGTTGGCCGACCGCCTGCGCAAGGAAGGTTTCAAGGATTTTGAGGTGCTGAACGCCCGCCACCACGAGCGCGAGGCGGCGATCGTCGCCCAGGCCGGCAAGCCCGGCGCCATCACCATCGCCACCAACATGGCCGGCCGCGGCACCGACATCAAGCTCGGCGGCAACGCCGAAATGCGCATTGCCGACGAACTGGGCGACTTGCCGGAAGGCCCCGAGCGCGAGGCGCGCGAAAAGGAGATCATTGCCGACGTCGAGCGCCTGAAGGAAAAGGCGCTGGCCGCCGGCGGCCTCTACGTGCTCGCCACCGAGCGCCATGAATCGCGCCGCATCGACAATCAGTTGCGCGGCCGTTCCGGCCGTCAGGGCGACCCCGGCCGTTCGAAATTCTTCCTGTCGCTGCAGGACGATTTGATGCGCATCTTCGGCTCCGAGCGCATGGACGGCATGCTGCAGAAGCTCGGCCTCAAGGAAGATGAGGCGATCATCCACCCCTGGATCAACAAGGCGCTGGAAAAGGCGCAGAAAAAGGTCGAGGCGCGCAACTTCGATATCCGCAAGAACCTGCTCAAATATGACGACGTCTCCAACGACCAGCGCAAGGTGGTGTTCGAGCAGCGCATCGAGCTGATGGACGGCGAAGGCCTGTCGGAAACCATTGCCGAGATGCGCGAGGGCGTCATCGATGAGATCGTCGCCAAGGCCATCCCCGAAAATGCCTACGCCGAGCAGTGGGATGTCGCCGGCCTGAAGGCCGAGGTCGCCGAATTCCTCAATCTCGACCTGCCGATCGAGGACTGGGCCAAGGAAGAAGGCATCGCCGAGGACGACATACGCGAGCGCATCACGGTCGCCGCCGACGCCGCCGCCAAGGAGCGCACCGAGCGCTTCGGCCCCGAAGTGATGAACTATGTCGAGCGCTCCGTCGTGCTGCAGACGCTCGACCATCTGTGGCGCGAGCACATCGTCAATCTCGACCATCTGCGATCGGTCGTCGGCTTCCGCGGCTACGCACAGCGCGATCCGCTGCAGGAATACAAGAGCGAAGCCTTCGAGCTGTTCCAGGCGATGCTCGGCAATCTGCGCCAGGCCGTCACCGCGCAGCTGATGCGCGTCGAGCTGGTCCGCCAGGCCGCCGAAGCCCCGCCCCCGGAAGCGCCCGACATGTTCGGCACGCATATTGACGGCACCACCGGCGAGAACGATTTCGAGGGCGGCGAAACCGCCCTCCTGGTGCGCCAGGAGCAGAGCGCCGTCGTCGCCCCCGAAGACCGCGACCCGAACAACCCTGCCACCTGGGGCAAGGTCGGCCGCAACGAAGCCTGCCCCTGCGGCTCCGGCAAGAAGTACAAGCACTGCCACGGGGCGTTTGCGTAAGGACGCCTCGTCTTCCTTTTCCCCGTTTCACGGGGAGAAGGTGCCCCGAAGGGCGGATGAGGGGCGGCGCCGAGTTCCGTGATTGGCCCAAATCTGCAGTTGAGATGACATGCGAACCCGGCAAAGCGCTGGGACCCCAGATAATTCTCCCCGAACTTCCCGCATCGGCAAGAATACCCGCAAGCCGGCGCCGGCCCCTCATCCGCCTGCCGGCACCTTCTCCTGCCCACGGGGACAAAGGACGCCACCCACGTTTTCTTAATGTGTCTCCGCTACACCAAAGCCTGAAAAAGGGGCGGAAAACGGAGAGAGATCGGGGTGCGCTTTTCCGCGGCCACGACTGCCGGGCGGTTCTTGCCGCAGCGTTTGGCGCTGCGCGTCGAGCCGTTGCTTGGCCGCATCGACGCGGTTCTCTTCACCGCCGATGAACGTGGCGAGGCCGGCCGCATGTCGGTCATCGCCTTCTCGATCCGCATCGTCAGCGCCGTCATCGCCTTCATCAGCCAGGTGCTGATGGCGCGCTGGATGGGCTCGTTCGAATACGGCATCTTCGTGCTGGTCTGGGTGACGATGGTGATCGTCGGCAACCTTGCCTGCCTCGGCTTCCACACCTCGGTCATCCGCTTCATCCCCGAATACCGCGAGCGCGGCCTGATGGACGAACTTCGCGGCATCGTCGTGGCCAGTCGCCTGTTCGTGCTGATCGCCTCCACCATCATCGCCGGGCTCGGTGCGCTCGGCGTCTGGCTGGCGGCACCCTGGATCGAAAACTACTACGTGATCCCCTTCATCCTCGGTATCATCTGCCTGCCGATGATCGCGCTGTCGGACCTGTTGCAGGGCCAGGCCAGGGCGAACAGCTGGGCGCTGTTTGCCCTGTCGCCGACCTATCTGATACGGCCGGTGCTGATCCTGCTGTTCATGGCGCTGATGCTTTTCGCCGGCTACGCCGCCGATGCCAGGACGGCGATCTTCGCCTCGATCGCCGCCACCTATGTCACCACCCTCGCCCAGCTGATCGGCGTCACGCACCGCATGGAAAGGCAGATCCCGGCCGGCCCGATGAAGGTGCATTTCGCGCAATGGTTCATCGTCTCGCTGCCGATCTTCCTGGTCGAAAGCTTCTTCTTCCTGCTCACCAATGCCGATGTGCTGATGGTCGGCGCCTATATGGATCCCAACGACGTCGCCGTCTATTTCGCCACGGTCAAGACGCTGGCGCTGGTGCATTTCGTCTATTTCGCCGTCAAGGCCGGTGTCGCCCAGCGCTATGCGCAGTTCACCCATGGCGAGCCGCAAAAGCTTGCCGCCTTTGCCCGCGAGACGGTGTCGTGGACCTTCTGGCCGTCGCTGCTGATGGCGCTGCTGGTGCTGGCGCTGGGCAAACCCATGCTGGTGCTGTTTGGCCCCGAGTTCACGTCGGGCTATCCGCTGCTGTTCCTGCTCGTCTTCGGCGTCGTGGCGCGCGCCGCGGTGGGCCCTTGCGAAAGCCTGCTCACCATGAGCGGCAACCAGAACATCTGCGCCGCCGTCTATGCCATGACACTGGCCTTCAACATCGGCCTCAACGTGGTGCTGATCCCGCATTTCGGCCTGTGGGGCGCCGCCATGGCCACCGCCTTCGCCATGATCTTCGAGGCCAGCGCGCTGTCCTTCACGGTGTGGCGCAAGCTCGGCATCGTCATGGCGATCTTCGTGCCTGCCAAAGGAGCCGCCTGATGGTCGCCATCCCGTTGCTCGAGGAAACCAGCGGCGGCACCGCCAGCGCCATGATGTCCGGCCTTGCCGGTCTGGCGCGCGATCCCGATCCGGCTCATATCGAAATCCTCGCCAACAACCGGCCGGAGCGCAAGCTTGCCATCTATCCGGCGTCCGCCGGCTTCGACCTGGTCGAGGAGCTGGATTATCTATGCGCCCGCACGATCGAGCCGAACGTCTTCTTCAACCCGCGCTTCCTGGCGCCGGCCATGCCCCGGCTGGAGGATCGCGAGGTGCGGCTGGCGGTGATCCGCGACGGCGACGAATACCGCAACCGGCTGCGGCTGCTGGTGCCGATCTCGGTGGAGCGTCCCGTGGTGCCGCTCGGCGTTCCGGTGATGCGCACCTGGTCGAGCCCGTTCGGTCCGCTCGGCACGCCGCTGATCGACCGCGACGATCCGGTGGGCGTCGTCGAGGATTTCTTCTCGATGCTGTCGCGCCCGCACCTCAAGCTGCCGAAAGTCTTCGTTCTGCCCGACATCAGGCTGGACGGTCCGGTGGCGAGCCTGCTTGACACCGTGGCCGAGACGCGCGGCCTGACCCTGGTCACAACCAACCAGACCGCGCGCCCCGTGCTGGACAGCGAACTCGACGGCGACGACTATCTGAAAGCTTCGCTGCGCTCGCACCACTATCGCGAACTCCGCCGCCTGAAGCGGCGCCTTGCCGACCTCGGCAGGCTGGAACACGTGGTGGCGCGCGGCCCTGACGAGATCCGCCACGCCATCGAAAGCTTCCTGACGCTGGAAGCGTCCGGCTGGAAGGGCCGCGAGCGCACCGCAATGGCGATCGACCGCTTCCGCGCCGCCTTTGCCCGCGAGGCGGTGCACCGGCTGGCCGAGCAGGACATGTGCCGCATCCATTCGCTGACGCTCGACGGCCGCACCGTCGCCAGCCTGATCGTCTTCGTCGAGGCCGGCGTCGCCTATACCTGGAAGACGGCCTATGATGAGACGCTGGCCGCCTATTCGCCCGGCACGCTGCTCATGATCGAGGTCACCCGGCAGCATCTCGACGATCCCAACATCATGATGACCGATTCCTGCGCGGTGCCGGATCATCCGGTGATGAGCCGGCTGTGGGCCGAGCGCAAGCCGATCGGCACGCTGGTGATCGGCCTGACGCCGGATGCCGACCGCCTCGCCCGCCAGGCCGCCTCGCAGCTGCATCTCTACCGCGAGACCCGCAACATGGCTCGCCTGCTGCGCAACCGCATGAAGAGCCTGCTGAGAAGGCGGTAGCCATGATCCCGAATCTTCGCGGCCGGCGCCATGCCGGGACCTCCGCCCCGGACAAATTGCACGAAAGCGGCGGCCGTGCTGTCCGATGCAACGCATAGGCCCGGAGGCTGAAATGATCGCAAGGCACGGTTTCACGCTCGCGGCCATTGTCGTCGGCCTTTGGGTCCTGTCGGGTCTTGCCTCTGCCGCCCGCGCTGCCAATGCGTCGGTCTTCCTCGAAGACCAGACCTGGACCGAGCTGCGCGACCGGATCAGCGCCGGGGCGACGACGATCATCGTCCCGATAGGCGGCACCGAGCAAAGCGGCCCTGCCATGGCCTTGGGCAAGCACAATGTGCGGGTGAAGTTCCTGGCCGAGAAGATTGCCGGCCAGCTCGGCAACGCCTTGGTCGCTCCGGTGGTCTCCTATGTCCCGGAAGGAACCATCGACCCGCCGAGCGCCCACATGCGGTTTCCCGGAACGATTACCATCAGCGACAAGATTTTCGAGCAATTGCTCGAATCCGCGGCGCGCAGCTTCAAGCTGCACGGCTTCAGGACCATCGTGCTGATCGGCGATCATGGCGGCTATCAGGCCGACGAGCGCCATGTGGCCGATCGTCTGAATGCCGAATGGCGCAAAAGCCCGGTCCGGGTCTTTGCGGCGCTGCAATATTACCAGGTCACCCAGGGCGCCTATGTCGACAAGCTCCTGTCGGCCGGCGCGAAGCAGTCCGAGATCGGAACCCACGCCGGATTGGCCGACACATCGCTGATGCTCGCCATCGACCCTTCCATGGTGCGCGGGGATCGCCTCGCGGCGGCTCCGAAGTTCGACGCCGGCGACGGCGTCTATGGCGGCGACCCGACACGATCGTCGGCCGAGTTCGGTCAACTCGGCGTCGATCTGATCGTCAACGGGACGACCGAAGCGATCCGCGAATTCGCAAGACAGCAGCCCAAATGATCAAGCCATGTCCACGGTTCACCAGCTTGCGCGCCCTGCTCGTCTTGTTGGTTGCCCTGTCGCCGGCATCGGCTTCAGTTGGTTCATGCCCTGAGGATGCAGCGAGCCGCCGCCCGCGCGCTCTGCGGTCAATATCTACGACCAGACAACCTCTGACCATTTGAGCCCGGCCACGACAGGCGCGCTGCCGCGCGTCTATGTTCCGAACCGCTCGTCCAACAGCGTATCGGTCATCGACCCCGCGACGCTCAAGGAGGTCGACAGGTTCCCTGTCGGGCGCAAGCCACAGCACGTCGTTCCGGCGTGGGATCTCAGAACGCTCTGGGTCGCCAACAACGCCAGCGGCACGAGCAAGGGCAGCGTGACCCCGATCGACCCCAAGACCGCCAGGCCGGGTCACGAGATTCCGGTCGATGACCCCTACAACATGTACTTCATGCCGGACGGAAGTTCGGCCGTCATCGTCGATGAGGCCTATCAGCGGCTTGATCTGCGCGATCCACGGACCATGGCGCTGAAATCGACGATACCGACGCCGACCTGCCCCGGCATCAACCATGCCGATTTCTCCGCCGACAATGCCTACGCCATATTCACCTGCGAATACGGCGATGGTGGACTGTTGAAGGTGGACCTGAAAGACCAGAAGGTGCTCGGCCACCTCGCTTTGTCGAAGATGGGCATGCCGCAGGACATCCGGCTTTCGCCCGACGGCAAGGTCTTCTATGTCGCCGACATGATGAACGACGGGGTGTTCCTGATCGACGGAGACAGCTTTTCCGAGATCGGCTTCATCGCCACCGGCATCGGAACGCACGGGTTTGTCGTGAGCCGCGACGGGACAAAACTCTACGTTTCAAACCGTGGCTCGCACAAGATGGAGCAAGGCCGTGCAAAGGGGCCGGGCAGCGTGACCGTCATCGACTTCGCCACCCGTTCGGTCGTCGCACAATGGCCCATACCCGGAGGCGGCAGCCCCGACATGGGCAATGTCAGCGCCGACGGCAGGCAATTGTGGTTGTCCGGCCGCTTCGACAGCGAGGTCTACATGATCGACACGAATTCGGGTGCCGTGACGAAAATCCGGGTCGGCGTCGAGCCTCATGGCCTGACCGTCTGGCCGCAGCCCGGCAGATACTCGCAGGGCCATACCGGCAATATGCGGTAGCGTTGCGTTTGTGGAAAAGAATGGTGCCCCTAGCCGGGATCGAACCAGCACTCCTTGCGGAACTCGATTTTGAGTCGAGCGCGTCTACCAATTCCGCCATAGGGGCTCAGGCCGGGCGGCCTGGATGGGCGCGGACTATACGGTTGGAGGCCTGTTCGTCAACTGGCCAATTCTCGGCTATCCCCCGATGCGACCAATCTTCGCCTTTTGATTTCGTGACCATGCTGCCATTGTGCAGCGCGAAAAATCTTTCTAGACAGGCGGCGCATGGAGCGTGGCGCGTCTGAAGGGATCGCCGCGTGCGCTTTGGGTCCTGTTTTCATCCCTGCCTTTGCCCCAGGCATCCGCGCACTTTGGCCGACACGGGATTAGGAGAGCCGATGCTTCGCGGACTGTATGACTGGACCCTCTCGCTGGCGGCGCGCAAATCCGCCGAATGGTGGTTGGCCTTCATCGCTTTCGTCGAGAGTTCGGTGTTCCTGGTGCCGGCCGACGTGCTCTATCTGCCGATGGCGCTGTCGCGGCCGGATCGCGCCTACCGCTATGCGCTGATCGCCACCGTCGCCTCGGTGTTGGGCGGCATCGCCGGCTGGTTCATCGGCCACTACGCCTATGAGGCGGTGGCAAGGCCGATTCTCGAATTCTACGGCAAATATGACGAGTTCGAGCAGTTGCGCACCTCGTCGGGCATCGGCTTCATCATTCTGATGCTGATCACCTCGGGCGCGGCGCACCTGCCGCCGATCAAGGTGGTGACGATCCTGTCCGGCGTCATCGGCGTCAACCTGGCACTCTTCATCGTGCTGGCCATCGTGGCGCGCGGCGCCCGTTTCCTGCTCTTGGCCTGGCTGTTGCGCCGCTACGGCGAGCCGATCCGCGAGTTCATCGAAAAGCGCCTCGGCCTGATCGTCGGCGCCGCGGCGGCTGCCCTGATTTTGCTCTATATCGTCGTCAAATACGCGTTCTAGCCGAGCCGGAGCAACGGACAAAAGACCCATGACAGCGACCATGAATGCCGACACCGGACGCCAGCGGACACGGACCGCTTTGTTTCTCGCCGCTGCCATGGCCGCGACCGTCGGTTCGGCGCTCGGCTTCCAGTATATTGGCGGCTACATCCCCTGCCATCTCTGCCTGGAGCAGCGCACCCCCTACTATGTCGGCGCACCGCTGATGGTGCTGGCGGTGATTGCCTCGATGCTGCGCGCGCCGGCCTGGCTGACGCGCGGCCTGCTGGGCATTGGCGGCCTCCTGATGCTCTACGGCCTCTATCTCGGCGTCTACCATTCCGGCGTCGAATGGCAGTGGTGGGCCGGCCCGACCGACTGCACGGCGGGCGCCGGCCCGGTCGACACCGGCGGCAAGGGCGTGCTCGACGCGCTCGACAAATTCGTGCCGCCCTCCTGCGACAAGGCCGCACTGCGCATCCTGGGCCTGTCACTGGCCGGCTGGAACGCCATCGCCAGCCTCATCCTGGCCGCCGTCGCCTTCCGCGGCGCCTTGGCCAAGGACTGATCTGGCGTGGCGCGAGATCGTTCAAGAGTTCGGCAGGCTGAGTGGGATGAAGTGATTTTCGAGAACCGGACCGGAGCGTACCAAGGTACGTGAGCACCGCAAGCGCACAAAATCGCTTCGGCGGCCAGCCTCCCGAAGTCTCGAATGATCTCAAGGTTCGAGTTCGACATCCCAGTACAGATAATCCATCCAGCTTTCGTGCAGATGGTTGGGTGGGAACAGGCGGCCGTTATTGTGCAAATCATGCACGGTCGGCTGATAGGGCTTCTGCAGCGGCCACATCTTGGCATGCGCCGGCATCATGCCGCCCTTCTTCAGATTGCAGGGCGAGCACGCGGCGACGACATTCTCCCAGGTCGTCGCACCGCCGCGATGGCGGGGGATGACATGGTCGAAGGTCAGGTCGTCGGGCGTGCCGCAATACTGGCACTGGAAGCGGTCGCGCAGGAAGACGTTGAAGCGGGTGAAGGCCGGGTGCCTGGACGGCTTCACATAGGCCTTCAGGCTGACCACGCTCGGCAGCTTCATCGAGAAGGTCGGCGAGGACACCGCATGCTCGTACTCGGCAACGATGTTCACCCGGTCGAGGAACACCGCCTTGATGGCGTCCTGCCAGGACCAGAGCGACAGGGGGTAGTAGCTGAGCGGACGGTAATCCGCGTTCAGCACCAGTGCTGGAAGCCCATCCGGAGATACGGCAACCGTCACGTGTTTACCTCCTTGGTTCTAGACCCGAACGGCGCGGATACTGTAAGCCCGACATGACAGGGATGTGAAGCGGATTGTCGCTTGCCCAAAGCGTCAAAACACCCCGATTTTTATGCTTTTTTGTAGACTCAGGACGGCGGCGCGGCATCCCTGCCCCTGGTTTCGCGATAATAGGACCAGAAAAGCCGCGATGCGACACCTCGCCACGGGCTCCATGATTCGGCCAATGCGATCAGTGTTTTCTCCGGCGGGCGCGGGTCGATGCCCAACGCATGGCCGACCGCGCTCTGCAGCGCAACGTCGCGCGCGGGGAAAATGTCAGGGTGCCCGGCCGCAAACAAAAGGTACACTTCCGCCGTCCACGGGCCGATGCCGGGCACCGCCGTCATCGCCGTAATCGCTTCGGTCGCGTCGAGCGAGCAGAGGTGATTGAGATCGAGCCCGTCGGCCACCGCCTGGGCAACCGCGATCAGTCCGCGCTGCTTGGGCCGCGACAGGCCGGCCTCGCGAAACATATCCTCGCCGGCGGCCAGGATCGCCTGCGGCGTCAGCGGATCGACGAGTTTCGTCAGGCGGCCGAAGATGGCGTCGGCGCTCGCCCGCGACACCTGCTGCGAGACGATGATCGAAGCCAGGCTCCTGAACCCCGGCTCAGAAAGCCGGAGCGGCACCTCGCCGGCCATGCCGCGCACCTTTTCCAGGCGCGGGTCGATGATGCAAAGCGCATCGAGCCCCCGCGCAATGTCGTCCAGCGTCGCGATGCGTTGCATGGTATCCTTGTCCGCCAAAGTGCAGCAAAGTAGCAACCGCCGAAAGCACAGCACAACCCGACTGCCGCCTCAGACATGACGCTCCTGACATTCCGCTTCGCGCCAAGCCCCAACGGCGAACTGCATCTCGGCCATGCCTATTCCGCGCTGCTCAACCAGAAGCTCGCTGAGACCCACGACGGCCGCCTGCTGCTGCGCATCGAGGACATCGACACCACGCGCTGCACGCCGCAATTCGAAGCCGGCGTGCTTGCCGACCTGAAATGGCTGGGCGTTGGCTGGGAAGAGCCGGTGCGCCGCCAGTCGGAGCATTTCGCAGAATATCAGGCGCAGCTCGACCGGCTGATCCGCGAGGACCTCGTCTACCCCGCTTTTATGAGCCGTGGCGAGATCAGGGCCTTCATAGCCGACAGCGAAAAGCGCGGGCGTGACTGGCCGCGCGACCCCGACGGCGTGCCGCTCTATCCCCCGTCCGACAAGGCTTTGCCGGTGAAGGAACGCAAACGGCGTATCGCCGAAAACGAGCCCTTCGCCTGGCGGCTCAATGTCGATGCCGCTGTTGCGCGTGTGGGCAGGGACCTCGCATGGACCGAATTCAGCGATGAGACGCTATCGGCGACGCGCTCGGTCGAGGCCCGCCCGCAGGACTGGGGCGACGTGATCGTGGCGCGCCGCGACATCCCGACCAGCTACCACCTGGCCGTCATCGTCGACGACGCCCTGCAAGGGGTCAGCCATGTCGTGCGTGGGCAGGACCTGTTTTCCGCCACCGGCGTGCAGCGCCTGCTGCAGGAATTTCTTGGGCTTCCGCAACCCGCCTATTTCCACCATCGGCTCATCCTTGGGCCGGACGGCCGGAAACTGTCGAAAAGCCTTGGTGACACCGGCCTTGCCAAGTTGCGCGTGGCCGGCGCATCGACTGACGACGTCAGGCGGATGGTCGGTCTCTGAGCCGGTTGAGCTCTGGCCAGGCGTGACGAATTCGCCACCGATTGAATTCCCGTGATGCATGGATCAATCGTTTCGTTTTGCACGCCGGGTTGAACCGGATTAGAGCAGCGCCACGATCAGTTTTTCACCAGCGCGGCGGCCTGCGGAAAATGCAAAGCATCAAGCGGTTCATCCCCGCCACCTTCGTCGTCCTGTGGGCAACCGGCTTCATCGGCGCGCGTTATGCCATGCCATGGGCGGAGCCGTTCACCTTCCTCGCCGCCCGTTTCGTCATAGCGGCCATCCTGCTGGCAGCCCTGATGCCCGTTCTGGGTTCGAAGCGCGCCACTCGCAAGGAAGCACTCCATGCCACCGGCGCCGGCGTGCTGATGCATGGTGTCTATCTCGGCGCCGTCTTCTGGGCCATCCACAGGGGCATGCCGGCCGGGTTCTCGGCGCTGATCGTCGGCCTGCAGCCGCTGATCACCGCGGTGCTTGCCGGCAAGTTCCTGGGAGAAGCGATCCTGCCGCGCCACTGGCTTGGCCTTGGCATCGGCCTGATCGGCATCGTCATCGTGCTGTGGCCAAAGCTCGGCGCGCTCGGCGGCGGCGTGACCGCGGCGACGCTGACCGCCTCGCTGGTCTCGGTGCTCGGCATGAGCGCCGGCACCATCTGGCAGAAGCGTTTTGCTTCCGGCGGCGACCTCGTGGCGGCGACCATGTGGCAATATGTCGGTGGCGCCTCGCTGATGATCCTGGCCGCGCTCGCCTTCGAAACGCACACCGTCATCATCAATGGCGAACTGATCTTCGCCATGGCCTGGCTGGTGCTGGTGCTGTCGCTCGGTGCCATCTTCCTGCTGATGGTGATGATCCGCGACGGCGAAATGTCGAAAGTCGCCTCGCTGTTCTACCTGGTGCCGGCGGTGACGGCGATCATCGCCTGGGGCTTGTTCGACGAGCAGCTCAACGCGCTGCAGATCGTCGGCATGGCGATCACCACCTTCGGCGTCGGCCTGGCAACGGCGCGGCAGGCCAAGGCACAGGGTCAACCCACGCGGGCCCGCGCCTCCAGATAGCGGCTGATCGCGGCGTTGAGTTCGCCGCCGAGGATGAAGATCGCCGAGACGATGTAGAGGAAGACCACCGCGATCATGATCGAGGCCAACCCGGCATAGGTCGTCACATAGGACGAGAAGTGGTCGAGATAGGTGGCGAACATCGTCGAGCCGATGAGCCATGCGGCCAGTGTGAAGACGATGCCCGGCACCAGCGAGACGAAGCGGCGCTTGCCGGCCGGTAGCCAGTAGTGGACGGCAAACAACCCGCCGATGATAACGGCCGAGGCAATGACGTAGCGCCACAGGGTGATCGTGCCGGTATAGGGCTTTATCCATTCGAAATGCGCTTCCGCCAGCCGCGCCAGCAGGGGCGCGAAGACCAGAAGCACGCTGATCGCCAGGAAGCCGGCCGTCGCGATCAGCACGAAGAAGATGCTCTGCACCCGGCGATAGATGATGCCGCGCGTCTCGGTGACGCGATAGGCGCGGTTGAGCGAGGTGCGCAGGGCCTCGATACCGTTCGAGGCAAAATAGGCGGCAAGCAGCACGCCATAGGTCAACAAATCGGTGCGCCTAACCGTCAGCACGTTCAGCACCTCATGCGCGATCGGCTTGGCGATCTGATCGGGCCAGGTGTCGAAGACCAGGTGCACGGCCGTGTCGGCGAAGGCCTGGGCGCCGAGGAAGCTGCCCAGCGTCGTGGCGAAGATCAGGAACGGAAACAGCGCCATCAGCGAGGTGATCGCCAGATGGCTGGCCATCGCCCAGCCGTCATCGGTGTTGAAATGGCCGAGCGCGTCGTAGAGCACGCGGCGCAGAGCGACAATATTCCGCAGCAAGACCCCGCGTTCCCTTCGATTGTCTCGACGCCGCGAATATGGGAAGTGAATGCGGCAAATGGCAACCCTAGGCGAAATCACGAGTCCGACGGCGCAGGAGTTGCGCACCATCATCGTCACCGGCGCCTCGTCCGGCATAGGTGCATATTGCGCCCGGGCACTCAAGGCGGAAGGCTGGCGGGTCTTTGCAACAGCGCGAAAACCCGAGGACATCGCCGCCCTCGAAAGCGACGGCATCGAGGCTTTCTACCTCGACTACAGCGAACCGGAGTCCCTTGCAGCGCTGGTGACGGAGGTGCTCGAACGCACCGGCGGCCGGCTCGATGCCCTGTTCAACAACGGCGCCTACGCCCAGGCGGGCGCGGTCGAGGATCTGTCGGTGGCCGCGCTCAAGGAGCAGTTCGAGGTCAATTTCTTCGGCTGGCATGATTTGACCCGCCGCCTGGTTCCGGTGATGCGCCGCCAGGGTCATGGCCGCCTCGTGCATTGCTCTTCGATCCTCGGTTTGGTGCCGGTGCGCTTTCGCGGCGCCTATTCGGCATCCAAACATGCGCTCGAGGCGTTGATGCTCTGTCAGCGCCAGGAACTGGACGGCAGCGGCGTCCATGTTTCGCTGATCGAACCGGGGCCGGTGAAATCGAAGATCGCCAGCAACGGCCTGCCCTGGTTCCTGAAAAACATCGACATCGAGAATTCCGTGCACAGGGCGGACTATGCCGCGCAGCTGGAGCGGCTGCGCGCCGGCGGCAGCCAATCGGCGTTGAAGCCCGGGCCGGAAGTGGTCTACAGGGTTCTGCGTCATGCCCTTCTGTCGCGGCGCCCGCGTCCGCACTATGTGGTAACAGTGCCGGCCAGAATCGGCGCGGCGCTCAAACGCATCCTGCCGGCATCGATACTCTACCGCCTGATGGCCAAACGCGCCTGAACGCGAAACAACTGGAAACGCAACAATGGCAACCGTCTTCAACATCCTCGCCATTCTGGTCATGGCCGCCGTGGTGATCGTGCTGATCCGAGGCCTCATCAACATGATGCGTGGCGGTTCGGGCGTCACCTCGAACAAGCTGATGCAGGCGCGTGTCATGCTGCAGGCGGTGGCGCTGGTGCTGATCCTGCTGGCCGTGTATTTCACCCGCAAGTGAGGCCGTCCGGGAGGCGACGTGGTCAAGCTCAACAAGATCTATACCCGCACCGGCGATGACGGCACGACGGGTCTCGGCACTGGTGAGCGGCGGCTGAAATCCGACCTGCGGGTGGACGCCTACGGCACGGTCGACGAAGCCAATGCCTGCATCGGCATGGCGCGCGTGCACACGGCAGCGAGCCATCCGGCGATCGATGCCATGCTGTCACGCATCCAGAACGATCTCTTCGACCTCGGCGCCGATCTCGCCGTGCCCGATGACGGCAAGCCGCTTGGCTACGAGCCGCTGCGCATCGTTGCCGCCCAGACCGACCGTGTCGAAAAGGACATCGACCTCCTCAACAAGCATCTCCAGCCGCTCAAATCCTTCGTGCTCAACGGCGGCACGCCGGCGGCCGCGGCGCTGCATCTGGCCCGCACGGTGGCGCGGCGGGCCGAACGGCTGATGGTGGCGCTGGCTCAAGACCCGGGCGAGCACGTCAACCGCGACGGGTTGAAATACATCAACCGCGTCTCGGATTTCCTGTTTGTCGCCGCCCGGGCGGTCAATGACAATGGAAATGCCGACGTGCTATGGGTTCCCGGTAAGAACCGCTGAACGGATCGAAGAGCGGGAGGGGACCAGGCACGCATGTTCATCCCGCTTTACGACACAAACAGGCTGCGCCACATCCGCCTGCAATATGTGACGATCGGCCTGATCGTGGTGAATGCGCTGGTCTATTGCGCCACGGCACTCGGCGGCGAGAACTTCACCAATGCCGCCGTGCTTGGCCTCGGCTTTATTCCGTCCGTGGTTCACAACACGGCCGAGCTTGATCCTCGGTTCATCATCATTCCGGAAAGCCTGAGCTACCTTACCTATTCCTTCCTGCATGCGGACATCTTTCATCTTGGCGGCAACATGCTGTTCCTGTGGGTGTTCGGCGACAATGTCGAGGACGCGCTCGGCCACATCCGCTACCTGATCTTCTATCTCCTGTGCGCCATCGCCGGCGCCGCCTTCCAGGGCCTTATCGCCTGGGATTCGCAGGTGCCGCTGATCGGTGCCTCCGGCGCCATCGCCGGCGTGGTCGTCGCCTATTTGATCCTCTATCCCAGGGTTAAGGTCTGGGTCCTGGCCTTTGCCCGAATCCCGCTGCGCATCCCGGCCTTCATCCCGCTTATCCTGTGGGTGCTGTTCCAGGTCTTCATGTTCGCCGCCGGCGGCGAGGACCAGATTTCCTGGGCCTGCCATATCGGCGGCATCATGGCAGGCGCGGTGCTGGTGCTGGTCCTGCGCAGCCGCGGCGTGCCGCTTTTTGCCGGCGCCGACGAGGATGCCGTGGTTCCCACATCGGACCAGCCACCGGTTGCTGCTGAACCGGCGGCGCCTGAACCGCAGGCCAGCACGACGCGCTGGGGGCGGGGAAACCCCTCTGGCCCAAACTGAACCGATTTGAGGCGCTTTCAGCGTATTGACGGCAAGGATTGCCCCAACTACGGAAACGTCTCCGTCCGGGCCCCAAGGCTTTCAAGGAGCAGTTCAAGACGGGCAAAGACCAGAATTTCCATCCGGAATGTCGGCTTTCGACAACTCAGAAGGGGCGCAAGCTGTTATAGCGCGCCCAACTAGCGTGAAGAGGTGACAGGCAAATGAAGATCCTTGTGCCCGTGAAGCGGGTTGTGGATGCGAACGTCAAGGTTCGCGTGAAGGCCGACGGTTCGGCGGTGGAACTCGCCAACGTCAAGATGGCGATGAACCCGTTCGACGAGATCGCGGTGGAAGAGGCGATCCGGCTCAAGGAAGCCGGCAAGGCGGAGGAGATCATCGTCGTCTCGATCGGCCCGCAGCAGGCGCAGGAAACCCTGCGCACCGCGCTCGCCATGGGCGCCGACCGCGCCATCCTGGTCAAGACCGACGAGCAGACCGAGCCGCTCGGCGTCGCCAAGGTGCTGAAGGGCGTCGTCGAAGCCGAACAGCCCGGCCTCGTCATTCTCGGCAAGCAGGCGATCGACGACGACTCGAACCAGACCGGCCAGATGCTGGCTGCCCTGCTCGGCTGGGCGCAAGGCACCTTCGCCTCCAAGGTTGTGCTCGAAGGCGACAAGGCCAAGGTGACGCGCGAAGTCGACGGCGGCCTGCAGACCGTGGAATTGAAGACGCCGGCTATCATCACCGCCGACCTGCGCCTCAACCAGCCGCGCTATGCCTCGCTGCCCAACATCATGAAGGCCAAGAAGAAGCAGCTCGACGAAAAGACCCCGGCGGACTACGGCGCCGACGTCAAGCCGCGCCTCAAGGTCATCAAGACCGAGGAGCCCGGCGGCCGCAAGGCGGGCGTCAAGGTCAAGAGCGTCGCCGAACTGGTCGACAAGCTCAAGAACGAAGCCGGCGTTTTGTAAGCGATCGGGAAAGGAACAGATAAAATGGCAATTCTCCTCATCGCCGAACACGACAACGCCAGCCTTTCCGACCAGACCGCCAAGACGCTTTCGGCGGCCCTGCAGATCGGCTCTGACGTGCATGTGCTGGTGGCCGGCAAGGGCGCCAAGGGCGCGGCGGACGCAGCAGCCAAGCTCAAGGGCGTCGGCAAGGTGCTGCTCGCCGAAGCCGATGAACTCGCCGAGCGCCTCGCCGAACCGACGGCAGCGCTCGTCGTGTCGCTTGCCGGCGGTTACGACACCATCATCGCGCCGGCGACCTCCTCGGGCAAGAATGTCGCCCCGCGCGTCGCGGCCCTGCTCGATGTCGCGCAGGTCTCCGAGATCATCGAAGTGGTCTCGCCGGACACGTTCAAGCGGCCGATCTATGCCGGCAATGCCATCCAGACCGTGCAGTCGACAGACGCCAAGAAGGTCATCACCGTGCGCACCGCCTCCTTCCAGGCGGCGCCTGAGGGTGGCTCGGCCGCGGTCGAGACTGTCGCGGCAGCCGCCAATCCCGGCCTGTCCTCCTTCGTCGAGAACAAGCTGTCGGAGACCGACCGTCCGGAACTGACCTCGGCCAAGATCATCATCTCGGGCGGCCGCGCGCTCGGCTCGTCGGAGAAGTTCCAGGAGGTCATCCTGCCGGTCGCGGACAAGCTCGGTGCGGCGGTCGGCGCCTCGCGTGCCGCTGTCGATGCCGGTTATGCACCGAACGACTGGCAGGTCGGCCAGACCGGCAAGGTGGTCGCTCCGGACCTCTACATCGCGGTCGGCATCTCCGGCGCCATCCAGCATCTCGCCGGCATGAAGGATTCCAAGGTCATCGTCGCCATCAACAAGGACGAGGAGGCACCGATCTTCCAGGTTGCCGACTACGGCCTCGTCGGCGATCTCTTCGTCATTCTGCCGGAGTTGCAGAAGGCGCTTTGACGCTCTCTGGCAAAGCGTATTAAATGCTTGGGGTGGGGTAGACGAAGTCGCCCCGCCCTTTTAGTTTGCACCGCACAAAAAGCAGGCTGCAAAGGCCTTTGGACGGGATCGGTGTAATGAGCAAGATCGAGACGATCGGCATCATCGGCGCAGGCCAGATGGGTGGGGGTATCGCCCATGTCTCCGCGCTTTCGGGCTACAAGGTGCTGATCTACGATATTTCGCCCGACCGCATTGAAAAGGGCATCGCCACCATCAGCGGCAACATGGCCCGCCAGGTGGGCTCCGGCAAGCTTGACGAGAAGCTGCGCAACCAGGCGATGTCGCGCATCGCCTCCGCACCGACGATGGCCGATCTCGCCGGCGCCGATCTGGTGATCGAGGCGGCGACAGAGGACGAGACGGTCAAGCGCAAGATCTACGCGCAGCTCTGTCCGCAGCTCAATCCCGAAGCCATACTGGCGACCAACACCTCGTCGATCTCGATCACGCGGCTCGCCGCCCAGACCGACCGGCCGGAGCGCTTCATCGGCATCCATTTCATGAATCCGGTGCCGCTGATGAAGCTGGTCGAACTGGTGCGCGGCATCGCCACCGAGGACCAGACCTTCGAGGCGGCCAAGACCTATGTGAAGCAGCTCGACAAGACTATCACGGTCTCGGAGGATTTCCCGGCCTTCATCGTCAACCGCATCCTGCTGCCGATGATCAACGAGGCGATCTACACGCTCTATGAGGGTGTCGGCTCGGTCGACGCCATCGACACGGCCATGCGGCTCGGCGCCAACCATCCGATGGGACCGCTGCAGCTGGCCGATTTCATTGGCCTCGACACCTGCCTCTCGATCATGCAGGTGCTGCATGACGGCCTGTCGGATTCGAAGTACCGCCCCTGCCCGCTGCTGGTCAAATACGTCGAAGCCGGCTGGCTCGGCCGCAAGACCGGGCGCGGCTTCTACGACTATCGCGGCGAGCAACCCGTTCCGACGCGCTGACGCGTCCGTTCACGACGCCGCGGCAAGCGGCGCGGGGGGCCTCGACTTGTCGTCGGGCGCCACGCAGACGCATCCGCGGCCGGCCGCCTTGGCGGCATAGCAGGCGGCGTCCGCCCTTGCGATGATCTCGTCCGCCTCCCCGGAATTGGCGTTTATCGCCGCCACGCCGATGCTGGCGCCGATGGCATGTGGCCGGGCATCCCAGGTGAAGTTCAATCCCGCTATCGCATCGATCACGGAGCGCGCCGCGATCCTGGCGCCGGCGGTCGAGCCCGATTTCAGGATGACCGCGAATTCGTCGCCGCCTAGGCGCGCGACACTGTCTTCAGGCCCGAGTACGCCACGCACGGCCTGTGCGACCCGCTTCAGCAAGGCGTCTCCGGCGGCGTGACCGCCGGTGTCGTTGACCAGCTTGAAATGGTCGAGGTCGATGAACATGAACTGATGGTCGCTGCCGCCAGCCCCGGCGGCGTCCTTGCGGGCCTGATCGACGATCTCCTCCATGGTGCGGATGAAGCTCGAGCGATTGGCAAGGCCGGTCAACGCATCATGCGCGGCGGCGTGGGCAAGCTGGCGCTGCAGGGCGCGTGCATCGGTAAAATCCTGGAAAACTATGACCAACCCGCAGAATTCGTTGCGCTCGTTCATGATCGGCGACACGACCTGGCGGATACTGCAGCGTATGTCGTCACGGCGCACCAGCACGGCGCGGCTATTCTGGTCGGAGGGCGTCTCCGCACCGATCGCCGGCCGTGTCACACCGATCCTGTGTCCCGTCTCCTCGTCCACCGCCCAATAGACATGACCGAGCGTCTTGCCGAGAGCCGCCTCCGCCGGGACGCCGGTCAGCTTCTCGGCAACCGGATTCATGAAGGTGACGCGGTTCGCCGCATTGGTGCAGATGACGGCATCGCCGATCGACTGCAGCGTTACCCTGAGCCGCTCTTTCTCGTCGGCCAGCATTGCCGCCGATACGGTCAGGCGCTCCTCGGCCTCCTTGCGCCGGGTGATGTCCGTCAGGCTGCCGATGGCCCGGACCAGACGCCCGTCCCCGTCACGCTCGATGGCCTTGCCGCGGTCGAGAATCCAGATCCATCGGCCGTCCTTGTGACGCATCCTGAACTCGGCCTCGAAGAACTCTGTCTGGCCGTCGAGATGGGCGCGATCCGCCTCGGCGACGGTTTCGCGGTCGTCGGGATGGATCATCGTCAGCCAGCGATCGGGGTCGCCGTCGAGTTCGCCATCCGCATAACCCAGCATCTTGACCAAGGCCGAGGAGTAGGTGGTGCCGCCTTTGCGGATGTCGAGATCCCAGACGCCCTGGCCGGCGCCGGCAAGCGCGAAATTCCAGCGCGTTTCGGCCTCGGCGATGCGCGCCTTGGCCTGTTTGCGCGCGTCGATGTCTTCGATCTGTGAAACGAGATAGAGCGGGCGGCCGCTCTTCTCCTCGCGAATGACGGAGCCGGCGAGATGCGCCCAGACCGCTGTACCGTCCTTCTTGAGGTAGCGCTTCTCGAATTGGAAGGCGTTGACCGTGCCAGCTTTGATGCCTTCCATGGTTTCCCGCCCGACATGCAGGTCGTCGGGGTGGGTGATCTGGAAAAAGGTCAGCGCCTCGATCTCTTCGCGGCTGTAGCCGAGCATCGAGGCGAACGCCGGATTGGTCTGCACAAACCGCCCATCGAGGCCGACGACGGCGATGCCGATTGCCGAGTCCTCCATCGCCCGGCGAAAACGCTGTTCGCTCTCGGCGATCTGCCGCCGATCTTTCGAGATGCGGCCGATGAAAAGACAGGCGAAAAAAAGCTCGCCAATTGTCATCGCGACCGACACTTGCAGGCAAAGTCTGAGCGCTTCCGCGCCAAGGTCCAGCCTCGACAGCACGACCAGGGCCGCGGCCACGGCGAAGCCGGCCACGAGCGACGCCGGCGCTGCGTGTTTGTCGAGCCTGATCGGTCCTTGTAGTCTCACGATCCGTGCCACCCCCGTGGGCAATCGCTTTTTCCCGGGATAACCCTGAAGGATCGATTTTAAGGAAAGGTTGAGTGGGGGTACCGCGATTTGGTCAACCGGCAAACAATCGCCGGCATGATTAAGGATCGGTGTGCACGGGGTGTCGTCGCTTCTATCGTGCTACCAGCGCACGAAAAACCGCCCGCCGAGCGCGCCGAGCAAGGCGAGAATCGCGATCGCGATCGTGTACCAGGTGGCGACGAAAAGCGGCGAATCGTCGAAACAGTGCGCGGCATAGAAGGTTGCCGCCAGCCCGCCGGCGAGCAGCCCCGCCACCGCGCCGGCAAGCACCGGCCGCGTCGGCGCGCCATAGCGCAGCATCCACAGGAAGATGGCCAGCGGGCCGATGCCGATCAGCGGGATAAAGCCCATGCAGATCATCATGTTGGAGCCGATCATCCTGGTGCCCCACAACGCCTCCGGTACCATGAAGAGCTCCAGAACCACCGCCACGGCAACCAGCAGAGGGGCCGCGGCCATCCAGGCCACGGCCCTGGCCGTCGAGGCGCCAGGTGTCGACAGCGCCCGGATCAGGCCGAAGGCCGTGGCCGCAAGCACGATGGTGAAGACGAATTTGGACAGGAAGCGCATCGTGTGCGCGGCCACCATGAAATCCGGGCGCGGGCCGATCGTCAGCAGGAAAACCACCGCCGCGACGACAATGGCCGCGCCAGCCGCCAGCCACCAGGCCGAGCGCAGAGGCATCGCCTTGCTGCTTGCATCGGCGTCGAGCGCCTTGATGAGATCCTCGGTCCTCATGTCATTCCCGCCCGAATCGCCCCTGCCCGAATCGCTTGGCTATGGCGGCTAGCCCGCGATGCAGCGACACACGCACCGCCGTCTCGCTGATGCCGAACTTCAATGCCGTCTCGCCGATCGAGCGGCCCTCCACGGATACGGCCGAGACCACGGAACGCTGTGCCGGCGGCAGCCCGTCGAGGGCCCTGTTGATGTCGCGCTCGCTGACCGTTTCGACTTCCGGTTCGGCGAAGGTCTCGGCGATATCGTCGACATCGATTTCGATGCGCCGACCGCGCCGCCTGAACGCATCGATCAGCTTGAAGCGGGCAATCGCATAGATCCACGGCAGCACCGGTGCGTCCTGGCGCCAGGTATGCCGTTTCACATGAATGGCCAGCAAGGTTTCCTGCACGACATCCTCGGGATCGACTCCGCCCTGCACGATCTTGCGCCGGACAAAGCCGCGCACCAGCGCGGCAATCCGGTGCAGAAAGTCGGCATAGGCCTTTTCATCTCCGGCGATCGCGGCCCGCAACAGCCGGGAAAGCTCGGCCTCGTCCTTGCCGCTCACAAGAGTTCACTCCCCCGATTTTCGTGCCTCGGCACTGATTTGTTACGTGGCCGGCGAAATAATGTCCAAGCCAAACTACGGGCAAATCACGAAAGTTTGCGGGTCCTGGAGGCCCAGCCCCAGACCGGACGAACTCATGGGCCTTGCTCGTACGTCTTGCGGCAAACCGTTCCTCGGGGTGCCATCACATGGAATTGTACGTCTCGCGCCGCCTCAGCGACCGATTGAAGCAGGCCAACAATGTTGACTATTCGTGTCATGTATCGATAGGTGCAGCGTGCCAAGACCAACAAAAGCAAGGATGACGCCATGAGATACACCCTTTCCGCCCTTATAGGCGCCACCGCGCTTGCAATCGGCCTGGCCTCCGGTCCGGCGACGGCCGAGGATGCCGGCATCATCGTCTACAACGCCCAGCACGAAAGCCTGGCCAAGGAATGGGCCGAAGGCTTCACCAAGGAGACCGGCATCAAGGTCACGCTGCGCAATGGCGGCGACAGCGACTTCTCCAACCAGATCGTTGCCGAAGGGGCCGCATCGCCCGCCGACGTGTTCCTGACGGAGAATTCGCCCGCCATGGCGCTGGTCGAGAATGCCGGCCTGTTCACGCCCGTCGATGCCGACACGCTGGCGCAGGTGCCGCAGGACTATCAGGCGGCCAGCGGCAAATGGGTTGGTGTGGCCGCGCGCAGCACCGTCTTTGCCTACAACACGACCAAGCTCAAGACCGATCAGTTGCCCAAGTCGCTGCTCGACCTCGCCGATCCGAGCTGGAAGGGCCGTTGGGCGGCCTCGCCCACGGGCGCCGATTTCCAGGCCATCGTCAGCGCGCTGCTGCAGCTCAAGGGCGAGGCCGCCACGGCGGACTGGCTGAAGGCGATGAAGGAGAATTTCACCGCCTACAAGGGCAACAGCACGGTGATGAAGGCGGTCAACGCCGGCGAGATCGAGGGTGGTGTGATCTACCACTATTACTACTTCGGCGATCAAGCCAAGACCGGCGAGAACAGCAAGAACGTCGCGCTGCATTATTTCAAGAACCAGGATCCGGGCGCTTTCGTCTCGGTCTCGGGTGGCGGCGTGCTCGCCTCGAGCAAGCATCAGAAAGAAGCCCAGGCCTTCCTGAAATGGGTGACCGGCAAGGGCGGCCAGGATGTGCTGAAGAACGGAAACTCCTTCGAGTACGCGGTCGGCAAGGGTGCCGGGTCCAACCCGAAGCTCGTTCCGCTGGCCGACCTGCAGGCGCCGAAAGTCGACGCCACGACGCTGAACTCCAAGAAGGTCACCGACCTGATGACGGCAGCCGGCTTGCTTTAGTTGTCGTTCGTCCTAATAAGGACAAACCGACCGTGCTCCCGCGGGAATCCACCTTCCGCGGGAGCGTTTTGTTTTCGAGATGGCATTCGTCGATGACGACACGCTGCGTTCCTGACCTCCGACCGTGGTCCCCCGATTGCCGGCGCCCCGCCGCAACCGTGGGGTGTCCGAGCTGATGCAGTCCGCCGTCGATCTCGGGCACGCCGGCTCGCCGTCGAAGATGCGCCGAATGCCGCATCGGCGGGTGGCGCGCTGGCTTGTCACCGCCGCTGTTCTCGTCGCGCTGCTCGCCCTTTTGCCGCTCGCCTTCATCATCTGGGTCGCGGTGCAGACCGGCTGGGAGACCGTGTCGGCGCTGGTCTTCCGGCCGCGCGTCGGGGAACTACTGGTCAACACCACGCTGCTGGTGCTGCTGACCGTGCCGATCGCCATCGTACTGTCTGTCGCGCTGGCCTGGCTGACCGAGCGCAGCGACCTGCCCGGCGCCAGGCTGTGGGCCTGGCTGTGCGTGGCGCCGCTCGCCATCCCCGCTTTCGTGCACTCCTATGCCTGGATCACCATGGTGCCCGGCCTGCATGGCCTGTGGGCCGGCGTGCTGGTGTCGGTGATCGCCTATTTCCCCTTCCTTTATCTGCCCATATCGGCGGCGCTGCGCCGTCTCGATCCTGCCCTTGAGGACGCAGCCGCCGCCCTTGGCCTTGGCCCGTGGCGCGTCTTCTGGCGTGTCGTGACGCCGCAGCTCAGGCTCGCCATATGCGGCGGCTCGCTGCTGGTCGGACTGCATCTGCTGGCCGAATACGGCCTCTATGTCTTCATCCGCTTCGACACCTTCACCACGGCGATCGTCGACCAGTTCCAATCGACCTTCAACGGACCGGCCGCCAACATGCTGGCCGGCGTGCTGGTGACCTGCTGCTTCGTGCTTCTGGGCCTCGAAGTGCTGGTGCGCGGCGAGGAGCGTTATGCCCGTGTCGGCGCCGGCGCGGCGCGTAACCAGCAGCGCGCGAACCTCGGCCGCGCCACCACGCCGAGCCTGCTCTTGCTGGTCGTCATTACGCTGCTGGCGCTCGGCGTGCCGTTCATCACCATCAGCCGCTGGCTCATCGCCGGCGGCGCCGAGGTCTGGCGTCTCAACGAGATTGGCCTGGCGCTCGGCCAGACGCTGTTCCTGTCGCTCGCCGGGGCACTGCTTGCCACTGTCGCCGCCATGCCGATGGCCTGGATCTCGATCCGCGCCCCGGGGCCGCTGCAGCGCCTGCTTGAGGGTTGCAACTACATCGTCGGCTCGCTACCGGGTGTCGTCATTGCGCTGGCGCTGGTCACCATCACCGTGCGCATTGCCCTTCCGCTCTATCAGACCCTGTTCACCATCCTGGTCGCCTATGCCCTCATGTTCCTGCCGCGTGCCCTGGTCAGCCTGCGCGCCTCGATCGCCCAGGCGCCGGTCGAGCTCGAGCGCGCCGCGTCCAGCCTCGGCAGGCATCCGCTCAACGCGCTGTGGTCGACGACCATTCGCCTGTCGGCGCCTGGTGCCGCGGCCGGCATGGCTCTGGTGGCGCTCGGCATCATGAACGAACTGACCGCGACCCAGATGCTGGCACCGAACGGCACCCGCACGCTGGCGATGGCATTCTGGTCCTACAGCAGCGAGATCGACTACGCCTCGGCGGCCCCTTACGCTTTCATCATGGTGGCGATGTCGCTGCCCCTGACCTGGCTGCTTTATGTCCAGTCGAAACGGATGGCCGGACGATGAGCTTTCTCGAAATCCGCGGCCTGCACAAGCATTACGGCCCGGTCGCCGCATTGGCCGGTGTTGACCTCGAAGTCGCCAGCGGTAGCCGGACCGCAATCGTCGGTCCCTCCGGCTGCGGCAAGACCACCTTGCTGCGGCTGATCGCCGGCTTTGAGGCACCGGACCAGGGCCGCATCGTGCTCGATGGCGAGGTGCTGGCCAATGGCGGGGCCGCTGTCCCGGCGCATCGCCGCGGCATCGGCGTGGTGGCGCAGGACGGCGCCCTGTTCCCGCATCTGACCATCGGCGACAATATCGGTTTCGGCATGGGCCGCGGCGATGACAAACGCGCCGAGCGCATCGTCGAGTTGGCCTACATCGTCGGGCTCGACAAGGCGATCCTCAAGCGCCGCCCGCACGAGCTCTCCGGCGGCCAGCAGCAGCGCGTGGCGCTCGCCCGCGCCATGGCGATGAAGCCGCGGCTGATGCTGCTCGACGAGCCGTTCTCGGCGCTCGACACCGGCCTGCGCGCCTCGATGCGCAAGGCCGTGGCCGAACTTCTGGAGGCGGCCGGCATCACCACCATCCTGGTGACCCACGACCAGGCCGAAGCACTGTCCTTCGCTGTCCAGGTGGCAGTGATGCGCGACGGGAAATTCTCGCAGGTCGGCACGCCGCGCGATCTCTACCTCAAGCCGAAGGACAGGATGATCGCCGAATTCCTCGGCGACGCCATCATCCTGCCGGCGAGCATTTCGGGCGGCTTCGCCGACTCGCCGCTCGGCCGCATCGCCGTCGATACCAATGACAGCCGCGATGTCGCCCGCATCATGCTGCGGCCGGAGCAGATCGGGCTGAAGCGCACGTCGCGCGAAGGCATGTCGGGCACGCCCGACATGCTGTTCGGCGAGGTGACGGAATCGGAATTCGCCGGCTCGACATGCACGATCGCGGTTCGGCTCCTGAACAACTTCGATCCACCGGACGCCGCCGCCATCGGCAACACGCCGCTGATCCTGCGCAAATCAGGCATGGACGCACCGATGGTCGGCGAGATCGTCCGGCTCACCGTGTCGGGAAAGGCGCATGTGTTCGTCTAGGCACCGAGGACCGGCGCCCGGCGAGCAGTTCATGCCGTGATGCGTTCGCCGGTTTCGGCTGAATAGATCGGCCAGCGCTCGAGAAAATCACAGCCATGCACGACAACCCTCTCGTTGGCGCTGTGGACAAGGATGACGGCGTAGGAGGGCGGCGCCTGTTCGACAATTTCACTCGACCGGTCAAGCGCAAGTTCGAACCTTGCGTGCAGGCCGCGCTGCGCCGAGAATGGAATCCCGGCCACGGTGCCGGCGATGTCGCGATGGACATGGCCGAAGAAGATATGGCGGACATCGCCATGGCGCTTCAGCAGGCTGAGCAACCGCTGGGGCTGTTCAAGCGCCAGCGGATCGAGCTGCGGCAGGCCGAGCGCGACCGGCGGATGGTGCAGGAAGATGTAGGCGGGCCTGCCGGCTGATCGGTCCAGGTGGGTTTCGAGCCAGGCAAGCCGCCTGTCGCACAATTCGCCTTCGATGCGCCCTTCCGCCAGGCAGTCGAGAAACAGCAGCACTTCGTTGCCGGTGTCATGGACCGACTGCACGAAGCCATTCTCGTCGACCGGATTTTCCGGGAACGCCGCGACGAGATTGGCCCGCCGGTCATGGTTGCCGGGCAGCAGCCTGTACGGTACTGACAGCCTGTTCAGGGCAGCGCGCAGATCCGCATAACTCTGCGGCGCGCCGGTCTCGGTCAGGTCGCCGGTGAAGATGCAAAGGGCGGCGTCGGCGTGATGCGCATTGATATGCGCGACGCAGGACGCCAGCCTTTGATGCAGGTCCGCGCCATAGCGGCGCTCGCCTTGCCGGCCAAGATGCACATCGGTGACCTGGATGATTTTCATCACGCTTTCAGAGCGCCGGCTCGGGTACGGACGCCTTGAAGACATCGAGGCGGGCTCCCGTCTCCGACGAGAAGAAATGCATGTCTTCAGGCGAAATCTTGAGGCCGACCTGGCTGCCGGGCTCGGGGTGGACCGCCTCCGATGTCATCACCGAAAACGGTGCTCCGTCGAGATCGACGTAGATGACCCGCCCCGCCCCCAGTTCCTCGACGAGGTCGACCGTGGCATTCAACGCGCCGGCCACGCCGGTCGCCACCAGCCGGACGGCTTCCGGCCGGATGCCCATCGCGACCCTGGTGCCGACGGGCAGGCCCGTGCGTGCCATGGCGAGGCGCCGGCTGCCGCCGAGCAGCGACAGCCCGTCGAGTTCGACCGTGCCTTCCAGAATGTTCATCGCCGGCGCGCCGACGAAGGTGGCGACGAAGCGGCTTGCGGGGCGTGTGTAGATTTCGCTCGGCGTCCCGACCTGCTCGACGCGTCCGCCATTCATCACCACCAGCCGGTCGGCCAGCGTCATCGCCTCGACCTGGTCGTGGGTGACGAAGACGGAGGTGGCGTTCAGCCGGCGATGCAGCTTGCGAATTTCC
>NZ_PNOT02000390.1 GCF_002879535.1 Mesorhizobium intechi
GTGTTGGAGAACAGATAGGGTCGCGAGCGCTGGCGCAGCCAGTCGACCACTTGCCTCTTGCCTGAGGTGTAGCCGCCGGAAGCGCCGCCGAGCGCCTTGCCGAGCGTGCCGGTGATGATGTCGACCCTGCCCTCGACGCCGCAATGCTCGGCCGAGCCGCGGCCGTTTTTGCCGACGAAGCCGACCGCATGGCTGTCGTCGACCATGACCATGGCATCGTATTTGTCGGCAAGGTCGCAGACGCCCTTGAGGTTGGCGATGATGCCATCCATCGAAAACACGCCGTCGGTGGCGATCAGCCGGAAGCGGCAATCCCTGGCTTCCCGCAGCCGCGCCTCGAGATCGGCCATGTCGTTGTTGGCGTAACGGAAACGCTTGGCCTTCGACAACCGGACGCCATCGATGATCGAGGCATGGTTCAGCGCATCCGAGATGATCGCGTCTTCCTCGCCAAGCAGCGTCTCGAACAAGCCGCCATTGGCGTCGAAGCAGGAGCCATAGAGGATGGTGTCTTCCAGGCCAAGGAAGGATGAGATCGTCGCTTCGAGCTCCTTGTGTTCCTCCTGCGTGCCGCAGATGAAGCGCACCGACGCCATGCCGTAGCCATAGCGGTCCAGAGCCTGCGCGGCCGCCTGTCGCAGGTCGACGCTGTCGGCGAGGCCGAGATAGTTGTTGGCGCAGAAGTTCAGCACCTTCTCGCCACCGACCTCGATCTGCGCCGACTGCATCGAGGAAATCACCCGCTCGGACTTGTAGAGGCCGGCCGATTTGAGCCCGGCAAGCTCGCTGTCGATATGGGAGAGAAATGCTGCAGTCATGATCGGGCCTCGTTTGACGTGGCCAGACTGTCGTCCCGCCCGCGCAAAAAATCCATCGCAAAAGCGACCGGATGGGGTGGCCGGGCAGCATCGGACGCGACGCACGGGCATGGCCCAGGCCACCCGTCGGGAACACTTGCGCCAACCAATGTTCAAATGCGGGCCGGCGGCGAAAGGAGCCGATAACCATTTCGCGATCTTTCCGCGCCTTCCCCTTGTCGTCAGGCGGTCGGTTTCCAGTCCTGTTAACGTTTGCGGTTCAATGGTTGTCATACAGGAATCCGTTGGCGAGAGGACCGCCCCCGAACATGTCGCAGCAGCCGGTGCAAACCGTTTCAGGCAAGCTCATATTGCTGATCAAGGCCGGCTATTGGCTGGCGCTGCTGATCATTGCCGCCATGGTGGCGGCCTCCTTCGTCTTGCTGCAGCAGACGATGGCCACGCAGCAGCACAACAACACCTTGCTCGACATTGTCGGCACGCAGAAGACCTTATCGCAGCGCATCGTCTTCCTGGCCGGTGCAACGGGTGCCGCCTCGCGCGACAAGAGGCCGGCATTAGTCAGCGCACTGAAGCAGGCCACCGCCGAGTTCGAGACCAATTACGATCTGCTGCTCAAGCAGACCGGCGCGGATCCGCAATCGCCGGCCAAGTTCGATGGGAAGTCGATCGAGAGCGTGCTTTTCGCCAAACCCTTCCATCTCGACTATTTCTCGGTTGGGCTGATTGCCAATGGCGACCGTCTGATCTCGGCCTTTGAATCGCAACTCAGTCTCGACAATGACGGCTACAAAGGCGGAGCCGAACGCGTCAACCTCGATGCCTCGGTCGCCAACGCCACCTTGTCGGGCTATGCCGCGCTCGGACAGCGCATCAGTGCCGATGCCGACGAGCGTTCGGAAAAGCTGCTCGCCCTGCACCGCACCTTGTTCTACGCCACACTCGGCGTCATCCTGCTGGTGGCGCTTTTCATCTTCAGGCCGATGTCGAACGCCATCCTGCGCAAGACGCGTGAGCTGGTCGATGCGCGCAATTCGATGGCCTTCATCGCGGTTCATGACGGCCTGACCGGGCTGCACAACCGAACCTTCCTGACCGATCATTTCGACACTCTGATCAAGGGCGCGCATCGCCGGCGCGAACGGCTGGCGGTGGTCCAGATCGACCTAGACCGCTTCAAGCAGATCAACGATACGCTCGGCCACGCCGCCGGCGACTATGTCCTGGTCGTCACGGCCCAGCGCATGCGCGATTCCTGCCGGGCGTCGGATCTGTGCGCGCGGCTCGGTGGCGACGAATTCGTGATGATCCTCAACGGCGCGGGCAGCACCGAAGACATCAACACGCTCGCGCGACGTATCCTGGCGCACATCAACGAGCCGATCGTCTTCCAGGGCACCACCATTCTTCCGGGCGCCAGCGGCGGCATCGCCGTCTATCCGGTCGACGCCGACAACGCACAGGACCTGCTTGTCCATGCCGATCTGGCGCTTTACTCCGCCAAGAAAATGGGTGGCGGCAACTTTTCGTTCTTCTCGGAGGAGTTGCGCCGCGAGCTCGACTACCGCAAGCAGCTCGAACACGACATCAAGGTCGCCATCTCCGAGCGGGCATTCCAGGTCTATTTCCAGCCGCAGGTCTCCTTGACCGACGGCACGATCAGCGGCATCGAGGCCCTGGTGCGATGGAACCATCACGAGCGCGGCATGATTTCGCCGGGCGAATTCATTCCGGTCGCCGAGAAATGCGGCTTCATGCCGGAGATCGGCCGCATCGTCATCAGCAAGGCGATTAACGAAGCCGCCGAATGGAACCGCGCCGGGATTGCCTTCGGCCGGCTTGCCGTCAATGTCTCGGGCACCGAGCTGCGCGAGCACGATTTCGATGCCTTCCTGTTCGAGACGCTGGAAAAGGCCGGACTGCCGCCGCAGAAACTGTCGCTGGAAATCGTCGAATCCGTCATTCTCGACGATGAGAAGACAGGAATCGCGGCGAAACTGCGTCACATCAGGGCCGCCGGCGTCCACCTGGAGCTCGATGATTTCGGCACCGGCTATGCGTCGCTCAGCCACGTCAATCCCAATGAGATCGACCGCCTCAAAATCGACCGCCGCTTCGTCCAGAACATCCACGAGAACGGCGACAACTCGAAGATCGTGCGCGCCATCACGGAGCTTGCCCGCGGCCTTGGCATCTCCATCGTCGCCGAGGGCGCTGAAACCGAGGCCGAACTCGACTCGCTGATGGCGATCGGCTGCGACCAGGTACAGGGCTATTCCATCGCCTTCCCGATGCCGCAGGACAAGGCGCTGGAATGGCTGACCGCGCGCATGCCGAAGAAGGCCAAGCTGAGGGTCTTGCAGGGCAGCCTGTCGTAGCGCCCGGCTTGACAACCAGCCGCTGAAATGGCGGCCTGTCGCAAGTGCAACAGGATCGCTGAAGCCAATGACATTCTTTCGGTTGGTCCTGGCAGCCGTTCTGATGTCCGCGCTGCCCGCCCATGGGGCGGATCGCACCATCTACCTCACCTTCGACGACGGCCCGTTGAACGGCACCAGCAACATCCTGGACGTGCTTCAGGCAGAGCGGGTTTCGGCAACACTTTTCATGGTCGGCATGCATGCCGAGGCCACTGCGTCCAACAAGGCGCTGGTGCGGCGCGCCAAGGCGATGCCGCTGGTGACGATCGGCAACCACAGCTACAGCCACGCCTACAATCACTACCGGCACTTCTATGGCGATACTGAAGGGGTGGTTGCCGACATGCTCATGGCGAATGCCGTGCTGGGCCTGAAGCCCGCGGTGCATGCACGACTGCCGGGGCGCGATGTGTTCCGGCTGCCCTCTATGTCAAAGGACGACAACTCGCTCGGCCCGGCGCAAGCCGGGCGCGAGGATCCCGACTACGAGTTCGTCGCCGCTTCCGGCTTCTATCTCTATGGCTGGGACCACGAGTGGGTGCACAAGGACAGCGGCGAGCCCGTACAGAGCGTCGACCATCTGGTCAGCGAGATCGATCACCTGTTCGGCTATGGCCACTTCGCCAAACCGCGCAGGCTGATCCTCTTGATGCATGACGAGATGTTCCAGGACGGTTTTGACGGCAAGACGAAGCTTACCGACCTGATCACCGCGCTGAAGCTGCGCCATTACGCCTTCGGAGCGATCCCGAACTATGACAACTGAGCCGATGGTTCGGCATTCCTAGCTTACGACATTGTCGCGCAGCGCCGCCAGCACCTGCGCAAACTCCGCCAGGCGCTCGTCTGGCAGCCCCGTGCGAAGCCGCTTGTCGAAGGCAAGCGCGGCCTGTCGCAACCTCTCGAACAGTGCTTCTCCCGCTTCCGTCAATTCGACCAGATGGACCCGGCGGTTGACGGGATCGCGGCGGCGCGTCAACAGGCCCTGTGCTTCCATCGCATTGAGATGGTGGGTCAGCGTCGCGCCCTGGATGCCGATCATGCCGGCAAGTTCGCGCTGATTGGCGAGTTCGCTCGATTTGACCGACAGCAGCGTCAGCCAGACCGGCAAGGTGCCGCCCGCTTCGACCAAAGCGGCGTCGAAGGCCTGGGCGACAAGCTTGGCGGTGCGGCCGAGATTCATGCCGATTGGCGGGCGTTCAAAAGGCGTCATTGCCGGACATTAGACGGTGTTTTTCCCAGATGGAACTGACTCCCGCATTATACATTGACATCGAAACGTTCGATATCTAATTATTAGATGTCGCGTACGAGAGAGAGAGAGAGAGGAGAGCCGTCATGCAATATGTCTACATCGTCGTCATCGGTCTTCACGTCATGGCAGGCGTGTTCTGGGCTGGCACCACCATCACGCTTGCCCGCGATCCAGAGATCAAGGCGGAACGCTTCATCCAGCCGCAAATGGGCGCGGCCGGTATGGTTTTCCTGACCGGGGCTCTGCTGTGGTATTTCTTCCATGGCGCATATTTCGGCTCGATGGAAATGGTGCTGGCGCTGGGTATCCTGGCCGCCTTCGCCGCCGCCGGCGTGCTGGGCGCCATGGTCAGGGCGCCCAGCCGGCGGCTTGCCGGCGCCAATGGGGAGATCGAAACGCAACTGCGCGCCCGAATGGCCTTGGGCGAACGCATCGCTGCATGGCTGCTGGTGGTCACGGTGCTGTGCATGGCGATCGCCAGGATGGTCTGAGCACCGGCCGCGCCAAAAAGCTCGGAGATCGCACGTTACCCGGCAATGAGCCAATGACGTGCGGGCGCGCGGCCCGGCCAGGCATACATGGGCTCTCGTATGCAGGACCGACCGCGCGCCACCAACAGCACAAATTGCGCCAGCCTGAGCGGGCCTTGCATCAGAACCGCAAGCCGAACCTGATGCCGTCATAAATGGCGGCGTGAATGTTACGAGAAGCGACCGCATCGCCGATGCGCAACAGCACGAAGCCTGCCTCGGGGTTGCGTGTCGGGAAAATATCGCCGCCGCCGACCAGACGTTCATAGTCGATCGCGCCGCGATTCTTCGAAAGCGGCTTCAGGCCGAGGTAGAGATCGTCGAGCGGCGCCGTGCCGTGCTCGACCACCACCTGGTCGACCCTGCGTTCCCCGCGCCAGCCGTCGGCAAAGTCCGAAGCGAGTTCGGCGACCAGTTGGTTGCCCTCGCGCCGCACCGAGCGCAGGCGCGTGTTGATGGTGATGGTGACGCCCTTCTCCTGGAAAACGCGCATATACGGCACGTGGTTCATGCCGCCCATTTCGGGGGCAAAGAAGCGCTCGGGCGAAACCAGCTCCAGCCTCGCACCGCCGTTGGCGATCAGTTCGGCCGCCCCCATGCCCTGATGGCCGCCATTGTCGTCAAAGAGCAGCACGTTCTCGGCCGGCTTGACGCTGCCGGCCATGATGTCCCAACTCGACGTGACGAGACTGTCGCCGGCCGTCAACGGCGGGTTCCGCGGCAGGCCGCCGGTGGCGACCACCACCACATCAGGTGCCAGTGCAAGAACATCGTCCTTTTCCGCCCAGGTGTCATAGCGGATCTCGACGCCGAGCCGATCGAGTTCGGCCAGCCGCCAGTCGATGATGCCGATCAGCTCCCTGCGGCGCGGATTCTGCGTTGCCAGACGGACCTGGCCACCGGCCTGCGAGGATGCCTCCAGGATCGTGACCTGGTGGCCCCGCTCGGCCGCGACACGCGCCGCCTCCAGTCCGCCGGCCCCGGCACCGACGACGACGACTTTCCGCTTCGGCCGTTCGGTTTTGACGATTATGTGCGGAATCTCGGCCTCGCGGCCGGTCGCCGCGTTGTGAACGCAGAGCGCCTCGCCGCCTTCATAGATGCGGTCGAGGCAATAGGTGGCGCCGACACAGGGACGGATCTCGTGCTCGCGGCCCTCCATCACCTTCCTGATGATGTGCGGATCGGCGATATGCGCACGGGTCATGCCGACCATGTCGAGCTTGCCGGTGGCGATCGCATGGCGCGCGGTGGCGACATCGGAGATGCGCGCCGCGTGAAAGGTCGGGAACTTTGTCGCCGCCCTTACCTCGCCGGCAAAATCGAGATGCGGCGAAGACCGCATGCCGGTCACCGGAATGACCTTGGTCAATGCCGCGTCGCTCTCGATCGAACCGCGGATGATGTTGAGGAAATCGACCTTGCCGGAGCCGGCCAGCCGCCTGGCGATCTCGACGCCTTCCTCCTTCGACAGGCCTTGCGGAAAATCCTCGTCGGCGACCATGCGGATGCCGACGACGAAGTTTTCGCCGACCGCCGCCCGCACGGCATCCAGCACCATGTTGGTGAAGCGCAGGCGATTGTCCAGCGAGCCGCCATACTCGTCATCGCGATGGTTGGTGGCGGGCGACCAGAAGCCATCCATCAAATGGCCATAGGCCTCGAACTCGATGCCGTCGAGGCCGGCGGCCTGACAGCGCTGCGCGGCCGACGCATAGTCGGCAACGATGCGTTCGATATCCCAGTCCTCGATGGTTTTTGGGAAGGCGCGGTGCGCCGGCTCGCGCACCGGCGAGGCCGAGAGCACCGGCAGCCAGTCGGCCTTGTTCCAGCCGGTTCGGCGGCCAAGATGGGTGATCTGGATCATCACCTTGCAGTCATGCTCGTGGCAGGCCTCGGCGAGTTCGGCCAGCCACGGCACGATGCGGTCATCATAGACATGCAGATTGCCGAAGGCCGCGGGACTGTCGCGCGAAACGATCGCCGAACCGGCGGTCATGGTCAGCGCCATGCCACCCCTGGCCTTCTCGGCATGGTAGAGC
>NZ_PNOT02000362.1 GCF_002879535.1 Mesorhizobium intechi
ATCACAGCCCTGGCCTAGGACCACCGCATGAAGATCACCGAAATCGAGACCTTTGCCGTCGGCGCCGGCTGGAAGAACTGGCTGTTCGTCAAAGTCCATACCGACAAGGGCATTCATGGGATTGGCGAAGGCACGCTGAACGGCTTCATCAAGACCACCGAAGCCGGGGTGCACGAGCTCAAGCATCTCGCTGTCGGCCAGGACCCGCGTCGCATCAACGCGCTGGCCAAGCGCATGCTGGACAGCGTCTCGCTCGACGGCGGCCACATCCATCGCACGGTGATCGCGGCAATCGAGGTCGCTTGCTGGGACATTGTGGGCAAGAGCCTCGGCGTGCCGATCCACCAGTTGCTCGGTGGCCAGGTGCGCGACAGCGTGCTCGGCTACGCCAATGGCTGGTACCGCACCGAGCGCACGCCAGAGGCTTTCCTCGAAGCCGCCAAGGCGGTGCTGGCCAAGGGTTTCAGGGCGTTCAAGCTCGACCCGTTCGGCACCGCGCAAGGTTTTATCTCGCGCGAGGAACTGGAGCTTTCCTACGCGATCTGCCGAAAATTGCGTGATGAACTGCCTCGCGATACGCTGATCCTGATCGACGTGCATGCGCGCTTCACCGAGATCGCCGCCCTCCAGGCAGCGCAGAAATTCGCCGATCTCGACATCTTCTGGTGGGAGGAGCCGACCTCGCGCGACCGGCAGGAGACGGTGCACGAAGTGGCACATCGCTCACCGATCCCGGTGGCGACCGGCGAAATGTACGACACGGTCGGGCAGTTCTACACACTGGCCGCGGGTGGGGGCGTCAACATCTTCCAGCCCGAGCCGATGTCGCTCGGCGGCATTGCGCCGTCCATGCAGGTGGCCAGCCTCGCGCTCGCCCATGGCAGCCACATTGCCCCCCACCAGAGCGGTGGGCCGGTGGCGACAGCGGTGTGCCTGCAGCTGGCGGCCGCGGTGCCGAACTTCCTCATCCAGGAGCACTTCGACGCTTTCAACGACCCGTGGACGCGCGATCTGGTGACCTGGCACCCGACCGTCGATCCGGACAATGGCCATCTGTCGCTGCCCGACGCGCCAGGGCTCGGCATCGATCTCAACATCGAGGCGATCAAGAACCACCCCTATGATCCCAACGCCTATCTCAATGTTCATGCGCAGGGCTGGGAAAAGCGCCTCGGGCGGCGGGAAGGGACGGGGCCGCGTGGCCTCTAGGCCGTCATGCGCTTTCGCGATCGACGATCTCGAAGCCGAGGCTGGTGATGGTCGGCACCTTGGTGTCGCCGCCGAGCCTTGCCAGCAATTGCCGCACCGCACGGCGGCCCATCTCGTAGCGGTTGACCTTCACCGTGGTCAGCGGCGGATAGAGCTGCGCGGCGAGATCCATGTCGCCATATCCGGCGATGGCGATCCTGCCCGGCACGGCCCAGCGCCGGCGGTGGCATTCCTGCACTGCGCCGACCGCGAGCGTGTCGCTGGAAAAGAAGATGGCATCGATATCCTTGTGGCGGGAGGTCAGCGTCACCAGCGCCTCGGCGCCACCCTGAGCGGTGATCGGCACCTCGACCTCCATGTCGGCATGGTTCTTGATGCCGAGCTCCGTCAGCGCGGCGTGATAGCCGGTGCGGCGCTGCCGCAGGCGGTCATTGCCGTGGATCGGCGTCGAGACGAAGCCGATGCGCTTGTAGCCCTTGGCCGCCAGATGCATGGTCATGGCATAGGCGGTCTCGAAGTTGGAGACGCCGACGACCATGTCGATCGGCTTGCGGCCCTTGATTTCGGAAATTTCGACCACCGGGGCGCCGCTGCTCTTCAGCAAGGCACGCGCCGTCTCGCTTTGCACGAAGCTCTGCAGGATCATGCCGACCGGACGCCAGCCGAGCAGGTTGCGAATCGAGCTCTCCTCGGCCTCCTGCGTGAACTCGCCTTGCACCAGGAGCATCGAATAGCCGCTTTCATGGCATTCGTCGGACATGCCTTGCACCTGTTCGGCAATGCCCGAATTGATCAGCGGCGGCACCACCGTGCCGATCATGCGGCCATTGCCGCGCATGCTGGACGCCAACCGGTTGGGCACGAAGCCGGCCTGTTCGATCGCCTCCAGTACCTTGGCGCGGGTTTCCGGCGAGACCATGTCGGGATTGGACAGCGCGCGCGACACCGTCATCGGCGCCACGCCGACCCGCTTGGCGATCTCGCGGACGCCGAGGCGTTGCGGCTTCTTCTCGCCCGCCGGCGGCTTGTCGACCATCACCATGCTCCAAGAAAGCGCTATCCGCCAAGGCGATGTCCCGCGGATCACGCCGAAGCGTCCATTCATAGCGGTTGCCGCGAGTGCTTTCCAGCGATGGACCCGGCTATGCACCGGCGGGAGATTTCATCGTTGACAAATTATAATATTATAATCTTAATAGGCGAGAGGAGCGCGCCCTGTTCGGCGCGGGCGCATAGGGCCGGCCGCAAGGGCCGGCAACGGTCACTGCCGGGGAGGTCGGGATGAACAGCGCGGCTGAGGTGAGTGCGCCGCCCAGGGACGCGCGATCGTTCCGGCGGCGACTGATCGGCTTGATTGCCGTCGGCGAGGTCGGCGTGCTGGCGGCCATGGCTTTGCTGATCGCCTTCTTCTGGCTGCTCGAGCCGGCCTTCCTGTCGGAGCGCAACATCCGCGCCATTCTCAACGTCGTCTCCTTTGTCGGCATCATCGCCATCGGCCAGACCATTCTGCTGGTCGCCGGCGAGTTCGACCTGTCCGTCGGCTCGGTGGCCGGTCTCTCCGCCGTGGTCGCCGCCAAGCTGATGACCGCGGCCGCCCTGCCGGTGAGCTTCGGCATTCTCGGCGGCATCGGCGTCGGGGCGCTGATCGGCCTCCTGAACGGCCTGATCGTCGTCAGGCTCGGCATCCCGGCCTTCATCCAGACGCTCGGCATGCTGTTCATCGGGCAGGGCCTGATACAGGTGGTGACGGGTGGCTATCCGGTCTATCCGCTGCCCGAGGCGATCAACACCATTGGCGGAACCGATCTCGCCTTCGGCCTCGGCTGGAGCTTTGCCTTTTTCATCGTCGCCGCCCTCTTTGCCGACTTCGTGCTGCGGCGCACCGTGCTCGGGCGCAACATGTATGCGACGGGCGGCAACAAGGAAGTGGCGCATCTCGTCGGCGTCAACACCAGCGCCTACAAGATCGGCGCCTTCATCACCGTCGGCGCGCTGTCGGCGATCGCCGGCATGTTCGTCATGGCCGATCTCGGCAGCGGCGGCACGTCGATCGGGAGCGGCTGGGAACTGACCGTCATCGCCGGTGTCGTGGTCGGCGGCGTCAGCCTGTTCGGCGGCGCCGGCACGGTGGCCGGCGGCGTCGTCGGCATCCTGATGCTGAAGGTGGTGCAGAGCGGCCTCGTCGTCATTGGCGTCAACTCCAACTGGCAGCAGATCGCGGTCGGTGTGATCATGGTCATGGCTGTCGGCCTCGACATAGTGCGCCGCCGCTACTTCATCGCCGGCGCCTGAGATGCCGCGGATACTGCGCCGGCAAAAATGCCGGCGAACCAAGGGAGGTAAGGCATGAAAACCCATTTGAAAACGCAGCTGATCCGAGCCGCATTGGTGGCGGCGGCACTCGCCACCTCGCTCGGCTCGGCGAGCCTGGCCCGGGCGGCGGACATTCACCTGCTCTGGGTGCAGGCGATGAAGGATCACCCGGTGCACCGGCTGATGCAGGCGGGCTTCCTCAACAAGTGCAAGGAACTCGGCTACACCTGCGAGGTGGTCGGCGACCCGAGCGCCACCAACTGGGATATTCCGGCGACCTTGCCGCTTGCCGAGGCTGCGCTTGCCCGCACAAAATACGACGCGATCGGGGTCTACGGTCCCGACCCGGCCATCTATTCCTACATCTCCAAGCTGGCCAAGGAGGGCTTTCCGATCGTCACCTGGCACGTCCTGCCGCCCGAAGGCACCGTCAACGGCCTGAAAGCGGCGACGGGCGAGAACATCGCCGAAGCGGGAACCAATGCCGCGATCGCGATCGGCGACAAGCTCGGCGGCAAGGGCACCGTGGCATTGACGCAGGGCGCTTCCAACGACACCGAAAACGCCATGTCGGATGCCTTCCGCAAGACCATCGCGGCGAAATATCCCGGCATCAAGGTGCTCGACACTCAGATGGAAGGCTTTGAACCATCGGCGGCCGAGGCAAAAGCGGTGGCGATCCTGCAGGGCAATCCCGATGTGACAGCCGCCTTCGGCACTACCGGCAACAGCATCCAGACCTGGTCGGGCGCCGCCCGCAAGGCCGGACGCGACGTCGTCATCGTCGGCATGGACTATATCAGGCAGAATCTCGATCTGGTGAAAGCCGGCGCCGCCTACGGCATCGTCGCGCAGCCGCTCTATGAAGAGAGCGCCAAGGTCGCCGAACTGCTCGGTGATCTCGCCCAGGGCAAGACCGTTCCCTACAGCAATCCGCTGCCGGCAAAGGTGATCACCGCGGCTGATCTCGAGCCCTATTACAAGATGCTGGACAGCGCCGGCCAGTAACACCCGCCGCCGGGCCCGCGCCTTGCAGGCCCGGCGCTTTCCGAAGGGATGCGTCTTGTCCATCACCACCCAAGCGCCGCTGTTTTCGGCCACCGCCGTCGCCAAGAATTTCGGCGGCGTGCAGGCGCTGCGCGGCGTCGATTTCGATGTCGTGGCCGGCGAGATCCACGCCTTGCTCGGCCAGAACGGCGCCGGAAAGTCGACGTTGGTCAAGATCCTCAACGGCGTGCATCCGGCCGGTTCCTACACCGGCACGATCCAGCTCGACGGCCGGCCCATCAGCTTCGCTTCGCCGGCCGATGCGCGATCGAACGGCGTCGGTTACGTGCCGCAGGAAATCGAGGTGCTCGAACAACTGTCGGTCGCCGAGAATGTTTTTGCCGGCCGCACCGGGCTGGGCACCGGCATGATGGTCCATCAGCGCAAGCTCGAGCAGCGGGCCGGCGAGATCTTCGCCGACCTCGGCATCGACATCAACCCCAGGGCCTATGTCGCATCGCTGACCTCGGCGCAGCGTCACCTGGTGATGATTGCGCGCGCCATCGTGATGAAGCCCCGCGTGCTGATGCTGGACGAGCCGACCGCCTCGCTCTCCGGTACCGAGGTCGATGCGCTGTTCGCCGTCCTGCGCCGCCTCAAGGCGCAAGGCGTGGCGATGATCTACATCACCCACCGCCTACCCGAGGTGCTCGCCATCTGCGACCGCGCCACGGTGCTGCGCGACGGGCAGGTGGCGGTACGGATCGCGCGCGAGAATTTCGACGCCGAGACCTTCATCTTCTCGATGTCGGGTCAAAGGCTGCAGCGGCTGTTTCCCGGACACGCGGCACCTGTCGGCGCGCCGACGGCGCTGGAGGTTCGCCATCTCACGGTCGCCGGCCACAGCGGCGCGGTCCATGGCGCCAGGGATATCAATCTGTGCGTGGCGGCGGGCGAGATCGTCGGGCTGGCCGGGCTGCTGGGCTCCGGCCGCAGCGAGATCCTGCACGGCATCTATGGCCGTGTCGCGGCCGAGGGCGAAGTCCGCGTCGCCGGCCAGACGGTATCGATCAAGTCTCCCAGGGATGCCCGTGCGGCCGGCATTGCGCTGCTGACCGAGGATCGCAAACGCGACGGCCTGCTGTTCAACCTGCCGGTCGGCGCCAACATCACCATCGGCAATCTCGCGCCTCTGTCGCGGCACGGCATGGTGCGCGGCGCACTGGAGCGAAGCTCCATCCTTACCGCCATGCGCGCGCTCAACGTCAAGGCGTCCTCGCCGCAGGCTTCGGTCACCCATCTGTCGGGCGGCAACCAGCAGAAGCTGCTGTTCGCCCGTGTGCTGATGCGGGCACCGAACGTGCTGCTGCTCGACGAGCCGACCAAGGGCGTCGACGCGGCGACCCGGCATGAAATCTACCGGCTCGTGGTCGAACTCGCCGAGAAAGGCGTAGGCTTGCTGATCGTCGCTTCCGAATTGGAAGAGTTGATTGGCCTTTGCGATCGCTGCCTCGTGGTCGCCGACGGGCGCATCGTCGACGAATTTGGCCGTGGCGAGGGCGGCGAGGATCGCGTGCTACGCTCGGTGACCGCGGCACAGGCGGAACGCCACGCCATCGCTTCACCGGCCTCAGCATGATGTTCGCCGGCAAACGCGTTTTTGTCACGGGGGCCGCCACCGGCATTGGCCGGGCGACCGCGGAATACCTCGCCGACGAGGGCGCCAGGGTTCTCGGCGCCGGACTGGACGGCGAAGAGGGCAAGGCCCTTGCCGGCCGCTATGGCGAAGGCCAGTTGATCTTCCGCGAGTGCGATCTCACGCGTGAAGAAGAGGTTCAGTCGGCGGTGACGGCAGCCACCGAACGGCTTGGCGGGCTCGACGCGATCGTCAACTGCGCCGGCATCTACCCCACCGGCAAGCGGCTTGAAGACGTTTCCGACGCGGAGTGGGAAAAAACCATCGCCGTCAACCTGACCGCCATTTTCCGCGTCTGCCGCGCGACCTTGCCGCTGCTGCGCGCGGCGGGCGGCGGCTCGATCGTCAACATCGCGTCCGTGCACGCCGATGCCACGGTTCCCGGCGTGCCCGCCTATGCCGCGACGAAGGCAGCGGTCGTCGGCCTGTCGCGGCAGATGGCGCTCGACTATGCCGTTGACCGCATCCGCGTCAACGCCGTGCTGGTCGGCTCGGTCGCCACCCGGATGACCCTGGACGGGCTGGAAGCGGCCGGCGGCGCCGATGCGCTGGGCCTGTCCTTCGAGCCCAACCGGATCGCCCGCATCGCCAATCCCTCGGAGATCGCCAGCGCCATCGGCTTTCTGATTTCCGATGCCGCATCCTTCGTCACGGGCAGCGCAATGCAAGTCGATGGCGGCCTGCTGGCGCGGCTTCTCTAGGGCTCAGGCGCAATCGGCTGGTTAACTGAGGATCCGATTGTCCTGGCCCTTCAATTTGCCGCGCACGGGCGCTACCCTGCGGGGTGCGGAATTCCGCAGCCAAGGCTGTAGCGTTTGGGGGGCAGGCCACCATGAACATGGACTCGACCATTGCTGGTCCGACATTGCATTTGACCGCCCCTGCCATCGGTAGCGAGCTTGTTTGCATCGTCGATCGCAGTTCGTGTTTCCACGGCGTGATCCACGTTTCAGGATTCGCTTTTTCCGCAAAATCCCCTGTCGTTGGGCTCGCCTTGCTTCTGCCGGATGGCCGCACAGTCGTGCTGTCGCAAACCGGCCTTCCCAGTGCGGATCTGAGTCGTCTCTACGGGCGGCTCGCGGCCTCGTGCCGTTTCGATGAGCGGGTCTTCACAGGGCTGGACAACGCTCAGATGCTGGATGTGAAACTCGAAATAAGATTTGCGGACGGGTCGAAGGACGTGCGCCCGCTCGCGGCGGCAGATCCACACGATCCGATACTGCCCCTGGTAGACAGGTTCTTTGCCGAGTTGCGGTCACGTTCCGGCGGGCATTTGCTGGAGATCGGTTCGCGCAACCGGACTGGTGCAATGTGGCGCAACAGCCTGCCGCCGGGCTGGGTCTACACCGGTTTCGATATTCTGGACGGCGAGAACGTCGACATCGTTGGAGACGCTCACGAGGCGAGCCGCTTTCTGCCTCGCAATACCTATGACGCTGTCATGTCATTCGCCGTGTTCGAGCACCTCCTGATGCCCTGGAAGGCCGCGATCGAGATGAACCGCGTTCTCAAGACAGGCGCTCTGGGGATTATCCTGGCGCCACAGACATGGGCTCTGCACGAAGAGCCGTGCGACTATTTTCGGTTCTCGAGTCACTCCTGGAAGGCCCTGCTCAACAGATCGACCGGGTTTGAAATCATCGAAGCCATCGATGGTGTGCGCGCATACATCGTAGCCCGGGTGCACAACATATCGACGCATTTTGGCGAGGTGCACACCGGCGCGCTGATGTCGGCCGTCCTGTTTCGCAAGACCGGTGAAACAAAATTGGATTGGCCGGTTTCGCTTTCCGACGTTGCCGACGATCTATATCCTTTTTAGACCTTTTCTTGCGGTTGTCAGGGGCCGTGGTTTCTTACGTGTAGCCTTGGGGCTGCGCCTCGCCAGGATCGACAGAGACGGACCATGCTCGTTGTCCGGGGTCTCATGTGCGATCGCCAGATCGTCGAACCCCAGTTTGGCCAGACCCCACAGCAGATCGTCGCGATGTATCCAGCGCGGTACCGGGTCCATGCCTCCGCAAAATGTCGATGCGCCAAGCGGTCCGTAGGGGCGCGGATAAAGCGTCACAGTTCTGCCGTGCCAGTCGCGTAGCTCTGGCGCTCCAAGCGCCGCGCGCCGCCTGTCGCCGGTCGGCATCGCATTGTCGTCGGCGACGTGAGTCCACAAAAACAGACAATCTGTCCGGTCCGCCAACAAGTCCAGCACGTGCAGCGGGTCCGTCATATGATAGAGGACACCGCTGGCAACGATCAGCGGCCAATGCTTTGTTTCGCTCTCCAGGAACGGAACAAAATTGCCGAGGCGGAAGGCCGCGTCGCGCAAGCCAAGTATTTCCTTCGCGACCAGACAACGAAGAAAGGCATCGCGATTGGCCTCGATGGCCAGGACCGACCCTGCGCCCTGGGACAACAAAGTCGCGGTGTGCGCCGCCTCCAAGGGACCTAGTTCGAGGACTTGCTTCCCGTTGAGCCAGCCATCCAGTTTCTCCGCGAGCCAAAGTATGCGTGGGTCCTCGTGCAAATGGGAAGTGCCGGCCTGCAAGCCTTGCGTTGCCGGGAACGCGGTGACCCATTGGCCCTTGAATGCATCAATCGCATTTTGGGCCGAGGGCGCTGATCCGACGTACACGGGAGGATCGACAACGGCCTCAGCGATGTGTTCAGGCCCGGCTTCGTCGATCGCGCCGAGCGCCAGGGCCAGTCTGTCGGGGCCATGCATCGCCGGTTTGGCGGACATCACCGCAAAGAACTCGCACCCTACAGTCGGGTAAAATTGCTCCTCACGAAGTCCCAGGACTCCTGCCGCGTGCAAATCCGCCATGGCCAGGCGAAAGCTGGATGGCGTGAAGACCCAGGCGTGACAGTCGACATAGTCGTCTCCCTGCCTGGTTGCCATCGCGTAACCTGCTTGAGGCGTTCCGGCGAACGCATACTCTCCCTTGAACCCTTCCATCCAGACCTGCACGCCTCCACGCGTTCCATGCGATGCATGGTGATCGAACATGGCCGCCGTGCCATGCCTTTTCTGCCCTGCCATGTAGGCGGCCAACAGATGGCCCGCGGTACAGCTGGGGCGCAGGTAATCGAAGGTGTATCGACGGTCCGGGATCAGGAGATAAACCCGCCCACCCGGCTTGAGTGCCCGTTCGCAGCGCTGGAGGAAATGGACCGGGTCCGTGAGATGCTCGAACACGTGACTGGCCACTATGAAGTCGAAGCCCTCGCCGTCAGGTCGAGTTGTCTGAATTCACCCCCATCGTCGATGGCGTCTACCGTTTCAAGCCGTGAAACGTCGACACCGATCGCAGCGTATTTCGAGCGCAATCCGTCGGCGTCGGCATGATCGACAACGAGCGTCTTGTACCCTTCGGCCTTGGGCAATATCGGCGAGTATGAAGCGCCAATCTCGATGCCGCGTCCATTCTTGCCGACTGCAGTCCGGATAGTCTTTCGGAAGTCCAAGTTCGTGCCCCTCGCACCGAGCGTTGCATGGCATGAGTAAACCATTTCACAGCTTCGACTGAAGTGTTATCTGTCGGGGCTGGGG
>NZ_PNOT02000004.1 GCF_002879535.1 Mesorhizobium intechi
GCCCGACACTTCATGCACGCCCGCTGTGATTAAAAATGTGGCAGCGCTCGGCCACTGCCATGATTTTGCCGCAAGGCTGGCATTTCACCTTTTATCTCAAACCGTTAGGTGATCACGTCAGATTTCGCACCGTCGTCATCTTTTGTTCGCTAAATGGGAACGGAAGCGATAGACGGGCATTGTTTTGCGACGCGTCAACCGTTACGTGTCAAGCAATGGTGCAGTGCACAATACGGCATTGAGCACAGTAGAGAATTGGCGGAGTAGCTGAAGTGTCACTTCTGCAGATCTATTGGAGAGCGCTGGGCTATCTGGCCGCCGACAAGAAGCGCGTCGCGCTGATTTGCGGCGCCAATGTCGCACTTGCCGCGATCGCCATCCTGGAGCCGATCATGTTTGGCCGGGTGATCGATGCCATCTCCGCGCATGGCTCGGTATTCTCCACGCTTGCCGTGTGGGCCGGTTTGGGCGCCTTCAACGTCATCGCTTTCGTCCTGGTGGCGCGCGGCGCCGACCGCTTTGCTCACGCGCGGCGCAGCGAAGTGCTGTGCCAGTCCTTCGAGCGCGTCATCACGATGCCGCTCGCCTGGCATCATCAGCGCGGCACGTCCAACGCCCTGCACACGCTGCTGCGTGCCGTTGAGACGCTGTTCAGCCTGTGGCTCGAATTCATGCGCCAGCATCTGTCCACGGCTGTCGCGCTCGTCCTGCTTGTGCCGACGGCACTCAGCATGGATGTGCGTATGTCGATGGTGCTGCTCGCGCTTGGAGTGCTCTATGTCGGCATCGGCCGTCTGGTGATGAAGCGCACCAAGGCGGGCCAGGCCGCCGTCGAGCGCCATTACCACAAGGTGTTCGCCCATGTGACGGACTCCGTGAGCAACGTCGCCGTTCTCCAGAGCTACAACCGCCTTGGCCATGAGGCCGAGACGCTGCGCCGCTACGTCAAGAACCTGCTCGACGCGCAGAACCCTGTGCTCGACTGGTGGGCCATTGCCAATGCGCTCAATCGCCTGTCGTCGACCATCTCGATGATGGTTGTGCTCCTGATCGGGGCCTATCTGGTGACCCATGGGCAGTTGCGTGTCGGTGATGTCATCGCCTTCACCGGCTTCGCCACGCTGCTGATCTCGCGGCTCGACCAGATGTCGGCTTTCGCCAACCAGATTTCGGAGGCTCGTGCCAAGCTCGAGGAATTCTACAAGCTCGAGGACTCGGCCGCCGATGCCGCCGAACCGGATGGCCTGCGCGAACTCACCAATGTCACCGGCCATGTCCGCTTCGAGGATGTCTGCTTCGAATTCGCCAATTCGGGACAGGGCGTCAGCGACGTGTCCTTCGAGGTTCAGGCAGGCCAGACCGTCGCCATCGTCGGACCGACGGGAGCCGGCAAGACCACGCTGATCAATTTGCTGCAGCGCGTCTTCTCGCCGTCCAGCGGCCGCATCCTGATCGACGGCATTGACACCCGCACCGTGACGCGCAAGTCGCTGCGCCATTCGATCGCCACGGTGTTCCAGGATGCCGGGCTGCTCAACCGCTCCATCGAGGACAACATCCGTGTCGGCCGCGCCGACGCCAGCAATGACGAGATCCATGCCGCCGCCGTCGCGGCTGCCGCGCAGGACTTCATCCTGGCCAAGAGCAATGGCTACGACACGGTGGTCGGCGAACGTGGCGGCCAGCTCTCCGGCGGCGAGCGCCAGCGCATCGCCATCGCTCGCGCCGTATTGAAGGACGCCCCGATCCTGGTGCTCGACGAGGCGACCAGCGCGCTCGACGTCGAGACCGAGGACCGCGTCAAGGAAGCGATCGACGAATTGCGGCGCGACCGTACGACCTTCATCATCGCCCACCGCCTGACCACGGTTCGCGACGCCGATCTGGTCGTGTTCATGGACAAGGGCAGGGTGGTCGAAACGGGCGGCTTCGCCGAATTGTCGCTGCGCAACGGCCGCTTCGCCAGCCTGCTTCGTGCCGGCGGCCTGCTCAACGACGAAGAAGTCCGCCGCCTCAGCCGCTCCGTGCAGGGCGAGGCCGCGTAAGCATCATCGTTTGCCTCCCCTCGTGGGAGGTCGGACCGAAGATCCAGGTGGGGGCAGCTTCGCCCCCGCGCTTCGCAACGCCCCTCCCGGCAAGGGGAAGGGAGGGCAACCAAGCCTGCGACACCGCCGCTCGATTGCCCCGGTCGCGCCGACGGTTTATGTAAAGCCGCATGAGCGACACGACTTCACGCCTGAGCGGCTGGATGGACCTTGCCAACCCGACGCGCTTCGTCGGGCTGGCCGACAAGGTTGTGCCGTGGCTGGCGACAATCGCCGCGCTCATCCTTGCCGTCGGGCTTTATATGAGTTTCGCTGCGCCTGAGGACTTCCAGCAGGGCATCACCGTGCGCATCATGTACATCCATGTGCCCTTCGCCTGGCTCGCCATGATGTGTTACTCGCTGATGGCGGCCTCTGCCCTTGGCACGCTGGTTTGGCGGCATCCGCTGGCCGATGTCGCGCTGAAATCCGCGGCCCCCATCGGCGCCGTCTTCACCGCACTGGCGCTGATCACCGGTTCGATCTGGGGCAAGCCGATGTGGGGCACCTGGTGGGTCTGGGACGCGCGCCTGACTTCCGTCTTCGTGCTGTTCCTGATGTATCTCGGCATCATCGCGCTGACTCGTGCGCTCGACGATGCCAGCCGCGCCGCCTGGGCCGCCGCCATCATCACGCTGGTCGGCTTCATCAACATACCGATCATCAAGTTCTCGGTCGATTGGTGGAACACGCTGCACCAGCCGGCATCGGTGTTCAGGATGGACGGCCCGACCATCGACCCTAGCCTGCTCTGGCCGCTGCTGGTCATGGCTGTCGGTTTCACGGCGTTGTTCTTCACGCTGCACCTGATGGCGATGCGCACCGAAATCCGCCGTCGCCGGGTGATCGCCATGCGGCGGGTAGCGGCTCGGCAGGCGGAGCGGCAACTAGCCTGATCCCGCCTGTCAGTGGGCCATAGCGGTCAGGTCATCAGCCCGCGTGCTGCGACCGCCAGCGTTTCGAGCACCTGCTCGCCGTCGATCAGGTTGACCTCGTTGAACAGATTGGTGACCACGCAGCAATGGTCGGGCACCACGCGTACGCGCTCGCCGATGCGCAGCTTCGCGTTACCGGAAAGCGTGACGGTCCCGTGTTCTTCGCTGAGCCCGGTGACCCTTGCGTCGGGAGCGCCGAGCAGCTCGCCAAAGTCTTTCAGCCCCAGCGTGTCACTGGATAGCGCCTTGCTGCCCGCATCGAGGATGGCGCGTGTCGCTGTCGGATGGCTGACCACCGTCGACAGCACCGTCAGCGCACAATCGCTCAAGGTGCCGACGCCCTTGGCGACCTGATAGCGGTCGAGATAGATGTAGGTGCCAGGGCGATACTCGGTGACGATCGATGCATCGCTGGAGCGCCACATGTCCGGGGTGCCGCCGCTGGAGATGCGTTCGCAAGCGAGGCCTGAAGCGGCCAGCGCCTGCTTGGCTTCCGCAAGCCAAGCTTCGGCCTCGGCGGCGCGGCCAGCGGCCGGATAGGTCATCAGCCCGCCGAAGGCGAGGCCGCGAGCCTTGTCGATCAGCCTTGCCAACGCAACCGCCTCATCAGCCGTTTGCACGCCGCATCGACCCATGCCGGTGTCGCATTCGACCAGAACCTGGAGAGGATGGCCGGTATCGGAGAAGGCCGCCGCCAGCCCTTCCAGCGTTTCCGCGCTGTCCGCTGTGACCGACAGGGTTACGCGGCCGTGCAGCGCCTTCAGCCGTTCCAGCTTGGCGCGACCGAGAATGTTGTAGGGCAGAAAGATATCTGACAATCCGGCATCAGCCATCACCTCGGCCTCGCCGATCTTCTGGCAGGTTATGCCGACGGCGCCCGCCGCCACCTGCTTCTTCGCCCAATAGGGCAGCTTGTGCGTCTTGATATGCGGCCGCAGCTTCAGCCCGTTCCTGTCGGCATGGGCCTGTGCGCGGGCAATGTTGGCTTCGGCGCGCGCGGCGTCGATCAGGATCGACGGCGTATCAAGGTCGTGGATGGTCGGCATCTTTTATCCCTGTAAGAATTCGCAGGGTTTATGAGCCCGAAAGCGCGTGATGTCACCCGGCCAGCGGACCGGACCGCTGGGCCATCCGCGCGTGGCGCAGGGCGCGGCGGACGGCGAGATGGATCGACACCGCGGCGGCGTTCGGCTATGCGATTTGCAATGCATGTCGCCCAAAAGTGCCCAGCGGCTTTGGGATGACGACATCCAACAACCTAAAGCGTGTACACGAAGGGTCACGATCATGAAACGCTCCGCCATCAACGACATCATCCGCGAAGCCGACGCTTTCATCCGCTCGTTCGGCTACATCATGCCCCCCTTCGCCTATTGGTCGCCCGAGGAGATGAAAGCGCGCCAGATCGATTCCTCGGCGATCTATACCTCGCGTCTCGGCTGGGATATCACCGACTATGGCCAGGAAAAATTCAACGAGCTTGGCCTGTTCCTGTTCACCGTGCGCAACGGCCGCTACGAGGACATGAAGAAGGGCATGGGCATGCTGTATGCCGAGAAGATCATGATCTCGCGCAAGGACCAGCTGTCGCCGATGCACCGCCACAACATCAAGGCCGAGGACATCATCAACCGTGGCGGCGGCAAACTGGTGCTGGAACTGTTCATGCACGACCGCGACGGCGGCATCGACCCCAAGGCCGAGGTGTCGGTGCCTGTCGACGGAACCATCCACAGGCTGCCGGCTGGCGGCCTGCTGAAGCTCGACCCTGGCCAGAGCGTCACGCTGCTGCCAGGCGTCTGGCATGCCTTCTGGGCCGAGGGCAAGGATGTGCTGATCGGCGAGGTGTCGACCGTCAACGACGATCTCACCGACAATGTCTTCCGCGAACCGATCGGCCGCTTCTCCAACATCGACGAAGATGTCGCCCCGGTGCATCTGCTGGTGGCCGACTACGAGAAGTGGCTGAGTTAGAGCACGCCAGACTCGGCTTGGCCCCGCGCTACCGCGCGTATTTGTCCACCTTGCGGTTGCCGAGCAGCAGCTTGCGCTCGAGATGCGCCCTCAGATCACCGTAGTAGGCGGTCAAAAAGGCGTTCGAATCGACCGGCTCGACCTGCGCGCCGATCTTGCGCCCGATCGTTTCCGCCACAGCTTTCATGGCGGAATAATCGCCGCGGCGCAGCACTTCTTCCAGCTTGTGCAATTCGGCGATGCCATAGGCGTCGAGCTGCGCCGGGCTGAAATGGAAGCGCCTGACGACCGGATCCCTTCGCCGCGAAAGGTCCTCGACCAGCTTGAGTTTCGGCGTCTCCACCACCCAGGTTCCGGCAAGCAGGTCGCCAATGCGCAGCCGGTCGCGATTGAACAATAGAAATAGCGCGAACAGCAGCGCCCATACCAGGCCGAAAATCGTCGACAGCGTGTCGGCGACGCCGGCGCCGCCGCGCGCGGCGATGATCGACAGTGGCAGGAAAACCTC
>NZ_PNOT02000263.1 GCF_002879535.1 Mesorhizobium intechi
CTGTTGCGGGATGACGGATGCGCGGGCGGAGCTGGATAAAGGCGTTGCGTCAGGACGAGGCTCGGCAGGTGCGTGCGCGCATCGCCGAACTCGAAAGAAACCTTACAGTGGCATCGCCGGCCCGAGGCCGGCAGCTGCAACAGGACGCCGGCCACGAACTGCGCAATGCCAAGTTCCGCCTTGAGCTGCTTGAGGAATGCATCGCTGCAATGCATTGAAGTTTCGGCGGGTCCTCATTGCACCGGAACGATCTCAGCGGCTGACGGCCCCCATGTCCATGACAGGATTGCGTGCGGCATCAGGAGCCTTGGTCGGCGGCAACTTGTTGTCGCAGGCCGAGACGGCCAAAACCACCAAAACAAGGGCTAATACCAGCCTCGTCATCGCTATAGCCTCCGCCTTGTCAACGACATGCCATCGGTTTGGTTGCGAACTTCGCGTGATGGAACAAACCGTCATGTTACCGGTTGACCCTGATCAGAGGAGACCACAGCATGATCCGTTTGCTTCTGGCAGGTACCTTGGCCTTTCTCGCCTACCGCCTTGCGCGCAAGACGATCGACGAGGTGCCCGGTGACATCGATCCGCTGCTGCTGCCCGCGTCGAGAAGTGACCGCGATGCTCTGCGCCGCCAATCGGCGGCCATGGGTGTCGATCCCCGACGGTAAAGCAATTCACCATGTAGCGCTTTCCATCGTGAATTGCGTCAAAGGGCCCGTCGCGCCGCTTCTATGTTGCGAACAAAGCAGAAACGATGCTTGATGGGCGATGAACCTCGCCACCCATGATTCGACCTTTGTGGAATCGACTCCCCAGCCCGTCTATCTCGCGCGGCTGAACGACGCCCAGCGCCAGGCCGTCGAACATGGCGACGGCAAGATCGCCGGGCCGTTGCTGGTCATCGCAGGCGCCGGCTCGGGCAAGACCAACACGCTGGCGCATCGCGTCGCCCATCTCATCGTCAGAGGCGCGGACCCGCGCCGTATCCTCTTGATGACCTTTTCGCGGCGCGCCGCATCCGAAATGGCGAAACGAGTCGAACGTATCGCCGGCGAAGTGCTCGGCCGCGACGCCGCGGTGATCACCGATGCGCTGACCTGGGCCGGCACTTTTCACGGCATCGGCGCCCGGCTGTTGCGCGACTATGCGCTGGAGATCGGCCTCGACCCCGCCTTCACCATCCATGATCGCGAGGATTCCGCCGACCTGATGAACCTGGTGCGCCACGAACTCGGCTTCTCCAAAACGGAAGCGCGCTTTCCGACCAAGGGCACCTGCCTTGCCATCTATTCGCGCGCCGTCAACGCGCAGGCGCCGCTCGGCGAAGTGCTGGGAGCCGCCTTTCCCTGGTGCGCCGGTTGGGCCGAGCAGTTGAAACAACTGTTCGCCGGTTACGTCGAGGCCAAGCAGGCGCAGAACGTGCTCGACTATGACGATCTGCTGCTCTACTGGGGCCAGATGGCGGCCGAGCCGGAAATAGCGGCGCATCTGGGCGGGCGTTTCGATCATGTCCTGGTTGACGAATACCAGGACACCAACCGGCTGCAGGCTTCGATCCTGATGGCACTGAAACCCGACGGCGCCGGGCTGACGGTGGTCGGCGACGATGCGCAGTCGATCTATTCGTTCCGCGCCGCCGAGGTGCGCAACATCCTCGATTTTCCAAAACAGTTCGCGCAGGCCGCCGATGTGGTGATGCTTGAGCGCAATTACCGCTCGACGGAAACCATTCTGGCCGCCGCCAATGCGGTGATCGGCGAGGCTTCGGAGCGCTTCACCAAGAACCTTTGGTCGGAGCGCAAATCCACCGACAAACCAAGGCTGGTAAGCGTTCGCGACGAGGTCGAGCAGGCCAACTTCGTGTGCGATACCATCCTCGCCGAGCGCGAGGCCGGTACTGCACTGAAATCGCAGGCTGTGCTGTTTCGCGCCTCGCACCACAGCGGGCCGCTGGAGATCGAGCTGACGCGGCGCAACATTCCCTTCGTCAAGTTCGGCGGCCTTAAATTCCTCGACGCCGCCCATGTCAAGGATGTGCTGGCGGTGCTGCGCTTTGCCGAAAACCCGCGTGACCGCGTCGCCGGCTTTCGCGTTCTGCAGCTGATGCCGGGTATTGGCCCTTCGGTTGCCGCGCAGATCGTCGAGACGATGACGACAGCGCTGGATGAAGCGATGGGCTTGGCCGGATGGCGGCCGCCGCAGCGCGCCGCGGATGACTGGCCGGGTTTCGTCTCGCTCTATTCCGGCCTGCGGGCCGGCGCCAAATGGCCGGCCGATCTCGAACAGGTCAGGCTCTGGTACGAGCCGCATCTGGAACGCATCCATGAGGATGCCATCACGCGCCGCGCCGACTTGTTGCAGCTCGAGCAGATCGGCTCGGGTTACGCCTCGCGCGAGCGCTTCCTGACCGAACTCACGCTCGATCCGCCGGATGCGACCAGCGACCAGGCTGGCCCCCCGCATCGCGACGAGGACTATCTGATCCTTTCGACCATCCACTCGGCCAAGGGCCAGGAGTGGAAGAACGTCTTCGTGCTCAACACCGTCGATGGCTGCATCCCGGCCGATCTCGGCGTCGGCACCAAGGAGGATATTGAGGAGGAGCGCCGGCTGCTCTATGTGGCGATGACGCGGGCCAAGGACAGCCTCAACCTCGTCATGCCGCAGCGCTTCTTTCCCCATGGCCAGGCCGCACGCGGCGATCGCCATCTCTATGCCTCGCGCACGCGCTTTATCCCGGCCTCGATTCTCGCTGCGTTCCAGCAGATGTCGTGGCCGGGCGCACAGGCGGCACAGGGCAGCGCGCCCCGGCCGGACGTGCGCGTCGATATCGGCGCGCGCATGCGCGGCATGTGGAAATAGCTGAAATCATGGTGCAACCGCCGATCAGGGTCGCCGTCGCCGGGGCGTTGGGCCGCATGGGGCGGCAGATGGCGGAGGCCGTTCTGGCCGATCCGCGGCTGGCGCTTGCCGCCCGCTTCCATCGCCCAGGCAGTGTCGGAGACGGGCTGGTGAGCCGCGACGAGGCGCTCGCCGTGGCCGATGTGGTGATCGATTTCACCATGCCGGCGGCCTCGGCCGATCTGGCGAGGGTTTGCGCAAACCGGGGCGGCCCCGCTTTGGTGATCGGCTCGACCGGTTTCGATGCCGTCGAACTGGCTGATATTACCGCTGCCGCGAAAACCGTTCCCATCGTCCGCTCCGGCAGTTTTTCGCTCGGACTGAACATGCTGGTCGGGTTGGTCGAGCGGGCGGCAAGAGCGCTCGCCCCCGAAGATTGGGACGCCGAGATCTTCGAGGCGCATCATCGCCACAAGATCGACGCGCCGTCAGGTAGCGCACTGATGCTGGGGCAGGCCGTCGCCGGTGGACGCGGCGTCGGCCTGGACGCGGTCGCAAGGCGCGTCCGCGGTGGCGTCACCGGAGCGCGGCCGGTCGGCGAGATCGGTTTTGCGGTGGTTCGCGGCGGCAGCATCGTCGGCGAACACAGCGTCAGCTTCTGCGCCGAAGGCGAGCTTGTCACCGTGTCGCACGCCGCCGGGGACCGCATCATGTTCGCGCGTGGCGCCATCGCCGCGGCGCTCTGGGTGTCGGGACGTTCGCCCGGCGAATACGATATGCGCGACGTGCTTGGGTTGGAC
>NZ_PNOT02000183.1 GCF_002879535.1 Mesorhizobium intechi
CGTCATAGGAGATCGGCAACTTCAGAAAGGGCTGCGGAGCCGTAGCGGTAAACAAAGGCCCGATGGCTCGCCATTCGCGGTGGCCGACCACCTCGAACAGCTTCGACCAGTTGCCGACCTTGATCCCGACCGGCAGGCGTTCCGCCGGCCGTCCGCCCGGCGCATAGGCGCAGCCATTGGCGATCACGTCGCAGCGCGGCTTGCGGAAGGCGAAATCCGTCTCCCACAAGGTAGCCGAATAGCCAGGCACGCCAGTTTGCGTGTCGGCCATGACCAGCGGAACCTGTTCGGCCGATTTCTGCACCAGCCCGCCAGGTTTCGAGGGAAAATCAAACGTCCCTTTCACCACGACGACGATCCACTCGTGGCCGGCCTTGTCCATGCCCATGGTGAACTGATGCGGATAGCCCATCTGGTTCCAGATCTGCATCAGTTCGCCTCCATGTGGCTGGCGAAGATCTGCTCCAGCACCGGCTGCGGCGCTTGCTGATCGACATCGAAAATGTCCGTATGCGCCGTCCACATGACGAGATCGTCGATGACATCGCCTTCGCCATCGACGACCGGCGCTGGCAGGCGGGCCAGCGCCGCGTCGAGCTCGTCCGGCGTCATCTCGCCCCGTTGCGCGGCCAAGGCCGCTTCTTCGATATTTTCGAACCAGACATCGGCATAGGCAAGTTTCAGCGCTGCTTCATCAAGACGCGCGACGACGCTCAAGGGAAACTGCCGGCCGACCCTGTCGGCGCTTTGCACCACGATGCCGGCCGCGGCGCCGAAGGAACCAGGTCCGCTGAGGAAACGCAGCGCAATGTGCCGCGGCCAGGTTTCAAGTCCGAACAGCGGCACGATATGCTGCGCCAGCCAGCGGTCCCATGAGCGCACGAAATCCGCGGTCAGCCGCCGGGTCACGAAATCGCCGGTGGCGGGCATCTTGCCATAGAAGCCGGGTACGATCAGATCTGCGGCGGACATGTGAACTTCTTGAACATTTCGAGCGTGTAGGGGTTCTCGACGCTGGCGGCCTTGAGTTCGAAATCGGCCCACATCCCCTTCGTGCCGAGCCGCAGACTGTAGACGTCGGTGAGCTTGGTCGCGGCGAAGCGACCGCCGCGCAGCATTCTGAGCCACGCCCAGCTGCCGGTCTCGTTGAGCAGCACTTCGGGCGAGCCGTCGACCGGCTGGAAGGCGAGCGAGATCACCCCGGTGCCGTCCTTGCCGGGCCACGTCATCGGTTGGGGTCTGGTTGCGTTGTTATAGTAGACGAGGTTCTGGCCATCGAGGTTGAGCGTGACACGCGCCACGTTGGGGGAGAGGTCCTTGGGCTCCAGCGTGAAGTTCATCACCGGGCCGGTGCCGCCCGGAAACAGATCGTCGCGGATATGCCTCGCCTGCTCGAACGCTGCGAGCGCCGCCGGGTCGAGGCCGAAATCGGCACGCCATTTCCACGGCTCGCTGGCGGTGTCGACGTAATTGATCAGATGGTCGGTGGTGAAGGCATCGATCAGGCCGGTCGGCCCGAACAGACGTTGAAAATCGCGCACATTGACATCGACCGCGCTGTCCGGGCTGAATGGATAGCGGTTGTTGAGCGCCGCCTGGCAGAAGGGCAGTATGTCGGCCCGCCAGATGGCGTTCAGCTCGTTGGTTACGGCCTTCTGCGACAGGCCGCTGGTGTCGCCGGCAATGCCGCCCAGCCACTCGTTGATCGGCGAAGCCAGGATCTGCGCCTGCCTGGCGACCGCGCCGGTCAGTTCGGCGAGGCCACCCTGCTTCTTGATCGCATCCTGCGGGTTGGGATTGGCGGTCACCGTCTGCAACACGTTCGACAGCGCCGTCAGCGCCACGACGGCGGCGTCGAGCGCTGGTGGCTGGCCGTCGACCTGGGCGATGGTGCCTTTGAGCGGCTTGAAATGCTCGGCAACCAAGCTGCCGGTCATGTCCACCTGGTTGGCGGAGCCGGCGCGCGGCAGGAGCTTCGCGCCCGAGGTCACCACCTTGCCCAGCTTGCCGAGCTTGCTGAGCAGCTTGGAGCCGGTCTTGGCGGCAGCGCCACTTTTGTCGTCGGCCGGCGCATCGTCCGAGCGGGTGAGGTCGGTCTCCTGCACCACTGCCGTCAACAGGCGCTTCAGCGCGGAGTCGGCGCTGGAAAGATCCTTCAGGTTTTCACTGGCGATGTTGAGATCGGTAAGCGGCGCAAGCCGCATGTCACGCAGGAAAGAGTCCCACTGGGCGATATAGTCGTCGTAGTAGAGCTTCAAGATGTCCTGCGAGAGCGCCGAGACCGACGTCTCTGAATTCTCCGAGCAGCCGCCGGCAAACACCGCGCGATCGAGGGCCGCCTGTCCCGCTACATCCTCGACCCGGTCGAGGATCGCGTCGTGGAAACCCGCATAGGTGTAGGGCCCGGGGACACCGACGCGCAACGTCTTGTCGGAGCGGCGCGCGAACACTTTGGCGCCGTTCGGCCCGGCGAAATTGGCCGGCACCCATTCCTTGACAGCTGCGACCTCCGGGTCGGCGAGGAGCTGCTTGTAGGCGCGCTGCGGCAATGAGATCGTGCATACAGTCTTCAGCGCCTCCGCGACCAGTGCCTTGTCCGGGGCGATGTAGCTGTCGTCGACGGCCATGCGGCGGATGGCGGCGATTTGGTGCTCTTCGGCGTCCGCCGTGGGGAACGGCGGAGCCGGCGCGAATTGCGGCAGGCTGTTCACCCACCAGTTCTGGACGAAATCGGTGTCCATCTGCGACAGGCCGGTCATCATCCGGTAGGTCTTCAGCGCGCCGAGCATGAAATCCGGATCGCGGATTTGCCGCCACATCGTGGCCTCGAGCAGGGCGACCATATGCGGCTCGAGCACGTTGCGCAGCGCATGGTCGTAGGTATCGGTCTGCGCGCGCACCAGTTCCGGCGAAGCGGTAGGGCCGAGCAGGTTATGGACGGCGTCTGGCGGCGGCGTTCGGGCGGTCGCCACCGCATCCATCGCCGCCAGCGCGCCATCCATGGTCGGCTGCTCGACCGCGGCCGGCGTGGCGGCGACTTGGGTGAGCGGCCCTTGCAGGGCTTCGAACTGGCCGGCCTGTTCGGTGATCGCATTGCGGTTGTCGAGGTAGGACCAGGTGAACAGTCCGCCGGCCAGCAGGGCCGCGAGCGCACAGGCGGCCGCGGCCCCGCGCCAGATCCAGGCGCGGCGGCGCTGCGCCAGTGGATCGAACGTGCCAAGGCCGGCCTCCTTGAAGATCACTTCGGTGAGAAGGTTCCTGAGGAAGAAGCTGCGCTTCTCAACGCGCGCCGCCGGCATGGCGCGGCGCGGCGGCAGCCCGAAGGACGATGACAACGCCGCGGTCAGGCGGTCGATGGGGGCGCCTTCCTGTGTCGCCGATGTCAGATAAAGGCCACGCAGCCACGCGGCTTCCTCATAGCGGCTTTCGCCGAACATCGCGTCGATCAGCACCTGGATCGGCCCGTTGAGGCTAGCCAACTGCGCCGGAAAACGAAAGATCTCGGCGCGCGAGCCAAGCTTGTCTTCGTCTTCAAGGCGCGGCACCAGCCGTCGCTCCAGCTCGGTGCCAAGCCGGGCCAGCTCCGCCTGGATCATGCCGGCGTTGACGCGGGCATCCAACGGAAAGGTGGTTCCCCACACCTGCTCGCGCGCGCTCGTCGACAAGCCGCCGAAGAAGGCTTGGAACCCTTTGATCAGGTCGGCTTTCGTCAGCATCAGGTAGACAGGCAGACGAATCTCCAGTCGATCGTTGAGCTCCGCCAGTCGGCGGCGGATCTTGCGGCCGTGCGCCTTGATCGCTTCGTCGCCCTCGGAGAGCACATCGATCGACAGCGCGACAATGACGCCGTTGAGCGCGCGGCGTCCGCGGTGCTTTTTAAGAAGGTCCAGGAAGCCCAGCCATTCCGCGGCGTCGACGTCCGGCTGGCTCTCCTGCTGGACGTAGCGGCCCGCAGTGTCGATCAGCACGGCGTTCTCGGAGAAAAACCAGTCGCAGTTGCGCGTGCCGCCGACACCCTGCAGATCATCGGTCAGATCGATTGGAAAATTGAGGCCCGACTGGCGCAATGCCGTGGTCTTGCCGGCGGCCGGAGGCCCGACGATCACATACCACGGCATCTCGCGCAGGAACTTTCGCCCGCCGAGCTTGCGCCGCTTGAGCTCGGCCATCACCTCGCCGAACTTGGCGCCGACGGCTGCAACGCTCTCCTCGCCAGGCGTGAGCTGCTTTTCGGCCACGGGTGCCGCGATCTCGGCGACGAACATGCGGTTGGCGCGGATCGCGCGCCGTTGCGCGATGATCAGCCAGATCAGCCACAGGATGATCAGCCCCGCGATGATGGCGATGCGCACATTATCGGATTCGAATGGCACGTACGGGCCGACCTGGACGATCGGGCCGAATACCCAGATCAAAAGCGAAAGCAGCGCAAGGCCGATAAGCGTCCAGAGAAAGCGCGAGGTGATGACCGCCCAGAGGAAGCGCAGGATGAACATGTCAGAGCCTCTTCTCGACCAGGACCTCGACACGCCGGTTGAGCGCGCGGCCCTCGCGCGTCGAGTTGTCGGCCACCGGATCGGTGTCGGCGCGGCCTTCGGAATGGATGCGCTCCTGTGGCACGCCGGCCTGCACCAGGAGGTCCGCTATGGTTTGGGCACGTGCCTCCGAAAGCCGCTGGTTGCTCGCGAGCGGATTGGACCGTTGCAGGCGTACATTGTCGGTATGGCCGACGATCGTGATGTTTCCGATCAGCTCCTGATTGGCGAGTATCACCTTGGCGATCGACTGGACCAGGGGCTCATAGCCCTGCGACAGTGTCGGCCGGGAGGACTGGAAGAGTTCGGGGTTGGACGACTGGATGATCAGCTTGGCCAGCGAGACGCTCTCGGTGCCGCTGAGCGCGTCCTTGAGGCCCGCCGGTGCTTCGGCCTTGAACGCGGGCAGCAGCGCGAAATCGACCGGCTGCGGCGGTTCGGGTTCGGGCGTATCCTGCTTGGGCGCGGCGCGGGTAACATCCGCGCGCGAGGCCGGCGGCAGCGTGCGCACAAGGGCGGAGAGTTCGACCGCCCGGCTGCTCAAGTTCATCGATAGACCGATATAAGCGATCGCGGCGGCGACAACCGCGGCAAGTGCCATCACCCAGATCGGAACGATGAAGCGCTGCGGCTCGTCGGAAGCGATCACGCCTTTCCAGTTCGGCGACAGCGGCGCGTCCTCGGCGTCCGCATTGCGCAGGAAGCGCGCGGCTGCCACGCGCACGGCATTGAGCGAACGGTCGCCGGCGCGGCCGGGCACCCGGTACTTGCCGCGGAAACCGAGCGCCAGGCAGTAATACTGAAGCTCAAGCATCTCGCGGTCGCGGTTGGGATGGCGCTCCAGTTCGTCAAGGCGGGTGAAAAACTGGGTGCCGGCATCGACATCGCCACGCAGCATGACCACCAGCGGCTGGCGCGGCCAGGCGCTGGCGCCGCCCCACGGCGTGTTCAGCGCGAGGTCGTCGAGCAACGCCGCCACGGCCCAGGCCGCTTGGTCGGCGCGCTCCAGCGAGGAGCCCGCCGCCATCGCGGCGTCGCGCGCCTGAACCAGCTCGTCGAGCAGGCGCGTGCGCATCGCTTCCGGGTTCTCCGGCGCCAGCGCGCTTTCGAGCTCCGGCGCGAATTCGAGCAATGGAGCGAAGATATTGATGAGCGTGTTGGGGTGGGCGCGCGCCCTTTTTACCGGCGCGCCCGGTGCCAGCGGCGCCATCGGCCGTGGCGCGGCGCCCGCCAGCCTGATGCGTGTGCGTTCGCGATCCTCCGACAGTCCGAAAGGATCATCCCGGCTCATGGCCTCACCTGTTCACTGAGTAGCAGTCGACCTGCGGCTCGCTCGGCAGGACACCGGAAACGCCGATGACGAAGCCGGGGGCGTCGAGCAACGAGGCCCAGTGCTCGCTCTTCTGGTCAAGCTCCAGGCACAGCCGGTCGCCATCATAGGGAATCTCGCGTGGCTGCGAATGAAGCGGTTTCAGCGGAATACCCGGCAGGCGCGACTTCCAAAGGCCCTCGAACTGGTCTGCGGCGCCGACTGTTGCCTGGTTGACGAAAATCTTGCGCAGCGCGTCTTCCGACAGTTCCGATCCGACGCGGATGACGATGCGGCTGGCGACCAAGAGCTTCGGATTGTCGATGCGCACTTTCCAGACATTCGTCGCGTGCCGCATGACCGGCAGCGCGCGTGATTTCGGCTCGATGTAGCGCAGGCTGAGGATGAGCGAACGCAAGGCGTCGGCCAGCGCCATATAGGCG
>NZ_PNOT02000206.1 GCF_002879535.1 Mesorhizobium intechi
TCCTCGCGGCGCATCCGGATCTCGCCGGCTTCTTTGCCGCCAACGACATCATGGCGCTCGGCGTCGAACGCGCCGTGCAGACCTCGGGCAAGGACGTCAAGGTGATCGGCCTCGACGGCATCGTCGACGCGCTGAAATCGATCGCGGCAGGCGAACTCACGGCCACCGTCGCCCAATATCCCTATGTCGTCGGCGCCATGGGTGTCGAAGCCTGTGCGTTGGCCGCCAAGGGCAAGGAACTGCCCGCCAACGTGCCCGCACCTGTGCTCCTGATCAACAAGGCCAATGCCGACGCCTCGCTGAAGAACTTTCCGCGTCCCGGCGGCGACTATCCCGATCCCTTCCGCGAGATGCTGAAGTGAGCAGTCCCACGGAACGCGCGCCCGTCGCCCATTCGGCGGGCGCGGCGGAGGAGAGCCGCCCCTCCCTGTCGGCTCTCCTCCTGGATCCTTCCTTCTGGGCCGACTGGGCATCCGTCGTCGGCCTGGTCGGTCTCGTCATCGTCTTCGGCATCGCCCAGCCGGTCTTTCTCAGCGTCGCCAATCTGCAGGCGCTCTTGCTGGCCGCGGCTATCCTGGTCGTGTTGTCGATCGGCCAGACATTCGTCGTCGCAACGTCAGGCATCGACCTGTCGCTGGCGGCGGCCGTCATGCTCGGCGCCATCATCCTCGGTCTGGTCAATGCGGCCGGCTACGGCATCTTCATCGCCTGCGTGCTCGCGGTGCTCGCCACCAGCGCCATCGGCTTCCTCAACGGCCTCATCATCACGGCGGGCAAGATCCCCGATTTCGTGGTGACGCTCGGCACTCTGTCGGGCATCACCGGGCTTGGCCTGATCCTGTCGGGCGGCGAACCGACCATGGTCGGCTCGACCTTCCTGCTGAAACTCGCTTCGGGCTCGTTCGGACCGTTCGGCTATCCGGTCTGGGTGGCGATCGCGGCCATCATCGTGGCGCATGTCGCGCTCTACCACACGCGCTTCGGCGTCCATCTCTTGGCGACCGGCGGCCAGGTCGAAAGCGCCGGCGCGCTCGGCATCCGCACCAATCGCGTCAAGATGGCCGCCTACACCATCTCCGGCTTCTGCGCCGGCATCGCGGCCATCCTTCTGGTTGCCCGCATCGGCTCGGCCGAGCCGCAGATCAACACCAGCCTGCTCCTGAATTCGGTGGCGGCGGTGGTGCTGGGCGGCGTCAGCCTGTTCGGCGGCCGCGCCAGCATATTGGGCCCGGCCATCGGCGCGCTGATGCTCACCGCGCTGGTCAACGGGCTGACGCTGCTCAACGTCTCGGCCTTCTACCAACCGCTTGCCGTGGGCGCCATCGTGGTGCTGGCTGCGCTGATCATGCGGTACCAGAAATGAGCGCCGTCAGCCCCTCCTCCGCCTCGGACGCAATCATCGCCTGCAATGGCCTGAGCAAGCATTTCGGCGGCGTGCGCGCCTTCACCGATGTCGCCTTCCAGGCGCGCCGCGGCGAGGTCACCGCGGTCATCGGCGACAATGGCGCCGGCAAGTCAACCCTGATCCGCTGCCTGGTCGGCGTGCATGTGCCGGATGCCGGCTCGATCGTCTTCGATGGCCGGGAGCACCCCTTCTCCAACCCGGACGGGGCGCGCAAGGCCGGCATCGAGACCGTGCATCAGAACCTGGCGCTGATCGACGAACTGACGGTGGCGCAGAACCTGTTCCTCAACCGCGAGCTCGTGAGCCGCATCGGCCCCTTCGCTTTCCTCGACCGCAAGGCGATGAAACGCGAGGCCCGTTCCATGCTGTCGCGCCTGTCGATCAACGTGCCGTCAATCAACCAGCGTGTGCGCCGCCTGTCGGGCGGCCAGCGGCAGGCGATCTCGATCTGCCGCGCCGTCGGCTCCGGCGCCAAGCTGGTGGTGATGGACGAGCCGACGGCGGCTCTCGGCGTGCAGGAGACCGCCAATGTCGAGGCGTTGATCCGCCGCCTGCGCGAACAGTCGGTCTCGGTCATCCTGGTTAGCCACAATTTCGATCAGGTGCGGCGCCTGTCCGACCAGATCTGGGTGATGCGGGCGGGAAAGATGGCCGCGACGGTGCGTGCCTCCGAGACGTCAGGCAACGAATTGGTCGCGCTGGTCACCGGCGCGGCGTGATCCGCCCAACCGTGAAATCAAGCGTTGGCCGCCTCGGCCAACCCCGCAAATGAAATCAAGGGAGTTTGAGAGTGGCACCACTTCGTGTCGGGCTTGTGGGTCTTGGGGAGGTCGCGCAGTCGATCCATCTGCCTGTTCTGGCTGACCAGCGCGACCGCTGGATAATCGCGGGCGTCTACGACGTCTCGCCAAGCCTGGTGACGCTCATTACATCCGAATATGCCGCAAGAGCCTTCGACACGGCCGAGGCGTTGATCAATTCGCCCGACATCGACGTCGTCTTCGTGCTGTCGTCGGACGACACCCACAGCCGCTTCGTGCGCGCGGCCATGCAAGCCGGCAAGCATATCCTGCTGGAAAAGCCCGCTTGTCTCACGGTGCGTGAGATCGACGAACTGCTGGCGCTGATGCCGGCCTACGGGAAGACCCTGTTCGTCGGCTACATGCGCCGCTACGCACCGGCCTATCTGGCGGCCCGGGCCGAATTGCCCGCCCATGCCGACATCACCCATGTCCGCATCTTCGACCTGATCTCGGAGGGCCGGCATTTCCTGAAGAAAAGCCAGAACATCCTCTATCCCAACGACATCGACGCTGCCCTCTTGGCGCGCGGCGCCAGGGAGCGGGACGCGCTGATCCGCGAGGTGGTCGGCACCGACGCGCCGGCCGATCTGGTGCGCGCCTATCGCGGGCTGACCGCACTGTCCTCGCACCACATCTCGGCGATGCGCGGGCTCATTGGCGAGCCCAGGGGCGTGGTTGCCGCGCACCGCACCAATGGCGGCGCCAACACATCGATCACGTTCGATTACGGCCATTTCGCTTGCCTCTATGACGCGGTGGTCGACGATCTCGGCCTGTTCGACGCCATGATCGAGGTGCGCTCCAACACCAGGCGCGTGCGCATCATCTACGACACGCCCTACATCCGCAGCCTTCCGACCCGGCTGGAAGTCACCGAAGCCGGCCCGCTCGGCCCGGTGACGAAAAGCTTCGGGCCGCTTTACGGCGATGCTTTCTCCAACGAGCTGGAGATTTTCCATCGCCACATCGCTGAAGGCACCAAACCGCTGACCGACCTCGCCGACTCGCGTCGCGACCTGGCGCTCATGGCCGAGATCATCGAGCGCATGAAGGAGAGTGCCGGAGGCACCTGAGCCCTGCCGGCAGGGCCACCGCAGGAACAACGCGTTCCGGCAAAGATCGACTGCTGGCCCTTGCCGAAGCCCGCGGGCTCGCTCATCCATGGCGTACAGACAACAGCCAGGAACCCATGATGACCGATGCCAGCCTTCATCTCGTCGAAGCGACGATCGACCAACTGCGCCGCGCGCTCGATGATGGCACGGTCACCAGCGTCGAGCTGGTCGCGGCGTATCTCAGGCGCATCGCGTATTTCGACCGGCATGGCATCAGCCTCAACGCCGTCCCCGTGCTCAATCCCTCCATGTTCGAAGAAGCCGCCGCTTCCGACCAGCGGCGGCGCGAAGGCGCTGTACTCGGGCCGCTCGACGGCATCCCCTACACCGCCAAGGACAGCTACAAGGTCAAAGGCCTGACGGTCGCGTCCGGCTCGCCGGCCTTCGAACATCTCGCCGCCAACGAGGACGCCTTCACCATCGCCCGGTTGCGCGCGGGCGGCGCTGTGCTGATCGGCCTCACCAACATGCCGCCAATGGCCAATGGCGGCATGCAGCGCGGTGTCTATGGCCGCGCCGAAAGCCCCTACAATGCCGGCTATCTGACAGCCGCCTTCGCGTCGGGCTCGTCCAACGGGTCCGGCACCGCAACGGCCGCCAGCTTCTGCGCCTTCGGGCTCGGCGAGGAGACCTGGTCGTCCGGCCGGGCGCCAGCCAGCAACAACGCGCTCGTCGCCTACACCCCGTCGCGTGGCGTGATCTCGGTGCGCGGCAACTGGCCATTGGTGCCGACCATGGATGTCGTGGTGCCGCACACACGCAGCGTGCCCGACATGCTGGAGCTGCTCGACGTCATCGTCGCCGACGACCCGCAGACGCGAGGTGATTTCTGGCGCGCGCAGCCTTGGGTCGAACTGCCGAAGAGTTCTGCGCTACGGCCGCGGCGTTATACCGATCTGGCGCTTGCGGGCGCGCTGAAAGGCAAGCGGCTCGGCGTGCCGAAAATGTATATCGGTCGCGACAGCGAGGCCGATAAACCGATCGAAACCCGCGCCTCGGTGCTTGCGCTGTGGGAACAGGCGGCGGCGGATCTACGCAGGCTTGGCGCCAAGGTGGTGGAGGTCGATTTTCCCGTCGTTTCCAACTACGAGCGAGACCGTCCCGGCGCCCGCACCATGGTCGAGCGCGGGCTGGTGCCGCCACATTTCGCCGACCGCGAGATCTGGGACCTCTGCATCTGGGGCTGGGACGATTTCCTGCGCGCCAATGCCGACCTGGCCCTGCCCGATCTCGCTTCGGTCGATGGCCCAAAGATTTTCCCGCAGCCGCCCGCTACATTGCCTGACCGCTACGAGGGCGGCTTCGACCTGGCGGACTATGTCGAGCGCGCCAAATCCGGGGTCACGCCCTTCAGCGATATCCCGACGCTTGAAGACGGCCTGAAGGGGCTGGAAGCGACACGGCGGATCGATTTCGAGGACTGGCTCGACGCGCAAGGCATCGACGCCGTGGTGCTGCCAGCCGCCGCCGATGTCGGGCCGGCCGACGCCGACATCAACGAGACGTCGGCGGCGCTCGCTTGGCGCAACGGCACCTGGGTCGCCAACGGCAATCTGGTCTGGCGCCATTTCGGCATCCCGACCGTCACCGTGCCGATGGGTACCATGGCCGACATCGGCATGCCGGTCGGCCTGACCTTCGCCGGCAAGGCCTATGACGACGAAAGCCTGCTGCGCATGGCCGGCGATTTCGAGCGCGCCACCCAGCGCCGCACAAGCCCGCCACGCACGCCTGAACTGGCCGATGATGTGTTTTCAGGTCGACCCGGCCAAGCCGGCAACGGTGAGGAACGGCCGCTCGCGATCGCGCTTGCCGCCCAGACACGCACCGCGGGCGATCAGGACGAGATCATCATCACACTCGACCTGCCGGTCGTGTCGGCGAACGCCAGCATCAAGGTGCATGTCAACGGGGAACCCATCGCGATGCAGCAGAGCGGCACGCGCTCCGGCGGGCGTGCCCTCGTTCCCGCCGCCGAGCATCGGCGCTCCCACAGCATCTGGCGCGGCTCGTATGGCTCGATCGTGACGGCGGTGGTGCGGCTTGAGGACGGACGCACCGTCGGCGCCTATGTGGTCACGGGCGGAATTGGGTGAGTGGATGGCGCCGCTGGGCTATGATACGCGGTTGGCGGCGATGAAGGCATCAATCGATCCAAAGAAGGCCGGCAGTTCGGTCTTGATCCTCTCGTCGCTCCACTCCCACCAGCGGATAGCGAGCAGACTCGCGATCTGGTCATCGGTAAACCTGTTCCGGATCAACCTGGCAGGATTACCCGCGACGACCGCGTAGGGGGCCACGTCCTTCGTGACGATCGAGCCGGCCCCGACAACGGCACCGTCTCCAATGGTTATTCCCGGCAGGATGATTGCGCGTCGTCCAATCCACACGTCGTTGCCGATTCTGGTCGGCCCGTTGACCACCAGATCATCATAGGCCGCGACCGAATTTGTCATGTGAACTTCAAATGGAAAGGTCGAGACAAAGTGCGTCGGATGATTGGCGCGACAAAGGAACAGTGTCTCCTCCGCTATCGAGCAGAACGCTCCTATTTCAAGCGGCGAGGTCTCGTCGCAGCCAAAGATGTTGCTGGGCTTCGTGTAGAAGAGCGTTCTACGGCCAATCGATGCATGCGGCGGTATCTTTTCCGGCTTTGGCGCTCGTCTGAGACCGAGCATGGTTCGAAGTTTTCTTGCAAATCCCATCTTTTCCAAGCCATGGTTGGTCTTGACCGGCCGTCACAGAGGGCTTGCGTGCGGAGGCGCCGCAGAGCACCAACATTGCTGCTACCCGCGCGCCGCCCACAGCAGGCCGCGCTCGACAATCAACGCCATTTCCGGCACCGCGAACTCATCCGCCGTGTGTCCAAGCGAACTGTAAAAGACCTTCCCAGCGCCATACCGACGCTTCCAGACCACCGGCATGACAACGCCATCGATGCCAGGAAAATGCGCGTCGGTGAACGTCGTCGTCGCCAGCACCTCGTTGCTGGGGTCGACATGCATGTAATACTGCTCCGACCGGTAGGCGAAATCACCGACGCCTTTGGTGATCGGGTCGTCGGGCCGGGTGATGACGACACGATAGTCGATGATGTTGCCGGGATGCGCGACCCATTGGCCGCCGGTCATGAACTGGTAGTCGGGCTCGTTGCGGAAACTGTCGCCCATCGTGCCGTGGAAGCCGCCGAGGCCTGTTCCCTCGCGAACCGCGGCGGTCAGGTTCTGCAGCTCGGCCTTCTCGATCGTCGACATGGTGATGGCAGGCACGATGAGATCGAAGGAAGGCAGGTCCGGATCGGCGAACATCGCCGTGCCTTGGCTCAGCGTGACATCGAAGCCGTTCCGCTGAAGCAGCGTGCGGATGACGTTGGCGCTGCGTTCGGGCGTATGGCCTTCCCAACCACCCCAGGCAATCAAAGCCTTCTTCACCATGCCGTGAACCTCCTGAATCGCCCGCCGCGATCGATGGTTACATGGCGCGGCCGTCAGCGCCAGCCCAGGGCCGGCGCGACGTGGGTCAGGATCGCCTCGATGACATGGGCGTTGTAGTCGACGCCGAGCTGGTTGGGCACGGTGAGCAGCAGCGTGTCGGCCTCGGCGATCGCCTCGTCCTGCGCCAATTCCTGGATCAGCACATCCGGCTCGGCGGCATAGCTGCGGCCAAAGATCGCCCGCGTATTCTCCTCGATGAAACCGATCTGGTCGCGGCTCTCATTGCCGCGGCCGAAATAGGCGCGGTCGCGATCGTCGACCAGCGCGAAGATGCTGCGGCTGACCGATATGCGCGGCTCGCGCTCGTGCCCGGCCGCCTTCCACGCCTCGCGATAGATCCGGATCTGCTCGGCCTGCTGGATGTGGAAGGGCTTGCCGCTCTCGTCGAACTTCAGCGTCGAGCTCTGCAGGTTCATGCCGAGCTTGGCCGCCCATTCCGAGGTGGCGTTGGTGGCGGCGCCCCACCAGATGCGCTCGCGCAGACCTTCCGAATGCGGTTCGAGCCGAAGCAGCCCGGGCGGGTTGGGAAACATCGGCCGTGGATTGGGCTGCGCGAACCCCTCGCCGCGCAGCGTGTCGAGGAAGACCTCGGCATGATGCCGCGCCATGTCGGCGTCGCTTTGGCCTTCCTGCGGCTGGTAGCCGAAATAGCGCCAGCCGTCGATCACCTGTTCGGGCGAGCCACGGCTGATGCCAAGTTGCAGCCGCCCGCCGGCGATGATGTCGGCAGCTCCCGCATCCTCGGCCATGTAGAGCGGATTCTCATAGCGCATGTCGATAACCGCCGTGCCGATCTCGATGCGGCTGGTCTTGGCGCCCACCGCCGCCAGCAGCGGGAACGGCGAAGCGAGCTGGCGAGCGAAATGATGCACCCGGAAATAGGCGCCGTCGGCACCGAGCTGCTCGGCCGCGACGGCAAGATCGATGGATTGCAGCAACGCGTCGGACGCCGAGCGCACCTGCGATTGCGACGAGGGCGTCCAGTGCCCGAATGACAGGAAACCGATTTTCTTCATGGCCCTGAAGTATATGCGGGCGGCACTTGCTTCAATGCCAAAACAGCGGGGTTACACACCGTCACCTTGCACCGTACTCTGGGCTTGAACGCCGTGGAGGGTGGAATGCTGAAGGGGACGCGAATCGTCGAGATCGAGGCGCTCGGGCCGGCGCCTTTCGCCGGCATGCTGCTCGCAGATCTCGGCGCCGATGTCATCGTCGTCCACCGCAAGCAGGCGCCAATGCCGGGCCTGCCCGAACGCTCCCTGCTCGATCGCGGCAAGCGCTCGATCGCGCTCGATCTCCGGGATGCCGGCGATGTCACCGTACTGATGCGCCTCATCGCCACCGCCGACGGCCTGATAGAGGGGTTCCGGCCCGGCGTCATGGAGCGCCTCGGCCTCGGCCCGGATGCCTGCCTGGCGGTCAACCCGAATCTGGTCTACGGCCGTATGACCGGCTGGGGCCAGGACGGGCCCCTCGCCCGCACCGCCGGGCACGACATGAACTATACCGGCGTGTCGGGCGCGCTCTGGTACGCCTCCTTGCCGGGCGAGCTGCCCATGGCGCCGCCGACGCTTACCGGCGACATAGGCGGCGGCGCGCTCTATCTGGTGATCGGCATGCTCGCCGCCATCATGAGAGTGCGCGCCGGCGGCCAGGGGACAGTGGTCGACGCGGCCATCGTCGACGGCTCGGCCCATATGATGAACCTGCTGATGGCGCTCGGCCAGTCCGGCGCGCTCGTCGCCGAACGCGGCCAAAGCCTTCTCGACGGGCCGCATTGGTGCCGCGTCTATCGCGCCGCCGACGGCGGTTTCGTCAGCGTCCAGTGCATCGAGCCGAAATTCTATGCGCTGTTTCTCGACAGGCTCGGCCTCGCCGCCGATCCGCAATTCTCCAAGCAATTCGACCGTGATCTCTGGCCGGAACTCGGCAACCGGCTGGCGGCGATCTTTGTTGCAAAACCGCGCGACGAATGGACCGGCCTGTTCCAAGGCTCGGACGCCTGCGTCTCCCCGGTGCTCAGCCCATGGGAAGCAGCACAGCATCCGCATATGGCCGCGCGTGGTTCCTGGCTGGCGGTGGACGGCGTCCTGCAGGCAGCCGCTGCTCCGCGCTTTGCCGGATGGGCGCAAAGGACGCCGGCGAAGGGTCCCGCGCGCGGCGAACACGGCGCCGAGATTCGCGCAGAACTGGCGGATTTCGATACAAACCGTTGAATGCAGACAGTTTCAGGCGGCTGAAAGTCACCATTGGCTGCCGGCGCCCGACACCGGCTTGCGCTGCGCTGCCCGGCCCAGCTATTTCCCGCAATGATGATCGTTGATCTTGTTCAACGCGTTCGCATCCGGCCCGACCCGGTGGTAGGAACAGGCGCCTGCCGCCGTCGTGAACAGTTGCTGATCGTAGTAGCGCGGACCGCCGAACAGGAAGCCGATGAGATCGTCATCGGCGGGAACGTAGCGTTCCGGCTCGGCCTGGTGATGGCGATGCCTGGACCCGGCGGATGCCGAAATTGACATGCCACAGGCCATCGCCACGGCAAGAGCGCAGATTGCAAACCGTTTCGTCGTCATCGGCAACACCCTCCTGGCCGTTCGCATTTCAATATAGGCAAAAATCACCAGCCGAACAAAGGTTCCCTGGCAACGGTTTGCCTGCCCCGTGATTTGCACGCCCGCCAGGGTGAACAGCGCATCAGCCCCGCACACGCGCCAGGGTGTGTCGAGATCCAGGTCGTTCGCAGACCGGCCCCACCTGGATATCGCCACAGCCGTTAGTCGGTCTGGATCCAGACGGATTTCGTCTCCAGATATTCATGCAGATGCTCGATGCCGCCTTCGCGTCCATAGCCGGACATCTTCATGCCGCCGAACGGCACCGCCGGGTCGATGGCATGGTACATGTTGACCCAGACCGAGCCGGCCTTGATGCGGCGCGCCAGCTTGTGGGCGGTGCCGAGATGCGTGGTGAAGACACCGGCCGCCAGCCCATAGGGCGTCGCATTGGCGCGCGCCACAGCCTCATCCAGCGTGTCGAAGGGCATGGCCGAAATGACCGGTCCGAAAATCTCCTCGCGCGCGATGGTCATCTTGTCGGATACCGCACCGAAGACGGTCGGCGCGATGAAGTTGCCGCCGTCATAGGGCGCGCCCGCCAGCCGCGAGCCGCCGGCGACCAGTTTCGCGCCCTCGTCGCTGCCGGCCTTGATATAGCCCTCCACCTTGCCGGCCTGCCTGGCATTGATCAGCGGCCCGATTTCGGTTTCCGCCTCGATGCCGTGGCCGATGCGCAATCCGCCGGCGAATTCCGCGACGCGGCGCACGAACTCGTCATGGATCTCGCGCGCCACGAAAAGACGCGAGCCGGCGATGCAGACCTGGCCCGAATGCACGAACACCGCCATTGCCGCGACCGGTACGGCCTTGTCGATGTCGGCGTCGCTGCAGACGATGATCGGCGACTTGCCGCCAAGTTCCAGCGAAACGCGCTTGAGGTTGGTCACGCCCGCCCGCGCGATGGCTTGGCCGGTCAGCGTCGAGCCGGTGAAGACGATCTTGTTGACGTCGGGATGTTCGGCGAGCCGCACCCCGGCCTCCGCCCCGGTGCCGGTGACGATGTTGACGACACCGTCAGGCAAGCCGGCTTCCTGCATCAGACCCGCTATCAACAACGGCGTCAGCGACGCCTCCTCCGAGGGCTTCAGCACGATGGTGCAGCCGGTCGCGAGCGCCGGCGCGATCTTCCACACCGAGGCGGCGGTCGGCGCGTTCCAGGGAATGATCGCGCCGACGACACCGACAGGCTCGCGTCTCGTGAAGGAGACGATCTCGCCGGGGATCGAATTGTCGATCGCCTCGCCGTGCAACGCCGTCGCCATGCCGCCATAGAAGCGCAGCATGCCGATGACGCGGCGCCGGTTGGCCAGCGTACGGGTGATCGGCAGCCCCATGTCGAGCGTGTCGGAAACGCTGAGCTCTTCCCAGTGCGCCTCGAACAGGTCGGCGATCCTGAGCAGCACGCATTGGCGCTCATAGGGCGAGAATTTCGACCACGGCCCTTCAAAGGCGGCGCGTGCGGCGGCCACCGCCGCGTCGACATCGGCCGCCCCGCCGCGCGGCACCGTGGCCAGCACCTCGCCTGTCGCCGGGTTCAGCGCCTCCATCTCCTGGCCGGACTGCGCCGCGACCCATTTGCCGCCGATGAACATCGGCCGGAATTCGCCTTGGTAGAGCGTCGTGGCCTTCGCCTTCGGGTCGAAATTCAACGTCATCTCTTCCTCCTCGCGAATTCCGCCGCGACTATTACTCCCGGCGCGGTCGACCTCAACAAGGAAAGGTGAGCTTGGGCTCCATGCCGGCCACGGTCACCACGGCAGGCATCGCCCGGGCGACTGTCGAAAACCGGCGTCAGGCACCCGCTCGCATGGAGAAACGAGGATGGTTCAGTCGAAAAAGCCAGCGTCCTCTTCGCTGAGATACTTCCTGGCCGCTTCGGCGTCGATATCGAGCCCGAGGCCGGGCGCTTCGAGCAGGTCTATCATGCTGTCCTTCACGATCCGCGCCGGCAGGCCGATCACCAGATCCTCCCACCAAGGGTCCGAGGCGCTGGGATATTCGAACGCCACGTAATTTGCCGGCAAGGTGGCGCAGACATTGATCAGCGCGCCGAGGCCGAGCAGGCCGTTCGCCGTGCCGTGCGGCGCCATCAGGATCGAATGCATATAGGCATGCTCGGCCACCCATTTGAGCTCGGCGATGCCGCCGATATCGGCCGGGTCCGGACCGATGACCCGCACCGCCTGCGTCTCGATCAGTTCCTTGAAATTATGCCTGAGGTAGATCTGCTCGCCGGTATGGATCGGCGTCGAGGTGGAGGTGGTCAGCTCGCGATAGGCCTGCGGATTGACCCACGGCACATAGTCGCCGGTCAGCATGTCCTCCAGCCACATCAAATTGTACTTCTCGACCGCGCGAGCGAACCTGATCGCATCGGGCAGCATCCAGCCCGGGCCGCAGTCGAGGGCCAGGCTGACCTTGTCGCCCAGCACTTCCTTCATCGCGATCACGCAGTCGAGCATGTGATTGAAGCCGCGTTCGCTGATCACGCCCTGATCCATGGCGCCGTGATAGCCGGCCTTCTTCTGCGTCACGCCGTAATGGAAGCCCTCGATGCTGTCCTTCATGTTGGAATGGAACGAGATCCCCTGCTTGACCATAAAGAAATTCTGCGGCTGCTCCATCATCCATTTCACGTCGGCGGCGTAGTCCTCCGGCCTGTCGCCGGTGCGCTTCCGGCGGATCGAACCGTTGTAGACGCGCACCTTGTCGCGCACCTTGCCGCCAAGCAGCTTGTAGACCGGCACGCCGGCCGCCTTGCCGGCGATGTCCCATAAGGCATGCTCGATGGCGGAGACGGCGGCGCCATAGGGCTTGAACGAGCCGCGCTGGCGGATCTTCAGCATCACCCGCTCGACATCGGTCGGGTCCTCGCCGATCAGCGCCTCGCGGAAATGCAGCACAAAGGGCTTGAGATAAGTCTTTGTGAACTCGACCTCGCCAAGGCCATGGAGGCCCTCGTCAGTGACGACGCGAACGATGGGATGCCGCCCGATGACAGCGCAGCGCAGGTCGGTGATCTTCATGGCGCGGTCCTATTTCACAGACGAGAAAGCTGTCGGTGTGAGCACCTGGCTGCTGATATTGGCAACGATCGGTCCGTCGCGCTCAGACTCTTCCCGGGCCCTGTGCCATGCCGGATCGGTGACGAAAGCCGTCCATTTCGCCTCACGCTCGGCCAGCGATTCCCAGGCGAGGAAATAGGTGAGACGATTGCTGTTTTCGCCGATCGCCGTGGTGAAAAACCCGGCTTGGCGGATGCCATGCCTCTCCCATAAGGCCAGCGTCTGGTCGGAAAAGCGCTTGAGCAAAGCCGGCAGCCTGCCCGGCAGGCAGTCATAGATACGCAGTTCGTAGATCATGGTTTCGTCCGTTTCTTTCTTCGCTTCTCCCTTGGGAGAGGTCGACACGAATGGCCGGTCGTTGGCCTGTGAGTCTGGGGGGGGGATGATGGCAGCGGGCCTGGGCTAACTCCAGGTCCGGTCCCAGCTATGTTCATTGTCCCAATGCTCGGTGGATTGCCATATCCCCGTGACACCGGTCTGCAGATGCTGGCTGATCACCTCGTCGACCACATCGTCTATGCCCAGCCCCGGCTTGTCGGGCACGGTGATGAAGCCGTCCTTGACGAGCGGCTTGGGCAGACCGGTGACGATATCGTCCCACCAGTCGACATCGGCGGAGTGGTATTCGAGCGCCATGAAGTTCTCGGTCGCGGTGGCGACATGCGCGGCGGCCATAGCGGCGATAGGGCTTTCGGCCATATGGATGGCCATGGCGACACCGTGATCCTGCGCCATGTCGCCGATCTTCTTGGTCTCGAGGATGCCCCCGCTGGTCAAAAGGTCCGGGTGGATGACCGAGAGGCCGCCGCTCTTGAGCAGCGGCTCGAAGCCTTCCTTGAGGTAGATGTCCTCGCCGGTGCAGATCGGCACCGTGGTGGCGCCCTGCAATTGTCGGTACTGCTCGGTGTGTTGCCAGGGGATCACATCCTCCAGCCAGGCCGGCACGTATTTCTCGATACGGCGCGACAGGCGTATGCCGTCCTGCAGCGAGATATGGCCGACATGGTCGATGGCGAGCGGGATCTCGTACCCGATCACCTCGCGAACCTCGTGTATGTACTGCTCGAGCAGGTCGATCCCCTTTTCGGTGAAATGCAGGCCGGTGAACGGGTGCTGCACGTTCTGCGCGTCATAGGCGAGATTGCGCGCCTTGCGCTCCTCAAGCGTGCCGCCGCGGCCGCGGGAATTGGCATGAAACCCTTCGAGCGCGCCGGCGGGCGCGGACACGGCGCCCGGGACATGGGCGATCTGCATCAAGCCAAGGTCCATCTTGAGGAAGGTGAAACCCCGGTCCATGCGCTGCTTGAGGCGCTTTCCGGTTTCGGTGCCGCTCGGCTTCTCGGCATCGGTATCGCAATAGACACGCACGTGATCGCGAAACCTGCCGCCGAGCATCTGGTAGATGGGGATGCCGTAGGCCTTGCCGGCGAGGTCCCAGAGCGCGATCTCGACCGCCGAGACGCCGCCGCCTTGCCGGCCGTGACCGCCAAACTGCTTGATGCGGCGAAACAGACGATCGATGTCGCAAGGGTTCTCGCCAAGCAGCCGGCTTTTCAGCATCAGCGCGTAGGTGGCGCTGGCGCCGTCACGCACCTCGCCGAGCCCGACGATGCCCTGGTTGGTATAGATCTTGAGCAGCGCCGAAGTGAACGGCGCCCCGACGATTTCGGCCACCCGCATGTCGGTGATGCGAAGGTCGGATGGCCTGGAATTCGTGTTGACCCGATTGAGAGCCTCGCCGGCTCCGCCCGTCTTTGGCATGACTTGTCCTCGTTCTTGTCCGGGGCTTGCCGCTCCCCAAGCGCCGTCCGGCATTTGAGCGTTGCTAGCTCAGCGCGATCTCATGGGCTTGCAGGTAGTCGCGGTTCATCTCGACACCGAGACCAGGCTTCGACGTCAGCTTCAGGCTGCCGTTCGAAACGTCGAGCGGTCTGTCGATGAGGTGATCATATTTGCCCAGGTTCCACTCCGACGTTTCGAGCTTGTAGAAGTTCGGAACGGTCATCATCACCTGCGCCCCGGCGACCACGTTGATCGGCCCCGCGGCATCATGCGGCGAGACGGGGATGTAGTAGGCTTCGCACAGGGCGGAAATCTTCTTGAGTTCGGTAATGCCGCCGGTCCAGGTGACGTCGGGCATGATGTAGTCAGCGAGCTTGTTCTCGAGCACCGGCACGAAATCCCATTTCGTGTGGCCGCGCTCGCCCCATGAGATAGGGGCACTGACCTTGTCGCGCACCTGCTTGAGCGCGTTGAGGCTCTCGGGCGGACAGGGCTCCTCGAACCAGTCGATCTGGCCGGCTTCCTCGAGGCTGCGGCAAAGGCGAATGGCGGTGGGAACGTCGAAGCGACCATGCGCATCGATGAGGATGTCGACGTCGGGGCCCGCCGTTTCGCGGATCAGCGCGGTGAGTTCGGCTGCTTCGCGCTCGTCCTTGCGGGTCATGCTGCCATCGAGATAGCCGTCCCGCTGCTCGCGCGACAGCCCATCAGTGCCGCGGCCCTGATGCGGAAAAGGGTCGAACTTGAGTGCCGTGTGTCCGGATTCGACGATATCCCTGATTTCGCGGACCACAGCCTCCTTGCCGGTGAATTTGGACTGGTTTGGATGGGTGTAGAGCGCGATTTCCTCGCGCACCGGTCCGCCCAGCAACTCGTAGATCGGCTTGCCGAGGACTTTGCCACGGATGTCCCAGAGAGCTATGTCGATGGCGCTCACGCATTCGACGGCGGCGCCGCGGCTGCCCATATAGGTGAAGCTGCGGAAAATCTTGTGCCAGAGGTGCTCGATGCGCGCCGGATCCTCGCCGGTCACGGCGGCACCGATCTGCCGCAGGATCGTGCAGAGCGCACGGTTGGCCAGCTTGGTCGTGGTGGTGATCTCTCCCCAGCCACTCACCCCCTCGTCGGTCGTCACTTCGACGAACAGGTACTCTCCCCAATAAGAAGCATCGGATTTGATCAGCCACGGCCGGATGCTCGTGATTTTCATCTCTCAACTACCTTTATCTGGAAGACCCGAAGAGCGGTGTTCTGGGCCGATTGTTCTACCCTGCACGCGCGGCGTTGCGCGCGCGCATGTGTTCGAGGACATGCCGACCGGAGCCTTCGACGTGGCGGGCGATGAGTTCGGCTGCCTCGTCGGCATTTCCCGCCTTCACATGCGCGATGAGCTCCCGGTGCTCGCGGATGATCGCGGCACGCCGGGCGAGCGTGAAGTTGAAACGCCGGCTCACGGCGCGCAGCACTTCGCGATGCTTCCACCAAAGCTCGGCGGCATGGCGGTTGTAGTGCCGCTGGTACATCACTGTGTGAAAGGCGGTGTCCAGCTCGCTGTGCCTGAACGTGTCGGCGAAGTTGTTCTCTTCGATCAGACCTTGAAGACGTTCGAGTTCGGCGATGTCCTCGTCGGTGGCCATGTTCACGAACCATCGCGTCAGGGCCGGCTCGATCAGCACGCCGATCTCGTAGATATCGCGGACAAAATCCTGATCTATGGGTCGCACGCGTGCCCCGCGATTGGGGAGAAAGGTGACAAAGCCTTCGCCACGCAACAGTTGCAAGGCCTCGCGCACCGGATTGGTCGAGGTGCCGTGACGTCGGGCCAGATCGGTGACCACAAGCCGCTCGTTGGCGGCGAGCCGGCCCTCGATGATGTCCTCCCTGATCAGCTCATAAAGCGAGGCGCCCTCGCTCGACGCGCCGAGAGGATCGATCCCCTCGGGTGGCTCTGCCTTAAATTCCCGCGTTTCGGCCAAGGCCGGTTCCCCCTTCCATGAATACACGCCTTTTTCGATATCACGCACGATTTCCATAAACAATGTACGATTTGTTGCGTTGACAGCCAATCTGCGATCTGAAAACGTATAAAGCGCTCGAAGGGATACATTTGAGGAGATGTCCCCGCGGCCGACGAACAAAGCCGCTTGCCCCGATGCAGAGCGGCGTGGGAGAGAAACCTGGAGGATACCTATGACGAGGTTCACACTCGGCGGTGCCGTCCTGCGCGGCACTGTCTCCACTGCATTGATCGCATCGTTGATGTCCGCACCGGCTCTGGCTGCTCCGCCGGTCGACTTGAGCAAGTGGTCGCCGGAATATGTGCGATCCATTGCGGGCACGCAGGACTTTGACACGGCGGCCGATTGCGCCAAGGTCACCCCGCTCGACTACAAGGGGCGACTGACCTTCTGGTATCAGGGCGTGTTCGAGGGCGACCCCGATCTCTTGCGCCAGTACTACAAGGATTTCTTCGAGACCTTCCGCAAGACCTATCCGAACATTCAGCTCGAGGAACAGGCCCTCACCTACAACGATCTCCTGGACAAGTTCCGCACCGCGCTCCTCGGCAATGCGGCGCCGATGGCGGTCCGCCTGCAAATTCTGGGTGGCACCGAGTTCGCGTCAAAGGGCTATCTGCAGCCGCTCAAGCCCGAGGACGTAGGGTATTCGGCCGATGATTTCTGGCCCGGCGCCATGAAAGCCGTGACCTGGGACGGCGTGACCTACGGCATCCCAACCAACAATGAAACGATGGCGTTCATCTGGAATGCCGATATCTTCAAGCGCGCGGGCCTCGATCCGGACAAGGCTCCGGCAACCTGGGACGACGTCGTCAAATATTCCAAGCAGATCCACGACAAGCTCGGCATTGCCGGTTACGGCCTCGTGGCTCGCAAGAATGCCGGCAATACCCCGTATCGCTTCATGCCTCAGTTGTGGGCCTATGGCGGCGGCGTCTTCGACGAAGCCACGGCGAACCCGACCTATCAGCAGATCGAACTCGACAGCCCGCAGAGTAAGGCCGCGCTGCAAGCCTCTTACGACATGTATGTGCGCGACAAGTCGGTTCCGGTTTCGGCGCTCACCAACCAGCAGGCCGACAACCAGCCGCTGTTCCTCGCGGGCCAGCTCGGCATGATGATCTCGCACCCGTCCGACTACAATGTCATGCTCGACCTGCAGAAAAAGGCGACCGGCACCGACAAGGACAAGGCGCAGACCGTCATCGACAACATGCGCTACGGCCTGATCCCGACCGGCCCCGACGGCAAGCGCGCGGTCGTGTTCGGCGGCTCGAACATCCACATCCTGAAGCCCGAATATGTCGAGGGCGGCAAGGTGGACGAACCGGCCGCCAAGGCGATCATCTGCATGTGGTCGAGCCCCGAGTGGTCCCTGAAGATGGCTTATGCCGGCTCGAACCCGGGCAACCTCAACGGCTTCAAGACCAAGTGGATGAAGGAACGCCTGGACAGCATCAAGTTCCTCGATGTCACCACCTCGATGCTGCCGTACGGCATTCCATTCCCGGCGCTGCCGCAATCTCCCGAGATCATGAACATCATCATCCCGGACATGCTGCAGAATGCCCTGACCGGAGCGATGACCGTCGATCAGGCAGCGGACGACGCGGCCAAGAAGGTGAAGGACCTGATGGGCGGACTCTAGTCCGAGCCTGACCTGCGATCTTGACCGGCTGCTCCGCGGGTCAGCCGGTTCGTTCCGAAGAACAAGGGCACGCCAAAGTGACGATAGTGACCGGCAAGGCCGAGGCTCGCCGAAGATTGCAAACCGGTAGAGCCGGCGTGCTGCGCAAGATCTGGGAGCATCGCGCCGACTACGCGTACGTGCTGCCCGCGATCGCCGTGATGCTCGTCGTCATCGCCTATCCGATCTACTACACGATCGATCTGTCATTCTTTAATACGCCGCCTGGCCTGCAGCTCCGCGACAAGACTTTCGTCGGCTTCAACAACTACACGACCATCCTCACCAGTGCGGTGTTCTGGAAGGTCACCTGGAACACGCTGATCTGGACGGTGGGATCCACCGTCATCTCCTTCGTTCTGGGGTTTGCCGCGGCGCTGGCTCTCCACCGCGACTTTTTCGGCCGTGGTGTCCTGCGCGCCATCCTGATCATTCCCTGGGTCATCAGCGCGGTCGCCGCCTCCTATATCTGGAAGTGGATCTACCATTCGGACTTCGGCATCATCGGCGCGGTGCTGGTCGGCCTTGGATTGGCCGACCGGCCGCCGAATTTCATCGACAGTGTCTCAACGGTGCTGCCCTCCCTCATCGTCGTCAACATCTGGCGCGAATTTCCGTTCGCCATGATCATGATGATGGCCGGCCTCCAGACGGTTCCCGACCAGTTGCTGCGCGCCGCCAAGGTCGACGGAGCCAATGCGTGGCAGCGCTTCTGGCACGTCACCTTCCCGCATTTGAGCAATGTCTCGACAGTGACGATCCTGCTGCTGGCAGTCGCCAACTTCAACTCCTTCATCATCCCCTGGATCATGACCGGCGGCGGCCCGTCGAACGCATCGCATATCTGGATCACCCACATCTATGAGCTCGCCTTCGGCCGGCAGCGCTGGGGGGTGGCATCGGCCTATTCGGTGCTGCTGTTCATCATCCTGATGACGCTGGGCTACTTCTATGTCCGCGCGCTAAGCGGCAACGACCGGAGGGATGAAGGCGCATGAGCACGATTGCCGAGACATCGCGTCGAGGCCAGGCCCATCGCCGCATGCGCATAGACGGATGGCGCTGGGGCGGGCGCATCTTCCTCGTATTCATGCTGCTTTACACCGCGTTGCCGATGGCCTGGATGCTGATCACCTCGATCAAGTCCGGCTTCGCCGCGATGCAATTCCCGCCGCAATGGTGGCCTGACCAACCGACCCTGGCCAGCTACCAGAAGCTGCTCGATCCGCAGAACAGTGTCGGCCAGGACTTCCTCCGCTTCTTCTGGAACAGCCTCTACGTCTCCGCCGCCACGACTGTCCTTTCGGTGATCGTGGCGGTTCCGGCGGCTTACGCGTTTTCGCGCTTCACCTTTCCGGGCCGGAACTTCCTGTTCTTCACCGTCTTGCTTCGCAACATGTTCCCGGCGGTGATCTTTCTCGTCCCGCTGTTCATCCTGATGCGCGCGATCGGGCTGGTGAACACGCATGGCTCGCTCGTTCTCACCTATCTCACCTTCGGCCTGCCGCTGGCGATCTGGCTGCTCAAGGGCTTCTACGACAACATCCCGGTGCAGCTCGAGCAGGCGGCGCGCATCGACGGGGCAACGAGGTTCCAGGCCTTTATCCTGATCGTGATGCCGCTCTCGACGCCGGGGATCATCGCCACGGCGATCTATTCCTTCATCGGTGCGTGGAACGAGTACATCTACGCCTACACCTTTCTCTCCAAGAACGAACAATTGACGCTGCCGGTCGGCATCCAGCGCTTCTTCTCGGAAAACACGACGGACTTTCCGGGCCTGATGGCGGCCAGCTTCATGATGAGCGTGCCCGTCGTCGTGCTGTTCCTGGTCCTGCAACGATACTTCGTACGCGCCCTTACAGAAGGCGCGGTCAAGCATTAGGGAGTTGCCGATGGCCCATGTGGTCCTCAAAGATCTCGTCAAGACCTATGGCAGCTTCAAAGCCGTCAACGAGGTTTCGCTGACCGTCAATGACGGCGAGTTCGTCGCGCTCGTCGGCCCCTCGGGCTGCGGTAAGACGACAACGCTCAACCTCATCGCCGGGCTGATCCCGATCACATCGGGCGACATCGTCATCGGCGACCAGGTGGTCAATGACCTCGACCCCAAGGACCGGGACATCGCGATGGTGTTCCAGAACTACGCGCTCTATCCGCAAAAGTCGGTCTACATGAACCTCGCCTTCCCGCTGCAGATGCGCAGGCTGCCCAAGGCCGAGATCGACAAGAAGGTCCGGGAAGCAGCGCGTGTGCTCGACATGACGCAGTTGCTCGAGCGCAAGCCGCGCGAACTTTCGGGCGGGCAACAGCAGCGCGTGGCGCTTGGCCGCGCGCTTGTTCGCGATCCGGCGGTGTTCCTGATGGACGAACCGCTGTCAAATCTCGACGCAAAGCTGCGCGTCCAGATGCGGTCCGAAATCAAGCGGTTCCATCAGGACCTCAAGGCGACGATCGTCTATGTGACGCACGACCAGCTCGAGGCCGTGACCATGGCGGACAGGATGGCTGTGATGAACGGCGGCTATCTGCAGCAATATGATTCGCCGGCGCAGGTTTTCGCGCATCCCGCCAACATGTTCGTCGCCAGCTTCGTCGGCAGCCCGGCGATGAGCCTTATTCCGCTGGAGGCATCGACGGCAAACGGCGACACCGTCCTGAAGAGCGCGGAAGGCTGGAGCCTCGGGCTGTCGCAACTCAACGCACGCAAGGCCCAGAGAGCGACCGGCAGGAAGGTCGTGCTCGGTGCGCGACACTCGACGATCAAACTCCACAAGAGCGCGGTTCCCGGCGCCATTCCGGCCAAGGCCTATACGGTGGAACCAACCGGAGACGTGACCTTCGTGCAGGCGCTGCTCTCGGGCGCCATCGTCAACATCAGCGTGTCCCCCAACATTGCCGTCAAACCTGACGAGCAGATCTGGCTGGAGTTCGATCAGGAGCGGATGCACCTGTTCGACGGCGAAACTGAAATGGCTCTAGAGGCCGCCTGAGACAGGCGTTTGGGACACGGGCGTGGATGACGACGAAGCTCAAGATCACCGCGATCAAGCCCTACCCGGCGTGGGTCGGAACGCGCAACCAGATGCTGGTGAAGGTCGAGACCGACCAGGGCATCTTCGGCTGGGGCGAGAGCGGCTTGAGCGGCCGCGAGAGAGCCGTCACCGGCGCGGTCGAGCACTATCGCGAATTCTTCATCGGTCGCGATCCCCTGCAGATCGGCCGCATCTGGCAAGAGGCCTATCGCAGCCAGTACTTTGAAGGCGGGCGCGTTTTGCAAGCGGCGATTTCCGCCATCGACATCGCGCTTCACGATATCAAGGGCAAGGCGCTGGGCGTGCCGGTATACGAACTGCTCGGCGGCAAGCAGCGCGACCGCGTCCCCACCTTCGCCTCGACCGGTGACGAGGCCGAGGGAGATGTCGCCATCGAACGAGCCCGCGAACTGTGCGAGCAGGGCTGGCAGGCGATCCGCTTCTTCCCGGCCGGGCAAAACAGCAAGGACATCTTCGAGCCGCGCGAGTCGATCGGCGTGACCGCTCGGATGCTGAACAAGGCCCGCGAGGCACTGGGCGACGAGGTCGTCCTCGGCATCGACTATCATCATCGGCTGTCGGTGGCCGAGGCGGCGAGCTTCTGCAACAAGCTCGGCCGCGGCGTGCTCGATTTCCTTGAGGAGCCGATACGCGACGAAACCCCGGAAGCCTACGAATCCCTGCGCACGATGACCGACATCCCGTTCGCCATCGGCGAGGAATTTGCCAGCAAGTGGCAGTTCCTGCCCTACATCGAGCGCGGCATCCATCAGTTCAACCGGCTCGATGTCTGCAATGTCGGCGGGCTCACCGAAGCGATGAAGGTCGCTGGCTGGAGCGAGGCGCACTATGTCGACCTGATGCCGCACAATCCGCTCGGGCCGGTGTGCACGGCCGCGACCGTGCATCTCGCCGCCGCGGTCCCCAATTTCGCCTGGCTCGAGACCAGGGTGCCTGAAAGGAAGCTGGGCTTCGACAGTTCCGAGTTCTTCCCCGTGCAACCACAACTCGAGGGGCCCGCCTATCCGGTCGGCGATCTGCCGGGGCTCGGCGTCGAGGTCAACGAGGCGGCGATCCAGGCGCAGAGCTTCCGCTTCTGGGAAGCGCCCCACCTCAAGCGCCGCGATGGTTCTGTCACCAACTGGTAGTTCAATTTCAACCGGAGTCCACCATGACGCATACCTCCGACATCATTCGGCCGCCCAAGGACCTGATCGAGGGGCTGAGGGAGATCGGTGCCGCGACCGTTGCCGGCACGCTCGGCCATATGGGCTTCCGCAATCCGCATATGGTCGGACCGGTGGCGCAGAACCACGGTAAGTCGATCGTCGGGCCGGCGCTGACGCTGCAGTTCCTGCCGCAGCGGCCTGATCTCTTCAACGAGGGGGAGTATGCCGATCCGGAGACACAATTGCATCGGCATGTGCTCTATCACGCCCAGGAAGGCGACGTGGTCGTGGTCGACGCGCGCGGCGACATGAGCTCGGGTGTCTTCGGCGACATGATGTCGACCTATTTCAAGGGCCGAGGCGGCGCGGGCATCGTCATCGACGGATGCATGCGCGACAGGCCCAATGTCGAAAAGCTCGACCTGCCGCTTTGGCTGCGCGGCTGGACGCCCAACTATCATGTGCAGACCAGCATCTATCCCAATGCCGTCAACGTTCCGATTGCCTGCGGCGGCGTCACGGTAATCCCCGGCGACATCATCGTTGCCGACGATGATGGCGTCGTGGTGGTTCCCGTCGCAATGGCCGCAAAGGTCATCGAAGAGGCGAAGACACATCACGATTGGGAAGAGTTCTCGCGAGAGAAGCTCCTTCAGGGCGCCCCCTTGCAACGCTACTATCCGCTGCATGACGACGCCCGCGCAGAGTACGAGGCGTGGCGCAAGACAAACGGCTTGGGCAACCCAACTTAACGCAGGGATCGAGCGCGGCGCGCGGCAGCCCTTCCAGCGGCGCGATGGCCATTCGCCGTATCGTCGCGCCGCTCACACCGACATTTCGGTCGCCACGCGGATATTTCGGGTCCGCTTCACCAATAGGCGGCCTGAATAGGCTGCCTGAAGAAGACGCAACGTATCAGGCAACTCGGCCACGCCGTCCCGTTCCCTTGTGCAGAAGCGCGCCGCCGCCACAAGCGGCCGTCCGGCCTCTTTCCGGATACGCATATTCCCGAGACTCGCGATCGCGACGGGAACCGCCATGAGCGTGTTGCACTTCACGTGACGGCGCGTTGGCATGGCAGCCCTTGAGTCTTTAGACTTGTCATTTCAGGCAAGTTCAGTAATTGCGCCAGTTGACCGGCCAGCATGGCATCCGGGAGCATACAACGAAGGATTGAGGAACTTGGTCGGACTCAACAGCCGAATTGCGCATGCTGCGCGTGACAGGAACTTCCCGCGCGTCGTCGCGGTCCTGACAACACGGAACGAGGAACGGTTCGTCGCTGGATGTATCGAGAACCTCCTTCGTCAAGGCGTACAGGTCTACATTTGCGACAATCAGTCGACGGACCGAACGCTTGAGATTGCCCAGCGCTACCGCGGGGCCGGATTGATAGGTTTCGAAAGCATCCCGCACAACGGCTGGTATTGCTGGGAACAGCTTCTTCGCCGCAAAGAGGAACTATTTCAGTCGCTTGATGCTGACTGGTTCATGCATCTCGACGCTGACGAGATCCATCTTCCGCCGACCTCGTACTCATCGTTGGTCTCCGCCATTGCGGCAGCCGACGCACTCGGCTTCAATGCGATCGAGTCTTCGGAGTTCACGTTCATTCCCACCAGGGAAGCCCCCGATCACGACAATCCCAATTACCAACACACGCTGCGCAGCTACTATCCGTTCCGGCCGTTCTCCCCGCACTGCGTGCGTGCGTACAAGAAACAGGACGGCCCCATGGAGATCGCTTGGTCAGGGGGCCATCGCGTGCGCTTCGGGGAGCCGGTGAGGCTATCGCCCGAGCGTTTTCGCATGAAGCATTATCTGTTCCTGAGCGCAGAGCACGCCGCGCGCAAGTATGGTGGCCGCCGGTTCCTGAGCGAGGAGGTCAATGGTCGTGGTTGGCACGGATGGCGACCCCGCTTGCGACCCGGCGATATCCAACTGCCGGACGCTGCCCAGGTGCGCACCACTGTGACGGACGATGATCTGGACGACGCCAATCCATGGTTGGCGCACTGGCTGGCGCGGTACGCCTCGTGAGCGATGGACAGCTCCCCCGCATCTTGGCGATCGCGGACCGACCCGGCTGGGCGATCGATAGAAAGACCCAGAATCTTCGGCGCGTGCTGGCAAGAAGGTTCGAGATCGTCGAACGATTTCAGCATGATGTGACTGAGTCCGACGTGAACGCGGCGGATATCGTGCTCATCTTCTACTGGTTCCAGATCGCGAAGCTGCCTCTGCCGGAATCGGTCCTCGCCCGGCGGTCCGACAGGCTGCTCATCGGGATCTGCAGCCACAGGGAGATGGAGGGCGAATTCCGCGAGCCCGGGCTCGCTATCCTGCAGCGGTTGGCGCGCGCCGTCTTTGTCAACAATCGGAAGCTCGAGCACGAATACGCTCCTCTGCTGCGTATTCCGGTCCACTACACGCCCAATGGAGTCGACACGACATTCTTTTGCCCCCCGCCAGAGCCGCAACCCTATCCCGGTGAGCTCCGCGTCGGATGGGCGGGAAGTCTCGGCAACCATGGTCCGGCACATCGCGGCTTCCACGACGTCATCGAGCCCGCGGTCGCTGCCGTGCCGGGCGTGCGACTGCAGACCGCGATTCGGGAGCAACACTGGCGCAACCATGACGAAATGCTCGACTTCTACCGGGATCTCGACGTTTATGTCTGCGCCAGTCGCAGCGAAGGCACTCCCAATCCTTGCTTGGAGGCGGCGGCGTGCGGCGTCCCCTTGGTGACGACCCGTGTGGGAAACATGCCGGAGCTGATTCGGGATGGCGACAACGGGCTGTTCTTCGATGGGACCGCGGAAGGGCTAGCGAACAGGCTCGCCCTGTTGCGGGACATGCCATCGCTCCGGGCGCGGATGGCCGCCCGCATGATCGAGACGATCCGAGAGTGGGATTGGGGCGTGCAGGCAGAGAACTACGCGCAGATGTTTACCTCGTTGCTCGCTGCGCCGGAGCGGTCGGGCCCGTGAGACTTGCCCGGCCAAACCTGATCTTTGACGGCCGGGCTCGATGCCGAAACACGTCGCGCCACGTTCCCGCAAAACGAAGCAGAATGGCGTAGGACCTGTGGCACCGGCGCCTCTGCCGTCGGTGGATTTCGAGTGCCTCTGCTGCAAGGATCGGCAGGATGGCGAGGAGCCTCGCGTATTTTGAGCCTGTGGCGTGCGCGCCCTTGGCCGGCGGTCGATCCAGGGCCATTGTGTGGCGCGTAGGCATTCACTAGTCTTTCGGCCGGGTCGAGGATCGCACGCATGACGCCGAAACTGAACCGCTGGAAGCGCTTCGCCGACTGGGACGAGCGGCCGTTGCGGCTGGACAAGTTTGCGGCGGAAGACCCCGCCAACGGCTTCTCCGCTTTCTCCAGTCCGGCCGATCCGCAACCTGGCATCGGCATCGAGGGCGGGCGCGTCGTATCCCTCGATGGGGTGCTCGAACACGACTACGACATGATCGACCGCTTCATCGCCCGCCATCACATCGATCCGGAGGTGGCGCCTGAAGCGATGGCGCTGGACTCGGCGACCGTCGCACGCTGGCTGGTCGACATGAATGTGCCGCGCGAAACGCTGGTGCGGCTCGCCCATGGCATGACACCCGCCAAACTCGCCGATGTGGTGTCGCGGCTCAACGCGCTGGAGATCGCCTTCGCCTACTCTAAGATGCGGGCCCGCAAGACGCCCGGCAACCAGGCGCACGTCACCAACGCCAAGGACGATCCCCTGCAACTCGCCGCCGATGCAGCGACCGCCGTCGCCTTCGGCTTCGACGAGATCGAGACAACGATGCGCGTGTCGCGCAACGCCTGGTCCAACGCGGTGGCGTGCGCGGTAGGTGGCGCTGTCGGTCGCTGGGGAACGCTGTTCCAATGCTCCAGCGAGGAAGCCGAAGAGCTGCGCATCGCGATGGCCGGCTTCACCTCCTACGCCGAGACCGTTTCGGTCTACGGCACTGAAAAGTCGTTCACCGATGGCGACGACACGCCGTGGTCCAAGGCATTTCTGGCCGCCGCCTACGCCTCGCGCGGCGTCAAGATGCGCTGTACGTCGGGTGCCGGCTCCGAGTTGCTGATGGGCTTCCACGAAGCCAAATCGCTGCTCTACCTGGAAGCGCGCTGCCTCTGCCTGCAGCGCGGCATGGGGGTGCAAGGCACGCAGAATGGCGGTATCGACGGAGCGCCTTTGACCGCCACCATACCCGGCGGTGTTCGCGAACTGATGGCCGAGAACCTCATCGCCGTCTGGCTCGATCTCGAATGCGCCTCGGGCAATGACGCGCGCTCGACCGAATCCGAAATTCGCGTCGGCGCCAAGATCCTTCCCTACCTGATTGCCGGTTCGGATCTGATCTGCTCCGGAATGGGATCGATCCTGAAATACGACAATTCTTTCAACCCGTCGCTGATCAACGGCGAGGAACTGGAAGATTATCTTGTGCTGCAGCGTGATTTCGAGGCCGATGGCGGGCTGACGCCGCTGCCCGAGTCGCGCGCGATCGAGCTGCGCGAGCGGGCGGTGGAAGCGATCGCCGCCGTGTTCGAGGAACTCGGCCTTTCCTCACCGACCGAGGACATGAAGAGCAGCGTGGTCTATGCGTCCGGTTCCGACGATACGCGCAGCCTGATGCCGCGTGACGTCAGCTTTATCAGCGAAGCCATCAAGGAGCGCGGCATCACCGTGCTCGACGTCGTCAAGGCGTTGGCCAGGCGTGGGTTCCGCGAAGAGGCTGAGAACCTCCTCGACGTGGTCAAGCTGCGCCTTTCCGGCGACTATCTCCAGACATCGGCGATGATCCGCAATGGGCGGATCGTCAGCGCGGTCAACGATCCAAACGACTATCTCGGCCCGGGTTCCGGCTACCGCGTGTCCGAAGAACGGCGCCTGCAGCTCAACGACATCCGCGATGTGCTGGACCAGAAGGAGGTGCTGCGCTCGGAAGCCCTGCACGAAAAGGACGAGACAAGGCATATCCGCTATCGCAACCTGGGGCCCGCGGCCAACGGATCGGCGAAGGACGATGTGGTCATTGGCATCAGCCCGGCTTTCGGGCTCAAGCTTTACCGGACGACGGCCGGACATCGGCTCTCCGAAGTGCTCGGCGCCATGCTCGATGCTATCCGCGCGCGGGGGCTCAAGGCGCGCGTCGTCCGCTTCCGCCATACGGCCGATACCTCCTTCCTCGGCCTGTCCGCCGCCCGGATGGCCGGCAGCGGCATCGGCATCGGCATCCAGGCCAAGGGCACGGCCGTCATCCACCAGCGTGACCGCCAGCCGCACAACAACCTCGAACTGTTTTCCAACGCGCCGATCACCAGGCTCGAGCACTATCGCGCGCTGGGCGCCAATGCGGCAGCCTATGCGCTGGGCGAAATGCCGGAGCCCGTCGTGGTGCCGCAGCGCGGCGAGGCCATGGGGTCGCGCTACCACGCCCGCGTCGCCCTCATCTACGCCATCGAAACCGGACTGACCGAGGCTGGTGCGGCTCCCGAAGAGGTCGACGTCACCCTGACGGGAGTGAAATCGTGACCCATACGCGCGCCGACTATCCGCTCGCCGAAACACAGCCCGGCGCCGTGACGGGCAAGCGCGGCAAGTCGCTTGCCGACATAACGCTGGATTCGGTGCTCGCGGGCGACGTGACGATGGAGGACCTCCGCATCACCCCACAAGCGCTGCAGGCACAGGCCGATGTGGCGCGCGATGTCGGACGGCCGACACTGGCACTCAACTTCGAGCGCGGGGCGGAGCTTGTCGAGGTGCCGCAGGATTTCATCATGCAGGTCTATGAACTGCTGCGCCCCGGCCGCGCCAAATCCAAGGAAGAACTGCTCGAGGCCGCGGCCACGATGCGCCATACCTATCAGGCCGAACGCATCGCCCGTTTCATCGAAGAGGCCGCCGAGACCTATGCGGCGCGAGGGCTCTTCACGTTCCGCTTCTGAAAGGACCGCATGAGCTGGAAAACCGGATTCCGTTCGCTCTATTACCTCGGTGCGCCCGAGCCGGATGATCCGGTGCTGGTGCCGGCGCAAACAGCCATCCTCGTCATCGACGTTCAGAACACCTACCTGGAGCGGCCGGATCGCGCATCGCTTTCGCCGCAGGAACAGCACCGTTACGATCTGTGGACGCCGTTCCACGAGCGTATGCACGGCACGGTCATACCGAACACGGCAAGACTGCTGGCACTGGCACGGCAAAACGGCATCGAATGTCTTTTTGCCCGCATCGCCTGTCACACCAAGGACGGGCGTGACCGCTCGCTCTCCCAGAAAATGCCGGGCTGGAACAACTTGCTGCTGCCAAAGGACGACGCACCGTCGCAGCTGGTTGCCGAGCTCCAGCCGGCCGGCGACGAGATCGTGGTGACCAAGACCACCGATTCCGCGCTGACGGGGACGAATCTGCGCCTGATCCTTCACAATCTCGGCATCCGAAATGTCATCTGCTGCGGTATCTTCACGGACCAGTGCGTGTCCTCGACGGTGCGCAGCCTGGCGGATGAGAGCTATGCCGTCATCGTGCTCGAGGATTGCTGCGCGGCGGCGACCGAGGAGCTTCACCACAAGGAGCTCGAAATCATCAACATGATCTATTGTCACGTGATGTCGAGCGGCGAGCTATGCAAAATCATGGCCTTGGCAAAGTGACGCTGCGTCCGTAGTGTCATCGCGGCACGAGCAGGCCGGGACACATCGGCCGCCCTGTGCGGGGAACTGCATTTAGCTGTCACGAATGGAGAGGGCTTCATGGCCATTGAAACTGCACGCGGGACGATCGACGTCTCGAAGAGCAACAGCATCAATCTTTTGCACTCGAAGGCCGTTGGGCTCGCCGGAGTGCTCTTTCTGGCCGTCACCGGCGCGGCGCCAATGTCGGCGATGCTGGGCAATGTCCCGTTCGCTGCCGGCTATGGCATCGGCAAATATACCCCTGCCGCCTTCCTCATGGCGACGATCGTGCTGACCATCTTCTCGATCGGCTATGCCGCGATGGCATCGCGCGTATCGTCGGTCGGCGGCTTCTACTCCTTCATCAGCCAGGGGCTCGGCCGCGAGGTCGGCATGTCGGCGGGCATCGGCTCGCTCGCCTGCTACTCGCTGTTCGAGGCCTCGCTCACCGGGCTGTTCGCCTTTTTCGGCAATCTGTGGCTTTCGCAGCATTTCGGCATCAACGTGCCGTGGATCGTGCTGGCGCTCGCCATGATCTTGGTCATCGCAGCGCTCGCCTACCGCGATGTGAAGGTTTCGGCACGGCTGCTCGGCATAGCCCTCATTCTTGAAGTGATCATGCTGGTGATCTTTTCGCTGGGTGTGATTCTTGCCCATGGCGGGACGAATTTTTCCGGCGATTCGCTCAATGTGTTCAAGGTGTTCACGCCTGTCGCCGAGCAGAAGGTCGGCAGCGTCGCCATACCGGCGGGKGAAGCGGCCGTCGGCATCTTCATGGCGTTCTGGTCGTGGGTCGGCTTCGAGATGGCGCCGAACTATGCCGAGGAATCCCGCGATCCGAAGCGCATCATTCCGCAATCGCTGCTGATTTCGGTCATCGGCCTTGGCCTGTTCTACACCTTCGTCAGCTGGTGCGCGGTGGCGGCCTATCCGACCGAGGCCGATATGGTAGCCAAGGCCTTCTCCGATGGCGTGAACTTCTTCCTGACGCCGGTGCAGAGTTTTGTCGGCGGCTGGGGTTACCAGCTGATGTCGCTGCTCATCCTGACCAGTTCCTTCGCCTGCGGCATGGCTTTCCACAACACCGCTTCCCGCTATCTGTATTCGCTGGCGCGCGAGGGCGTTCTGCCGCAGGCGATCGCCGAGACGCATGACCACCACAAGAGCCCACACAAGGCCTCGGCGCTGCAGTCGGTGCTGGCGGCGGTATGGGTGCTGCTCTACGGTCTGGCCTACGGCTTCGACGATCCGTCGGGACAGGCCTGGCTTGGGGTCTATACGCTGTTTGCCGTGCTTGGCACCGGACTGCTTTTGGTGCTGCAGGCGGTTGTCTCGCTGGCCATCTACATGTGGTTCAAGAAGAACGGCGGCGGCAGCATGCTGACGACTGTCATCGCGCCGTTGATCTCGCTCGTTGTGCAGTTGGTCCTCGTCTATACGCTGGTCGCCAATCTGGCGACTCTGGGCGGCACCAATGGCTTTGCCAGGAGCATCCCCTATGTCGGGCTTGCGATCCTTATCGTCGGCCTGATCTGGGGCTTCGTGCTGAAGTCGGCCAACCCCAAGGCGTATGACAACATCGGTCACATGGTGAACGAGGGCTAGGGCATTCCTCGCCCTGGATTTCTTGCGTCAACGGGGACGGGGCATCACTCTGTCCCCGTCTCATTTTGGAGCTTCAAGTCATGACCCAGTCTTTGAAGGGTCGGTCCGTCGTCGTCACCGGCGGGTCGAAAGGCATCGGCAAGGGCATAGCGCGGGTGTTCGCACTCTCGGGCGCCAAGGTCGCCATCGTTGCACGCCATCCCGACCAGGCCGAAGCCGCGGCCGCCGAGATCGGTCATGGCGCCTTTGGCGTGGTTGGCGACGTCACCTCGCTCGCCAGCATCGAGAGCGCGCTTGAAGTGGCGGCCAAGAGAAGCGGCGGTATCGACGTATTGTGCGCCAATGCCGGCATCTTCCCCCAGGCACGGCTCGAGGACATGACCTCACAGCAATGGGACGAGGTTGTCGACACCAACCTCAAGGGCACCTTCCACGCGGTCAAGGCGGCGGTTCCCTATCTCAAGACATCCGACCAGGGCCGCGTTGTGCTGACGTCGTCGATCACCGGCCCGATCACCGGTTTTCCCGGCTGGTCGCACTACGGCGCCACCAAGGCGGGACAGCTCGGCTTCATGCGAACGGCCTGCATCGAACTGGCGAGATACGGCATCACCGTCAACGCCGTCATGCCTGGCAACATCGTGACCGAGGGCCTTGCCGGCCTGGGCGACGACTACCAGAAGACCATGGCCGCCTCGATCCCGCTCAAGAGGCTCGGACGCGTGGAGGACATCGGCCACGCCGCGCTCTACTTTGCGTCGAAGGAAGCCGGCTACGTGACGGGACAGACACTCATTGTCGATGGCGGCCAGATCCTGCCGGAGAGCCTGGAGGCTCTGGCATAGGGTGGTTCAAAACTTGCTCAGATAGGCCTCGCACAGCCCAACCGTTCCCTCGGTATAGGGAAGGCCCATCGACTTGGCGAGGTCTGTCTCGGCGTGCGAGCCGATCCACGCGACCAAGAGCAGGCGGCGCAGCATCACGAAGGTCGGGATCTCGTCTTCGTCCGCCCTGGGCAGGTCAAGCACACGCCGATAGCCAGTCGTCCATGACCGGATGAGATCGGCCGCCTGTGGCTCGTGCTCGTAGAAAGAGATGGGCGTCGCCGCGTCGTACATGTACCAGCCAAAGCCGCAGTCGTCGAAGTCGATGACCTTCACCGTCTTGCCGTCGATCAGAAGGTTGGCGAGCCGCAGGTCGCAATGGATGAGGCCGAAGCGGTCATGGCCCTTGCCGAAAGCGGCGAGCCGGCGGCCGATCAGCTCCGCGGTGCGCCCAAAAAGCCGGGCTTTCGCGGCGTCGACGCCGATGCCGTCACGCCAACGTCCCCAATGCGGCCTCTCCTCGCCGAGGCTCGTTTCGAAATCCCACACAGGACGGCTGAACCAGGAAGGGCGCTTCCACTGCCGGGCGTGGATGTGCATGCGGGCGGTCACCTCGCCCAGCAGCTCGAAAGGTTCGCCAAGCGCCTCGCCTATGCCCGGCTCCGAACCGGTCTCCCATTGCGACAGCACGACATGGCGTGGTTGCGCCAATCTGGCATGGCCGACACGCTGGATCTGTTCGCCGTCCTTGCCCGCGACCGGCACGGGCGTGGCGACGATCCCGGTCTGGCGCAGATCGGTCAGCCAGGCCAGTTCAGATTGAATGGCCGTCCTTGAATGGTAGCCGTCGCGATGGATGCGGAGCGCCCAGCGCCGGCCGTCGCGAGCCGCAATCTTGTAGGTCGCGTTCTCCGACAGGTTGATCATCTCGACGGAAACGTCCGCCGGCAGGTCGTAGTTGGCGGTGGCCGCCTCCGCGGTTTCCCGCAGGATCCCGAGTTGCTGGTCGTGGGTGAGCGCGTCGAAATCCATTACCGTCCGTCCTGCCTTATCCCAGCACACCTGCTCCCTGCCGGAACCCGCGCGATCTCGGCAAGCCCAGCCGCCCGTTCGCACGGGACGCCTGACAATTTCAGCGAGGTTTGGACCATGTCAACTCGCCTTGCCTGCCTCATGCAGCAACGCCCGCGCGCGCGGCATTGCCGCATCGAAGCGCTCCAGGATGTCCCGGCAGGTCTCGTCGTCCAGGAGAACGCCTGGCTTCCATTGCAGCACCCGCTTGTCGAGCGACGAGAAGATCGCCCAGACGCCCTGCTCGTAGAGCGCACGCGACACGAAGACCGCGCCTTCCGGGTGATTGCTGAATTCCAGCCCGAGGATCACGCCTTTCTGCCGCACCCCGGTGAAGATGTCGCCGTGACGAACCTGCATCTCGCGCATGGCCTGCGCCATGAACTCGGTCACGGTGCCGACATTGGCCACCAGTTCGGGCCGCTGCAGCATCTCGATGACCTTGTGGGCGACGACACAGCCGAGCTCGGCCCCGCCGGTCGTCGAAATGTGGGCTGCCCCATCCTCGTTCAGCCAACCGCCGGCTCTGTCGTTCACCAGCGCCGCGCTGATCGGATAGAGGCCGCCGGACAGGCCCTTTGCCGTCACCATGATGTCCGGCTGGACGCCGTAGGCCTGCCAGCCCCACATGCTGCCGGTGCGCATCAGGCCGGTCTGAACCTCGTCGGCGATATACATCGCGCCATGCTTTTCGCACAGCGCCTTGCAGGCGGCGAGATAGCCGTCCTTCGGCATCGGGAAGCCGTATGTGGCGGGGATTGTCTCCATGATCAGCGCCGCGACGTCTCCGCCCTTGAGCGCCCGTTCCATGGCGTCGATATCGTTGAAGGGAACCTGGATGAACGTCTCGGGCTGGTCGGAGAGAAAGATCTTGGTGAAGCGATCGTCGCCGGTTGCCACGGCGAGCCCCGAATGCCCGTGATAGCCCTTGACGATCGACACGATCTTGCGCCGCTTGGTGGCATAGCGGGCGCTCTTGATGGCGATGTCCACCGCCTCCGCGCCGCCCGGCGCGAAGATCGCGTATCGCATTCCCGGCGAGACATTGACGAGGGACTCGGCCAGCGCCGTTCGCGCCACGGAAGGGAACCAATGGTTGCCGATGTCGAAATAGTCGAGCGCGCCCTTCAGCGTCTCGACCAGCTCCGGATTGCGGTGACCGAGATTGTAGGTGCCGCCATTGAGGTGCAGGTCGATCAGGCGCCGCCCCGACATATCATAGAGGAAATAGCCCTCCCGCCTGCCGATCACCAGATCGATCCCGGCCTTCTGCCAGAACCTGGTTTTGTCAGGATTCCAGAAACGCATTGCCTTGTCGAAAAAATCCTGCTTCGACTCGAACTCGAAGGGGCCGAAGTCGTACATGCCTGTTTGTCCTCAACGGTTGGTCGGCGCGCGCCGGAGCGGGCGAGGCTCGCCCGCCGGATGATGCAGGATTACAAGCCGGCGAGAAAGGGTGAAGAGGGATGATCCTGAAGGACAGGACCGCGATCGTCACCGGCGCGGGATCCGGCATCGGCAGGGCGGCGGCGCTGATCATTGCGCGCGAGGGTGCGGTGGTCGGCGTCGCGGATCGTAGCGCCGAAGGCGCCAACGCAACCGTCGAACAGATTCTTGCCGCGGGTGGCAGGGCAAAGCCACTTGTGTTCGACCTGACCGACGATCAGGCGCTTGAAGCCGGCTTTCACGATTTCATCCACACTCAGGGCAGGATCGACATCCTGCACAATCATGCCGGCGTACAGGTCGAAGGCGACGTGCTCGGCGTAAGCGTGAAAGGGTTCGACACCTCGTGGACGCTCAATGTGCGGGCACACTTCCTCGGTGCCCGCATCGTCCTGCCATTCATGAAGAAGGCGGGCCGTGGCGTCATCCTCAACACGTCGTCGAGCTCGGGCGTGCTCTACGACCGCGAGATGATCGCCTATACGACGACCAAGCACGCGGTGATCGCGATGACCAGGCAGATGGCCGGCGACTATGGCCGCTACGGCATTCGCGTCAACGCGCTTTGTCCGGGCTGGGTGGACACGCCCTTCAATGCTCCTTTCATCGCCCAGATGGGAGGCCGGGAAGCCATCGAAGCCTACATCCGCGAAAGGGTGCCGCTTGGCCGTTGGGCAAGCGTCGAGGAAATCGCGGAAGCAGTACTGTTTCTGGTGTCCGACCGGTCCTCGTACATGACGGGCCAGATTCTGGTTGTCGATGGAGGAGAGACGGTGATCTAGCAGGTTGATGAAAAAGTCTCGGAGATACCTGTTTCGACTCTGATCTGTGCCCGGTTTGATTCCGATGCGTTCCGTGCACAAAACAGTTTTTCGACGGCCTGCCGGAGCAACGCCAGGAAAAGTGTTGCCGGTTTACCCTGGAAAGCGCATGGCGCGCACCTTGGGAATTGCGTCAAAACAAGGGGTTAGAGCGGTTCGCCGTCTCCATGAACGGTGAGGCGCGCCGGGAAAGAGCGCAGGGGCTTTAGCCTGGCGCGAGTGCCTTTCACGAGTGCCGGTGCGCCAATGATTGGCCTGACCGGTCATAGGAATGCGCTTTGGCCCGGGCTGCGGAGCGAACGGCGAAGATCTATTCGAAAGAGTAGGTAAATCCTTCCGACGTGGCCCCGACGGTGACTTTTGTCATCTTCTTGCCCTCGAGCGAGCGATTGAGCACGCCGCGGCTGAGTTCCGGCAGCAGCGTGTTGGTGAGGATGGCGTCGATCATGCGTCCGCCGGATTCGATCTCGGTGCAGCGCGCCTTGACCATGTCCATGACGCCGTCGCCGATCACCAGCTCGGCATCGTTGGTTGCCTTGAGGCGCCGCGCGATCTTGCCGAACTGGTGCCTTGTGATCGCCTCGATCATCGCGTCCGAGAGCGGATAGTAGGGGATTGTCACCACGCGGCCGAGGAAAGCGGCCGGAAACACTTTCAGCAGCGGGCCCCGCAAGGCGGTGTCCAGATCGTCCATGCCGGTGCGCAAGGTGCCGTTCTTCGTGCGGTCCATGATAACCTCGGAGCCGACATTCGAGGTGAGCAGGATCAGCGTGTTCTTGAAGTCGATCCGGCGGCCTTCGCTATCATCCATCATGCCCTTGTCGAAGACCTGGAAGAAGATCTCGTGGACGTCCGGGTGCGCTTTCTCGACCTCATCGAGCAGGATCACCGAATAGGGCTTGCGCCGCACGGCCTCGGTCAGGATGCCACCCTTGCCGTAGCCGACATAACCGGGCGGCGCGCCCTTCAGCGTCGAGACCGTGTGCGCCTCCTGGAATTCGGACATGTTGATCGAAATCAGGTTCTGCTCGCCGCCATAGAGCGTTTCGGCCAGCGCCAGGGCTGTCTCGGTCTTGCCGACGCCGGAGGGGCCGCAAAGCAGGAACACGCCGACCGGCTTCTCCGGCGCGCCGAGGCCGGCACGGCTGGTCTGCACACGCCTCGCGATCATCTCCATCGCATGGTCCTGACCGACAACGCGCTCGGACAAAGTGGCGGCGAGCTTGAGCGCCTTCTCTGTCTGGCTGGACAGCATCCGTCCCGTCGGGATGCCGGTCCAGTCCTGGACAACGGCAGCCACCGCATTGCGATCGACCGACGGCAGGATCAGCGGGCTCTCGCCCTGCGCCTCGGCAAGTTCAGCCATCAGTTCGCGCAGTCGCGCCAGATCGGTAGTGGAATCCGGCCCGCCGACAGGCTCGTGCGCGGCGGCCGCCTCCATCTTTGCCGCCTTTGTCTTCGTGGACTTGCTCTTCGAGACCTTGGGTTCGGCCGTCTCGGGTTTCGGCGTTTTGGCCCCAGGTGCCTTGCTTTCATGCGCCTCGGCGGCTGGCGCATCGACGGCCTCGCCCGGGGCGGCTTCCCCGCCCTCCTCCACCGTGTCGAGCGGCACGCCCTCGCCTCGGAGTTTGGCGCGCAGGTCGAGAATCTCGGCGACAAGCGCCTTTTCCCGATCCCAGCGCGCTTGCGCTGCCGCAAGCGTGTCCTCTGTTTCCGCCAACCCGGCCTCCACGCGAGCCCGTCTGTCGGCCACTTCGATGCCGATCGCCGCCTCGCGGCCGATAATGCCTTCCTCGACCTCGAGCGCCTGGCGGCGGCGCAGAATATCCTCGACCTCCGCCGGCGTGGCGTGCTGCGAGACGGCAACGCGGGCGCAGGCGGTGTCGAGGAGGCTGACCGCCTTGTCCGGCAGTTGCCTGGCCGGGATGTAGCGGTGCGAAAGCGAAACCGAAGCCTCGATCGCCTCGTCGAGGATCTGTACCTTGTGGTGCTGCTCGAGAACGCCGGCGACACCGCGCAACATCAGCACGGCCACCGCTTCGGAAGGCTCTTCGATCTTGACCACCTGGAACCGACGGGTCAGCGCCGGATCCTTCTCGATATGCTGCTTGTATTCGGCCCAGGTCGTGGCGGCGATGGTGCGAAGCTCGCCCCGCGCGAGCGCCGGCTTGAGGAGATTGGCCGCATCGCCGGTTCCCGCCGCGCCGCCGGCGCCGATCAGCGTGTGCGCCTCGTCGATGAAGAGGATGATCGGCGTCTCCGAGGCCTGAACCTCGTCGATGACGGCCTTCAGCCGCTTTTCGAACTCGCCCTTGACGCTGGCGCCCGCCTGCATCAGCCCGACATCGAGCATGCGTACGCTGACATTCTGAAGCGTCGGCGGCACGTCGCCCTGGGCGATGCGCAAGGCAAAGCCCTCGACGACCGCCGTCTTGCCGACACCTGCCTCGCCGGTCAGGATCGGATTGTTTTGCCGGCGCCGCATCAGGATATCGACGATCTGGCGGATTTCAGGGTCGCGGCCGACGACCGGATCGATCTTGCCGTCGCGAGCACGCTGGGTCAGGTCGGTGGCATATTTGGCCAGCGCCGAATCCCCGCCCGGGCCGCGTCTGATCGGCGTCTCGGCGGCCGCCGCGGCAGGAGGGGCGCCGGCTTCGAGCGAGCCTTCGGTGACGTCGGCGAAGCGGGCAATAACCCCGTCCGCATCGATCTTGTCGAATTCGGCGCTGATTTTCGAAACCAGCCCTTCCAGTGCCGGTGTCTTCAGACAGGCAAGAAGAATATGCGCGCTGCGCACCTCCTCGACACCGAATTCCAGTGTGGCCAGACTCCAGCCTTCCTGTATGGCGTGGAAGATGTGATCGGAGAATTCCTCGACCGAGGTCGCGCCGTAGGGAAGCTTGTCGATGGCCCGGGTCATATCGGCCGTCAGCCGGCTGACATCCAGCCCGGCATCAGCAACGATCATCTGCACATCCGAGCGCTCGGACAGCACCAGTTGCTGGACGAAATGAACGAGCTCGACATAGGGGTTGCCGCGCATCTTCGCCGTGTCGGCGGCGGCCTTGAAGGCGCGCACCCCCGTGGGATTGAGCTTTGCAACGAGTTCCTTGCGCTTGAAACTCTGCGACGATCGGCGCTGTTCCATTGAACCTGCCCCCGAAACCTGCTGACCGTACCCTGCCATAGAAGCGGCCGCTTGACAAAGCCGCGTGACGAAAGAGGCCTTCCGACCCGGTTCGGGCGGCACCTCGTGGTTACACAAGCCCTGCAAACTCCTCAAACAAACCCGCACTGCGGTCCGAACCATGCGAGCCATTTCGCATGCCCGGCCCGCCGATCGCGCAATGGGTTTGGTTGAAGGATTACGGGAGATTCAGCTTCTGTTAGTTTTTGAGGAAGTGCTCAATTGTCGTGACATGGGACCGATGATAACGTTGCGTCACATGGGTCACGGGGCCCTTTGCTGGGGGTAGGTGTGATTGATCTCGCACTCTGGCTGAATCCTCTGGACGGTGCGAACCCGTCGGGAGAGGACTTACGCAACGACCCGGCTTTTCACGAGCTGGAGCGGCTGACGGAAGCCCAGCTCAAGGTCGTCCACGACGGTGGCAACAAGGCCTCCCAGTCAACGAGTTCGGTCGACTGGGCGGCCGTCCTCGAAAAATCGGAAGAACTGCAGTCGCGCGGCCGCGATTTGCGCCTTCTGGTCATCGTCACGCGCGCGCTGACCAATGAGGAGAAGCTCGCCGGCCTCGCGCAGGGGCTGACCTTGATCGCAAGGACTTTCGAACAGTATTGGGATACGATGCATCCGGCCTTGCGAACGGGTGCCACGCCCCGCGACGCGGCGCTGCGACGCGTCAATGCGCTGCTTGATCTCCAGAACGGCCAGGAAGGCCTGCTGGCGAACCTCAGGCAGACCGTCTTCTTCTCACCGCGCGCCATCGGGCCGATCAGCGGGCGAGACCTGGAACAGGCAGCGGTCGACGAGCGCGTCATGCTCCAGGAAGCTGCGTCGGGCCTCGGAACCGCCGAAAAGGCGGCGCTGACAGCCGCCCACAGCCAGCTGCTAAACCGGGTGCGAACAGGATGCGCGGCGCAGATCGATCAGGCAGCGGACACTGTCACGACACTTTTGGCCGATGCGCGCGCCGCGATTTCGGCGCTGGAGGCGGTGGACACCGCGCTCAATGCCCGCATCGACGGCAATGGCGCGTCTGTTCCGGATCTGAAGAAGTTCCTGCAGCGCGTGCTGACGACGCTGGAGCGGAATTCCAGCGCCGGCGCCATGGCCAACGGTGCGGCAAAGCCTGCCCCGCAGCTGGCCCAACCGGCATCGACGCCCACCCAAAACGGTCATGGAGCCGAAACGATGGCAAGTGTGGCAAGCTCTGTGGAAGCCAGCGCAGGCCTGCCTGACCGGATCTACTCGCGCGACGATGTCGTCAAATGCCTCGATCTCGTGGTCGCCTTCTACGACCGCACCGAACCGTCGAGCCCTATCCCGCACCTCGCCCGGCGCGTGCGCAGGATGGTGCACATGGATTTCGTGGAACTGATGGAAGATCTCGCCCCGTCGGGGCTGAAGGAATTCCGGCTGCTTGCCGGTGTCGCCGATCCCAAGAAGCCGGCCCAGAAGGATGAAAGGTAACAAGCATGCCAGCAGAGAGCAAAGCCAAGGTCATCGAAAGAAACCGCGCCCCGCGGGTGCAGATCGCCTACGACGTCGAAACCTACGGCAGCCCCACGACGATCGAGTTGCCGTTCGTCATGGCTGTAATGGCCGACCTTTCCGGCGCCTCGCAGACCAAGGAAGCGTCGAAGTCGGTTCTGGACCGCAATTTCGTCGAAACCGACGCCAATCGCTTCCCCAAGTTCATGGAAGCGATGGGACCGCGCGTGAAGGCGCGCGTGAAGAACACGTTGCCGCAAGCCGAAGGCGCCGAGAGGGACGAGGAATTGGCAATCGATCTCACCTTTTCCAAAATGGGTGATTTCGCGCCGGACAAGATCGCCGAGCAGGTGCCGCAACTGGCCGAGATCCTCAAGATGCGGCGTCAGCTCGAGGAACTGCTGGGCTTCATGGATGGCCGGGTCGACGCCGAAAAGCGCATCGCGCAGCTTCTGAACAACGAGCCGCTGCTGAGCAAGATCGCCAGCCAGGCGATTTCCGACGGCAAGGGCGAGGAGTAAGTCATGGCCGAACAGCAAAAGACCGCAGCCGCTACCGCCGAGGCCGAAGCCATCGATCTCGGCGAATTCAGCGGCCTCCTTGAAAAGGATTTCAAGGTCAAGAAGGACGACAGCGAGAAACTGCAGCAGTTGGTGCGCAACCTGGCGCTGGCCGCTCAGTCCCGTTCCGAGACGACGACCATCTCGTCCAACGCGATCAAGTCGATCAAGTCGCTGATCGCGGGCATCGACAAGATGCTGACGACGCAGGTCAACGAGATCCTGCACGCCCCGGAAGTGCGGGAGATGGAAGGCACCTGGCGAGGCCTTTGGTACCTCATCAACAACACCGAGACGGACACCAAGCTGAAGATCCGGGTGATGAACATCTCCAAGGAGCAGTTGGGCGACACGCTGGAAGACTATGAAGGTCAGATGTGGGACCAGAGCCCGATCTTCAAGAAAGTCTACACGGACGAGTATTCGATGCTGGGCGGCGAGCCGATCGGCTGCATCATCGGCGCCTACGAGTTCTCCAACCACCCGCGCGACGTCGGCCTGCTGCGCAACATCTCGGGTGTCTGTGCCTCGGCGCACACGCCATTCATCGCGGCCGCCTCGCCGCGGCTGTTCCGCATGGATAGCTGGCAGGAGCTGCCGAACCCGCAAGACCTGCAGATGATCGTCAACAATCCGGCCTATGCCTCCTGGCAGTCGCTGCGCGAGAGCGAGGACGCCCGCTATATCGGGCTCACCATGCCGCGCGTGCTGGCCCGCCTGCCCTATGGCTCGGAAACCGTTCCGGTGAAGGGCTTCACCTTCGAGGAAGAGGTGGGCGGCGACCACAACAAGTATGTCTGGATGAACGCCGCCTTCCCGATGGGCGTCAACATCAACCGCAGCCACAAGCTCTATGGCTGGGGAACGCAGATCCGCGGCGTCGAGAATGGCGGCACGGTGCTCAACCTGCCGGTGCACGCTTTCCCGACGGACGACGGTTCGATCGCAATGAAATGCCCGACCGAGGTCGCCATCGACGACCGGCGCGAGGCAGAACTGGCGAAGCTCGGCCTGATGCCGATCCTGCACCGCAAGAACACCGATCTCGCAGCCTTCATCGGCGCGCACTCGCTCCAGGATGACGAGACGCGCGCCGGGCGCCTCGTCGACCCCGACGCCCAGTCGAACGAACGGCTGAGCGCCAACCTGCCCTACCTATTCCCGGTGTCGCGTTTCGCGCATTACCTCAAGGCGATCGCGCGCGACAAGATCGGATCGTTCAAGGAACGCACCGACATGGAGATCTGGTTGACCGAATGGATCAACCGGTACGTGCTGGCCAATCCAGCCTTCGCCGACGACAAGGCGCGGGCCAAGCGTCCGCTCGCCGCTGCCGAGGTTCAGGTCGACAGCGTCGAAGGCCGGCCCGGTTACTACAACGCCCGTTTCTATCTGCGTCCGCACTACCAGCTGGAAGGCATCAATGCCTCCCTCCGACTGGTGTCGGAACTGCCGTCAGTGAAGGGCTGAAGTCGCAGCGAAGTCATCTTGTTTCGTTTGAAAGCGGTGGAGAAAGACAATGCCGACCACAGAGAGAAGCGAGGCTCCTTCCATGAAAATCGATGGTTTTTTGAAAGTTCCGGACATCAAGGGCCCGAGCAAGCGCGACGGCCATGAAGACGAGATCGAAGTGCATGGCGTCGATTACAAGATGATAGCGCCCTACGACCCGAACTCGCTTTCGCGACGCGGCCGTGTGTCGATGGGAATGATCAAGTTCACCAAGCACTACGACAAGTCGTCGCCATATCTGAAGAAGGCGCTGTTCGAGAACAAGGCGCTCGACGAGGTGGTGTTCTCGGCACGCCGCACCATTGACGGAGAGACCAGCGACTATCTGGTCGTGACGCTCACGGACGCCTCGGTCATGGAGTACGATATGCGGCAGGCCTCCGACGAGGCCGATCTTATCGAGGAAGAAGTCAGCTTCGCCTACAAGAAGATCAAGTTCGTTTACGACAAGGACGACGAGATCGAAATGGACGTCTATGTCGGCAAGTGAGGCCAAGCGGCCTGGCGCGAAGCCGCAGCTTGCCGGCAGTTCGCGGGCAAAGCGCGAGGCGGTCCAGCCCTCGCTCTGGGACCGCCTCGTCAACGACTTGCCTGGGCTGGCGTCGGAGATCGACGGGCTGCGCCGGCTGCTGGATCAAGAACTCGGCGCCGAGCGCGTCGAGGCTCTGCTTGCCGGCAGCGCGCGCGGCATCGATACCGACGCCGACCTGACGCCCGAGCAGCGACGGCGCCTGCACCGACTGGTCTTCCAGGCCGAGCATCGCGCCGAGATCGAAAGCCGCGGCGTGGTGGTTTCGGCACGCGTGTTGAGAGAAGCCGTGCGGCGCGACATCGAGGCCCTGTTCAACACCGAGCGCTTCGAATCCGTACCGATGCTCTCCGATGCCGAACACGAACAGCCCCTGGACGAACTGCCGTCACTGGCCGACTTTCCCGAGGTGCGCCGCAGCGTCGTCAATTATGGCGTGCCCTCCTTTTCCGGCCGCTCTTCGCGGGATTTCGACCGCGATGCGCTGGCGCGCGAAATCCGCACGGTGCTTGCCACCTTCGAGCCGCGCCTGAAGGAGAGCGCCACGACCGTCAACGTCACGCTCGGCGACAAAACCGTCGGCCTCAAGATCGAGATCGACGCGGTGCTGATCATGACCCCTACACCGGAGCGTATGCGGCTGCGCACCACGATCAATCTCGACAACGGCCTGGCACGAACCGAATTCCGGGAGACCTGAGATGGATCGGGTCTTCGTGGAATATTACGAAGAAGAACTGACCCATATCCGGGCGTTGGCCGCGGAATTCGCCGACATGCATCCGGCGGTCGCCCGTAACCTGTCCCTCGACACGGTCCCCTGCCCCGACCCTTATGTGGAACGGCTGCTTGACGGCGTGGCCTTCCTGGCCGCACGCACTCGTCTCAAGGTCGATGCGGAGCGCTCGCGCTTCTCGCGCGCCGTGCTCGATGTGCTTTACCCGGATCTGGTGACGCCGGCGCCGGCAACGGCGATGGCTGTGCTGAAGCCCGGCCAGCAGGTGCAGTCGATGATTGCCGGCCACGCCGTTGCGCGCGGCACACGATTGGTCTCCGGCCTCAATCCAGGACTTTCGACGCGCTCGACCTTCACCACCGCGCAGGAGGTCACGCTGTGGCCGATCGCGATCACCTCGGTCGGCTATTTCCAGGATCGCAGCGCGCTCTCCGCCGCCGGAATCGCGCCGATCGGCAACGCGCGCGGCGAAGCGGCGTTTCGCGTCACCCTCTCCCGGACGGGAAAAGGCAAGCTCAGCGAACTGTCGCTCGACCGCCTCGACCTCTATTTCGCCGGGCGTGCCAGGGCACCCTTGCTTTTCGACGCAATCTTCGGCGCCTGCTCGGCTCTCGGCGCGCGGGCGGAAGGCAAGACCAATCCGCTGACGGCGCTGCCCGAGCCCGAAATGATCGGCATCCGCGACGACGAAGCGCTGATGCCGCGCACCCGCCCGACCTTCGAGGGATACCGGCTGCTGCGCGAATATTTCATGATCCCGGAGCGCTTCCATTATGTGCGGGTCGCCGGCCTCCAGCCGGTGGTGCGCAAGTGCGATGGGGGAATCGAGATCATCTTCCTGTTCCGGCGTCCGGTGCCCGAGCTCGCCGATGTGACGGTTGGCGACTTCGAACTGTTCGTGACGCCGGTCATCAACCTCTTCGAACGCGAATGCAACGTCATCGAGATCGATCCGCGCAAAACGCGTCAGGTGCTCCACGCCGACCGCACCCGGGCGCGGGATTTCGAGATCTTCCGGGTCACCCGGGTCGAGGACGCCGACGCGGAGAGCGGCGAGGCGACAATTCCCGAACTGTTCAGCCTGGGGCAGAACCGCGGCAGCGGCTGGGTCTATTCGACGGAGCGACGTCCGCGCCGGGCCACCGAAGACGAGCGGCGCGAGGGCCTGACCCGTACCTCCTACACGGGCGACGATGTCTTCATCGCCGTCTCACGGCCGGCAGGAAGCTCGCCGAACCGGCCGCTCAAGCGTCTCGACATCTCGGCGCTGTGCACCAACCGCGACCTGCCGATCCTGGACGACACGCCGACACTGACGCTGGAGACGGCCGATCCGGTCGAGGCGGTGCGCTTGCTTGGAGCACTGCGGGCGCCGCAGCCGGCAATCCCGGCGTCCCTTCCGGCCAGCGCGGCCGGCGAATCCCGCGCCGACAATCTCGCCTGGCGGCTGGTGGCGCAGCTCTCGCTCAATTTCCTCAGCCTTGCCCAGGAAGGCCGTGGCGTCGATCCGCTGCATGCCTTGCTCGACCTCTATGCCGATCGCGGCGATCCCAGCCTTGCCCGCAACGTGCATTCGATCGTGCGCATCGATTCACGGCCGGTGATCGAGCGGCTCAAGATCGACGGGCCAATGTGTTTCGGACGCGGCACCGAAGTGACACTGCATGTCGACCAGTCCGTGCTGGCAGGGCAAAGTTCGCTGCTGCTTTCGGCCTTGCTTTCGCGGCTGTTCGCCCGCCATGCAGGGATAAACGGATTTGTGCGAACCCGTACCCGGTTGCTGCAGAAGCAGGAGGATGTGCCATGGCCGATGACGCCCGGCAATCGCTACCTGATCTAGCGGAGCCCGCAGCGGTTGCGGCCGAACCGTTGCTGGAGACCTCTGACTTTTTCGAGCTGCTGCGGCGGCTGGAGCAGCGCGGTGGATTGTTCGGCCATTCCGGAACGGCCGACCGCGAGCCGGCGCGACTTGGCCAGCATGTGCGCCTGAGCTTCGCGGCCCGCGACGTCGTCAAGCTTCAGGACGCAGGGGACAAGGCCCCCGCCCGTGTGACCGTCGCCAATCTCGGGCTGCTTGGACCGGAAGGACCGATGCCGTTGCATCTGACACGCTGGGTGCTCGACCGGCTGTCCCAGCGCTGGTTCAGCGGGGCCGATGCCGAGCAGACCAGCGACACGACCTTCGTCGATTTCGTCAACATCCTGCAGCACCGCATGATGGCCCTTTACTATCGCGCCTGGGCCGACGCGCATCCGGCGGTACAGGTCGAGCGGTCCGTCGGCGGGCGTGTTCGAGCCATGCTGCAGGCAATGTCCGGGATCGGCCTCCCCGGCACGCAGGACCCCGAGCTCGACGCCGTGCGACTGCGACAGGCTGGATCGCTCGCCAACCAGGTCGACGGCGTGGAGCGGCTGACGCTGTTTCTCGCCACCGCCTTCAAGGTGCCGGTGCAGATCAAGGAATTCGTCGCCGCTTGGATCACCATACCGAAGGCACTGCAGACGCGTCTTGGCGAGGCCCATGCCGGGCTTGGACGTGGCGCGACGATCGGGCCCCGGGTCTTCAGCCGCCAAAGCAGGATCGAACTGCGCGTCGGTCCGCTCAGCCTCGACGACTTCAGGTCGTTCCTGCCCGGCGAACGGCGTCTTGGCCTGTTCAAGAAGGCGGTGCGCGACATGATCGGCGAGACGCTCGACGTCGATTTGCGCATCGTGCTCGCGCACGCCGCCGTGCCGCCGCCACGGGTCGGGACTGTCCAGCTCGGCCGGACGGCCTGGTTGGCGCGTCCCGCCGAGAAGGGTGACGCCGACGATCTCAGACTGCAGACCATCGTCGGCTGGCGGCCGGAAATGGCGGAGGCGGCCGCATGAGCCTGCTGCTGACGCTGGAACAAGGCCCGCGCTCGCAAGTGGTCAGGCAGACCCGGCTGGACGAGGGCGAATTGGTGATCGGGCGCAGCGCCGACGCCGGCTGGCAGATCGACGACCCGGACATGTTCGTCTCGCGCGCGCATTGCAAGATCAGCGGCGACCGGGATGGTTATTTCATTACCGACACGTCGAGCAGCGGATTGTTCGTCGACGACTCCGACAGCCCCCTGGGTCCTGGCAGGTCGATGCGACTGCAGAGCGGCATGCGGCTGCGCATGGGCGACTATATCTTTCACGTCGAGGTTCAATCCAAAGCGAACCGGACGTCAGTAGGCCCTGTTCCGCTCGCGAGCCAAACCACGCCTGCGTGGTCATCACCGGGAGCGCGAACGCCTGCCAGCATCGGCGGCGACGACTTCTTCTCGGCCAAGGTCGAGGAAGAACCCCGCCCACCACGCCCGGCGGACCTGCCGAACCCGTTCGAGCAGCCTGTTCCCGGGGCTTATGACCGTGCATCGAGCCCACGCAGCTCGCCTGCGTTCGACGACCCGTTCAGCCTCGACCCGGTGGCGACGTCGCAATCCAGCGAGGCCGCTGCTCCAGGTCAGCCAGATCCGTTCGGGTTCGGCGAAATGCCTTCGCGCAACGATGTGTCCGGGCACCCGGCAAAGCCGGCCAGCTTCGATGACGATTTCAGCTTTGGGCCGGCCGCGACCCCGCCTCTCGCCAACGGCGCTGGCCCGGCGGGACGTGTGCAGCATCAGGCTGAAAAGCCCCGCGCCGGGCATCCCTGGGACGTGCCGGTGCAGCCGGCCGAGCCACCGCCGCCGCCGCGACGCGCCGCTCCAACACCCAGGCCGGCGCGCCCGGCGCAGCCCGCACCCGGCGATATGGCGCTTCGTGCCGCATTCTTGCGCGGCATGGGCGTCGAGGAGGCCGATTTCCCAGGCGGCGATCCGATCGCCGAAATGGAAAAATTCGGGCGTGAATACCGGCTGATGCTGGGTGGCTTGATGCAGCTCCTGCGCAAGCGTGCAGAGGAGAAGGGAAGCGCGCGCGTTGCCCAGACGGTGGTCGGCGCTTCCGAGGTCAATCCGCTTAAGTTCCTGCCGACGGCCGAGGATGTCATCGCCACCATCATCTCTGAACGCAGTCCGGGCTTTCTCTCCGGCGAGGCAGCGATCAACGATGCGGTAAAGGACCTCGCGCAGCATCACATACGAGCTTGGCGCGGCGTTCAGGCCGCGCTTCGGCGCATGATCGACCGTTTCGATCCGGCCGCGATCGAGGAAGAGCTCAAGTCCAATTCCGCCATCGGCAATCTGCTCTCCGGCGGACGTAACGCCAAGCTGTGGGAGCTCTACCAGAAACGCCATCGCGACATCGCCCAGAGCGCGGAATCGAGTTTCCTGGGCGAGATCGGCGCAGACTTCAGGGACGCATATGAAGAGGAGGAGTAGGATATGATTGACAGACGCGAATTCGTCGTTGCCCTCGGCGCGACGGGGCTGCTTGCGGCTTGCCAGAGCGGCCCGCCGAAACCATCGGTTATCTCGGTCAACGTGACCGGAGGCGCCGGCATGAATCCAGGACCAGGCGGCGGTGACAGGCCGGTGACGGTATTGGTGATGCGGCTTGCCAGCACAGGCAAGTTCAACTCGGCCGACTATTTCGCGCTGCAGGGCGACGCGGCCTCGGCGCTCGGTGCCGACCTCATCGGCTCCGACACGATTTCGGTCGCGCCAGGCAAGACGGCGGCCAAGACCATCACGGTCGAGCCGAACGCCACGGCGCTCGGCTTCGTGGCGCTGATCCGAGAGCCGGGCGGACGCAACTGGCGCACGACCAAGTCGGTATCGCCAGGGTCGAAATTCACCGTCAATGTCAGCCTCGGCAAGGGCGGCATTTCCGCCTAGCGACAGGGGCCACGGATGGTTGCGTACAGAAAGTAATGGCATGAGCGATGCAAACAGGGTGCTGTGGTCGGAGGGCCTGTTCCTCAGGACCCAGCACTTCCAGCAGCAGGATCGGTTCTTCGAGGGCATGGTGCGCGGCGCATTGCAGGCCGGCCAGCTCCATACTTTCGGCTTCCAGCAGCTGACCCTCGACCAGTCGCTGCTCGATGCCGGCCAGGTCTCGATCGTGTCCGCCCGGGGTATCTTCCCGGACGGCACGCCTTTCTCCATCCCGGAACTGATGGATGCGCCGAAGCCGCTGCCCGTCACGGCGGACACCGGCGCCGGGCCGGTGCTGGTCGCATTGCCGCTCGAGCCACCCGGTGGAGTCGGATTCGATCCGGCGCATGCGGCATCGACGGGCGCGCGCTACCACGGCAAGATCGTTTCTGTGCGCGACGCCGTCCAGAGCGGCGCCGATCCGGAAGAGATCGAGATCGCCCGGCCGCAAGCCGTCCTGCTCGCGCCCGGCAAATCGGTCGGCGGTTATACCGCCTTGCCGATCGCAGACATAAAGGGTGTGCGCGCCGACGGCGGCATCTCGCTCGATGAGACGTTCCTGCCGCCGACGCTGACCACCGGTGCGGTCCACTGGTACCGGCAATTGCTGCAGGAAGTGGTCACCGGCCTCGACCAGATCGCCGAAGCGCATGGCAAGATGGTGATGGGCGGCGCCGGCCGCAGCGTCGAGGACCTTTTGATGCTGCACCTCGCCAATGCCGCCCGCCCGCGGCTTGCCCACATGCTCGCGCAGGATGTCTTTCATCCGGCCGAACTCTATCTCGAACTGGCCGGACTTGCCGGCGAGATGGCAACCTACGGCTCGAGCTCGCGGCGGCTCGGCGAATTGCCGGCCTACGATCACATGGCGCCCGGCCC
>NZ_PNOT02000017.1 GCF_002879535.1 Mesorhizobium intechi
TTGCGCACCTGATCGCTCACTTGCACCAAGGATTTCATGGTACAAATATCAAAAATACGTAAGTAAAAAATGCCACAAGATGGACCATTCCGGTCAAGAACGTCGTTCTTTCAGTGCTGAAGCTTACATTGCATATGAAAAGCGCCAAGACCAAAAGGACCGCATCAGCTGCCGGCAGCCCCAGGGTCAGTCCTCTCCCCGTCAGCAGGCTGGCGGCTGCGACTCCCGGTATCGTCAGGCCGATCGTGGCGCAAGCCGAACCCATCGCGACATTCAAACCGCGCTGCAGCTCATTGTTTAGTGAAGCGCGAACCGCCGAAATGGCCTCCGGCATCAACACCACCCCCGCGATCATTGCCCCCACAATGCTGTCGGCCTGGGTCACCTGATAGGCAACGAGCGTATCTTCGACGCTTGCCGCGACCTGCTCGGCGAGCATGACAATTCCGATCAGCCCGGCCATCAGCAGCAGAGCGCTGGCGAAGATGTTCTCGTGGGGGGCAGCGCGCACCGAAACGTCGTGTGGTTGTCCCTGGATGAAGTCTTCCCGGTGCCGGACCGTCTGCGCGAACACGAAGCTTGCATAGAGCAGCACTGAAAGGACGCTGACGAAACCAAGTTGGGCTGCCGAAAACGTGCCGGGATCCGTGGCCTGGGTATAGGTCGGCAGAATAAGCGTCATGACGGTCAGCGCGATCAGAACCGCCAGATAGGCACTGGTCCCTTGCCGCACGATGGCCTGCTTGCGGTGACGCCAGCCGCCAAGCGCGAGACACATGCCGACAACGCCGGTGGATGTGATCATCACCGTCGAGAAGACGGACTCCCGTGCCAGCGTCGGGTTGTTCTCTCCATGCAGCATCATGGAAACAATGATCGACACTTCTATTGCCGTGACGGCAAAGGTCAGCACCAGCGTGCCATAGGGCTCCCCTACCCGCCGAGCCACCGCCTCGGCGTGGTCGAGCACCACGAAAATGGTGATGAACATGATCGCACTCGACAGCGCACCGACAAGGATCCTGGCGTTCAGCGAACCTTGGTCCACCGACAGCCCGCTGGCTCTGACCGCGACAGCCATCACCAAGGCGGCCAGCGGCATCGCATAGGAAGTCACCGATCGTCCAAAACCGCTCATCCAAGCCCCTGCGTGCTTCAGCGAACCTTGGCTGCATTGGCGCACCGACGGATCGAAGCGTTCACCCGTTCACGCCGTCTTCTGCGCCACCAGCCCCAATTCCTCGACCATCGCCTGACGCATCAGGAACTTCTGCGGCTTGCCGGTCACCGTCATCGGCAGTTCGGTGCGGAAGCGGATGTGGCGCGGGATCTTGTAGTGTGCGATCTGGCCGGCGCAGAAGGTCTTGATCTCCTGCTCCGTGGCGACCTGGCCGGGCTTGAGCACGATCCAGGCGCACAGCTCTTCGCCATATTTGGCGTCGGGAATACCGAACACCTGCACCTCCCGGATCTTGGGATGGCGATAGAGGAACTCCTCGACCTCTCTGGGATAGACGTTCTCGCCGCCGCGGATAACCATGTCCTTGACCCGGCCGACAATGTTGCAATAGCCCTCCGCGTCGATGGTGGCGAGATCGCCGGTGTGCATCCAGCCATCGGTGTCGATCGCCTCGCGGGTCTTTTCGGCGTCGTCCCAATAGCCCTTCATCACGGAATAGCCGCGCGTGCAGAGCTCGCCGGGCGCGCCGACCGCGACGGTGGCGCCATCGGCGTCGATGGCCTTGACCTCGACATGAGGGTGGATACGCCCGACGGTGGAAACGCGCTTTTCCAGAGGGTCGTCGACGCCGCTCTGGAAGGAGACCGGGCTGGTTTCGGTCATGCCGTAGGCGATGGTCACCTCGGACATATGCATGAGCGACACCACCTTCTTCATCACCTCGATGGGACATGGCGATCCGGCCATGATGCCAGTGCGCAGGGTGGAGAGGTCGAAGGTCGCGAAATCCGCATGGTCCAGCATGCCGACGAACATGGTCGGCACACCGTAGAGGCCGGTGCAGCGTTCCTGGGCCACGGCCTTCAACGTCGCGCCAGGATCGAAACCCTCACCGGGAAACACCATGGTCGCGCCCTTGGTGACGCAGCCCATCGTGCCCATCGACATGCCGAAGCAATGATAGAGCGGCACCGGGATGCAGAGCCGGTCATCAACGGTGAGCTTGACCGCCGAGGTGACGAAATTGCCGTTGTTGACGATGTTGTGGTGCGTCAGCGTCGCGCCCTTGGGCGCGCCGGTCGTGCCCGAAGTGAACTGGATGTTGATCGCATCGCCGGGCTTCAGCCCCTCGGAAATGCGGTCAAGACTGTCATGCTCGTCGCGGCCGGCCATGGCCAGCACGTCGGCAAAATTGAACATGCCCGGCGAATTGTCTTCGCCCATGCGGATGACGATCTTCAGATCAGGCAATTTTTGCGCCTTCAGCTTGCCCGGCGTGGCCTTCGCGATCTCCGGCGCCAGCGTCTCGATCATGCCGAGATAGTCCGAGGTCTTGAAACTGGCGGCCGTGACCAAAGCCTTGCAGCCGACCTTGTTCAGCGCATATTCCAGCTCGGTCAGCCGGTAGGCCGGGTTGATGTTGACCAGGATCAGGCCGATGCGGGCGGTGGCGAACTGCGTCACCAGCCATTCCCAGCGGTTGGGCGACCAGATGCCGACGCGGTCGCCCTTTTCGAGGCCCAGCGCCAGAAACCCGGCAGCCAGCGCATCCACCGTGTCCGACAGTTCGCTCCAGGTGAAGCGCTTGTCCTGGCCGACGAAGACGGCGGCATCCTGCGTGGCATATTTGCTGGCCGTGTCGGAGAAAAGGGCCGGAATGGTCTTGTCGAGCAGCGGCACCTTGCGCTCCCCCGAGACATGCGCCCTGCCGTCGATGGGTGCGATAAAGACGTTGCCGGCGCGCCCGGCGCGGCCGCGCAGATTGGTGGCGTTCTTCAGCTCGTCGAGATTGACCGGCATCGCTGTTTCCTCCCAGGCCACGCCGAGTCTATCAGCCCGGCGGGGCAGTGGAAATCCTGTCGATGGTCGTCGAGATCTGGCCCCTCGGACGCGTTATCCGACCGCCGCCGCCATCTTCGCCGCGATGTCGCGCAAGACCGCTTCGTCAGCCACCGAACGCGATCTGCGCGACGCCACCAGACAGGCCTGCGACTTCAAGACCACGCCGTCGCCCAGCACCTTGAGATGGTTGGCGCGTAGCGTCGAGCCTGTCGTGGTAATGTCGACGATGACATCGGCCAGCCCAGCTGCCGGCGCGCCCTCGGTGGCACCCAGGCTCTCGACGATGCGATAGACCTGGATGCCGTGTTTTTGCGAAAAGAACTGCTGCGTCAGCCGCCAGTATTTGGTGGCGATCCGCAGCCGCCGGCCGTGGCGCTGGCGGAAATCGGCGGCAACGTCGTCGAGATCGGCCATGGTGTCGACATCGAGCCAGATTTCGGGCACCGCCACCACGACATCGGCATGGCCGAAGCCGAGGCGGGCGACGATTTCGGCGCGGGCTTCCCAGTCGGCGAGATTTTCGCGCACCAGATCCTCGCCGGTGATGCCGATGTCGACGGCGCCCTGCCCGATTTCGCCCGATATTTCAGAAGCTGACAGGAAGGCGACCTCGACATTGTCCAGGCCCTCGACACGGGCATGATACTTGCGCTCGTCGCCGGGCAGGCTGATGGCGAGGCCGGCCTTGGCCAGCACTTCCAGCGCCTGTTCCTTGAGCCGGCCCTTCGATGGGATCGCCAGCGTGATCATGGTGCCGTCTCCCGCAACGCCTCGATGCGGTCGAGCCAGACGGAAAAGCCGACGCCGGGGATGGCCGTCTTCGCACCAAGCAGCGTCAGCAGCCGATCGTAGCGGCCGCCACCGGCCAGGGCGCGCTCTCCGCCTTGCGCCGCGATTTCGAAAACCACACCGGTGTAATAATCGAGCGGACGGCCGAAGGCGGCATCGTAGCGGATTTCTTCCGCCGGCAAGCCATGCGCCTCGATCGCCTTGGCACGGGCGGCGAATTTCTCCAGCGCTGCGCCCAGCGACAGCCCGGCACCGGCGGCGAAGCTTTCCAGCGCCTGCGCCGCGCCATCGAGGGGCACGTCGATCGCCAGAAAATTCTTCAGCGCTGCGAAGGCCTCGTTCGACAGCCGCACGCTGCGCAACTCGGCCTTCTCGATCAGCCGCCGCGCGATGTCGGAGGGCACGCGGCCGGCCGATGCCGACAGGCCGGCCTCTTCCATGCCGTCGGCGATGTGTGCCGAAAGACCGTCAAGATCCCCGTCGAGGACAAGGGCGGCGACCTCGCCGGAGAGCTGCCCGTTGCGCGGCGGGTTTGCGAGGTCGGCAAGTGCCGCCTGCAGCATCGGCGCCGAGCCGAAGGCGCGGGCCAGCCGCATGCGCCAGCCGCGCGGCAGTCCGAGCGCCGCCAGCACCGCTTCGAAGATGCCCTGGTCGCCCAGCGTGACCGCCAACGACCGGCCGGGCAGCACCAGCGACAGCAGCGCATGCGCGTCGGCCACGGAGCGGGCGTCGGCCTCGGCGGTATCGCGGTCGCCGAGATCCTCGATGCCGGCCTGGAAGAATTCGTTGCCGCCTTCGCGGCGCTGGCGAAACACTTCGCCGAGATAGGAATAGCGGCGCGGCGTGCCGGCCTGCGAGCTTATATGGTCGAGACAGACCGGAATGGTGAATTCGGGCCGCAGGCACAGTGTCTGCCCGGTCTCGCTCTCGGTGAGGAAGATGCGACGGCGCAGATCCTCGCCGGCCATGTCGAGGAACGGATCCGCCGGTTGCAGTACGGCCACCTCTACCGCATGCGTGTTGCGGGTGGCGAAGAGACTGGTGATGTCGGCTGCGATGGCGGGGAAGCGGGAGGTCATGTGGCGGGCCCCTCCCTTCTCCCCCTGTGGGAGAAGGTGGATCGGCGCACGGCCCCGAGACGTATGAGGGGTGGGTGACGGAATGCGACGTTGGCATTGCCTGGGGCACCCCTCATCCGACCTCGCTTCGCGAGGCCACCTTCTCCCACAAAGGGAGAAGCACAAGAGAAGGCCGTGCTCGTCACTTGTACCGTTCCTCGGCCTGCGCCGCCAGGATCTTCTTCACTTCCGCGACCAATTCACCTTCCGCCACGGTCACCTGCGCCGGGCGCGCCGCGCGCCATTCGGCGTTGTCGGTGATTTCGGCCGACATGCGCGCGCCTTCGATCAGGTCCTTGATCTGCAGTTCGCCCTTGGCGCGCTCGTCGCCGCCCTGGATGATGGCGATCGGGCAACCGCGCCGGTCGGCATATTTGAGCTGCGCCTTCATGCCGGCGCCGCCGAGATACATCTCGGAACGGATGCCGGCGGCCCGCAAGTCGCTCACCATCTTCTGGTAGCGGCCGAGGCTTTCGGTGTCCTTGTCCATGACCAGGACGACAACCGGCGCGATCACATCGGCGCTGTCGAGTTTGCCGAGATTCTTCAGCGCCGTCATCAGCCGCGACACGCCGATCGAAAAGCCTGTCGCCGGCACCGGCTCGCCACGGAAGCGCGAGACCAGGCCGTCATAACGCCCACCGCCGCCGACCGAGCCGAAGCGCACGATCTGCCCGTCCTCGTTGGGGATTTCGGCCAGAAGTTCGGCTTCAAATACCGGGCCGGTGTAATATTCGAGGCCGCGCACCACCGAGCGGTCCATGGCGATGCGGTCTTCGCCATATCCCGCCGCCCTGACAAGGGCTTCGATGACCGCAAGTTCGCCGACGCCTTGCTGATAGGTCGCGTTCGAATTGACCATGGAATCCTGGCCGGCCAGCGCATTTCTCGCCGTTGCCTGAAGAACCGCCTCGGCTTGCCCGTTGTTCAAGCCTGCCCCCTTGGCGAAATCACCTTCGCCTTCCTTGCCACCATCCCAGCGCCCCGGGCCAAGCAGAAGCTTCACCCCTTCCGGCCCGAGCTTGTCCAGCTTGTCGATCGCGCGCAGCACGGTCAGCCGGCGTCCGGCATTCTCGTCGCCGCCAAGGCCGATCGCCTCCAGCACGCCGTCGAGCACCTTGCGGTTGTTGACGCGGATGACGTAGTCGCCGCGCTTGACGCCGAGCGCTTCCATGACGTCGGCCATCATCATCGCCATCTCGGCGTCGGCGGCGACGCCTGGCGTGCCGATCGTGTCGGCGTCAAACTGCATGAACTGGCGGAAGCGGCCGGGGCCGGGCTTCTCGTTGCGGAACACCCAGCCGGAGCGGTAGCTGCGGTAGGGCTTGGGCAGGCGCTCGTAGTTCTCGGCGACGAAACGCGCCGTCGGCGCGGTAAGATCGTAGCGCAGCGACAGCCACTGCTCGTCATCGTCCTGGAAAGAGAAGACGCCCTCGTTCGGCCGGTCCTGGTCGGGCAGGAATTTTCCGAGCGCATCGGTGTATTCGATCAGCGGCTGGTCGGCGGGTTCAAAGCCGTAGAGCTCATAGACCGAGCGGATCGTCGCCATCATCTTCTCGACGGCGCGAATGTCCTCGGCACTGCGGTCGGCAAAACCGCGCGGCAGCCGCGCTTTCGTCTTTTCCGATTTGTCGACCATGAATTGGCACCTGATGTTT
>NZ_PNOT02000208.1 GCF_002879535.1 Mesorhizobium intechi
TCGCTAGGCCCAATGCCTGGCAGGCGCCGCCGCCGGCCAAGGCGGCCCAGCCGGTCAAGGCAGGCCTGCCGGTAATCCAGTCGGCCGAGACCTATAAGACCGCCGGGTTCATCGTGCCGGCGGTCGCCAAAAGCGGCCAGAAATTGCCTGGCGTACAGCAGGTAGCCTATGTCGTGCCGCAGAACCCGGCGGCACTGGTGCAGTTCCCCTCGGCGCCAGTTGATCCGGCCGCCACGGAAGAGCACACGGGCGTGCGCGGCGACGTCGACCGGCTGATCGTCAAATACGCCGCGCTCTACCAGGTGCCAGTGGATCTGGTGCGCCATGTCGTCAACCGCGAGAGCACCTTCAATCCCAAGGCCTACAACAATGGCCATTGGGGGCTGATGCAGATCAAGCACGCGACGGCGCGTGGCATGGGCTATGACGGACCGGCCAAGGGCCTGTTCGACGCCGAGACCAATCTGAAATACGCGGTCAAATATCTGCGTGGCGCCTGGCTGGTGGCGGGCGGCAACGCCAAGAAGGCCGACTGGCTCTACCAGACCGGCTATTATTTCGACGCCAAGCGCAAGGGCCTGCTTGAGGCGACCGGCCTCGGTGTCGACCGCAGGCGGCGTCCGCAGCCCGACGCCTGAGAGCGATGCCTGAACCGCGCCCGCCGGCTCTCAACGACATCCGGCTGCGCAAGCTTCTCGACGAAACGCTGGTTGCACCGCACTGGCCTGATGGTTTTGCCATGCGCTGCTTCGAGCCAGGCGACGCAACACCTCTTCATGCGCTGCTGAGCGAGGTGTTTGACGACGGCGCCGATGGCCCGTTCGACGAATGGTGGCCGCACATATCGGATGATCCCGAATTTGATCCGGCGCTGTGTTTCCTGGTTATCGACGCCAAGGGCCGGCTGGCGGCGGCGGCGCTGTGCTGGACGTCTGCTTTCGTCAAGGATCTCGCCGTTCATCCCGAGGCGCGCGGCAAGGGCATCGGCGAGGCGCTGATGTGGCATGCCTTCGCCATCTTTCGCGAGCGTGGCGCGGGCCATGTCGACCTGAAGACCAATACGGTCGAGAATCCCGCCGCGGTGCGGCTCTACGAACGGGTCGGCATGTTCGAGGTGGACTGGTACGGCTAGAGGCAAACTCGCCCGGTACGGTGCCGTGAGAATGCCGGGAAGCCGGGAGGTTCCCTTGCAATCAATCGCCGTGCGCCATCCAAGAAATGTCGGGAACCGGTCTTCGCCGAACGTCCTTGGGTCGCAGAGCAACAGCGCCGGGAGGCCGGCGCCGATCCAAGGGAGCCGATCATGATCACCTTTCCCAACGAATCCGCCAGATATCGCACCGCGCGCGAAAAGCTCCTGAAAAAGGAAATCGAGCTGCGCCGCGCCATGGAAGCCGTGGCCGAGGCGCGGCGTGCGCTGCCGCTGGGCGGGCTGATCCGCCAGGACTATGTCTTCGATGCGCTCGGTGCCGACGGCAGGCCGGCGAAGACAAAGCTGTCGGAACTGTTCGCGCCTGACAAGGATACGCTCATCCTCTACCAGATGATGTTTCCGCGTCATCCCCAGGAAACGCGCGACGTGGCGGTGAGCGGCGGCACGGCCAGGCTCGCCCGGCCGGACCAGCCATGCCCGTCCTGCACGGCGCTGCTCGACCAGTGGGACGGCGCCGTCGGCCATCTCGAAGCCGCCGGCTTCAATTTCGCCGTGGTGGCGAAAACCGCGCTGGAAAACCTGGTCACGCTCGGCCGGGATCGCGGCTGGAAGAACATGCGGCTGGTGTCGTCGGCCGCCAACAGCTTCAAGCGCGATTACAATGCCGAGGATGCCGACGGCGCGCAGATCCCGCTGCTGTCCGTGTTTCATCGCGACGGGGACGGCATCAGGCATTTCTGGTCGTCCGAGCTCGGCTTCGCGCCGCCGGAGCCCGGCCAGGACCCGCGCGCCATCGGCACCTGCGAGACCCTGTGGAACCTGATGGATTTCACCCCGCAAGGCCGGCCGGATTGGTACGAGCAACTGCAATATGGCGGGGCGTGCTGTCACTGACATCGGGACGTCGCGGCCTCAGCCGCCGCGCTTCAGCCTCGCATGGTTTTCACCATGGGCTCGCTACCGGCCTGCCCGACGAGGCAGGCTGGGCGCTTCGCGCACAAATTCAGCGCCCTGGATCACGCGCTTCACCTCGCTGAAACGCCCGCCCAAGTCGGCCGGAACATAGGAAGGCCCGCGGCATTGATAGGAGAGGTTTCGTCCCCCTTGGCGGATTCGAAATGCGACTTACAGGTAGGGACCTATGGGAGCTGGTGCGGGAAAGCCTGGTTGGCTTTGTCAACGACAACGCCCTTAGCCATGGTGCGGCGATGGCCTTTTACGCCGCCACGTCGCTGGCACCGGTTCTGATAATCGTCGTCGCTATAGCAGGCATCGCGTTTGGACATGACGCGGCGCAGTTGGCCTTGTCGGCCCAGATATCGGGGCTGATGGGTCCAGAAAGCGCGGCGCTCCTTCGAACAGCGCTCGAAGGAGCATCCAGCAAATCGTCGGGGACCATGGCGGCCATTGTCGGCGTGGCCACTTTGCTGGTCACCGCTTCCGCGGTGTTTGGCGAGATGCAGCAGGCCCTGAATGCGATATGGAAGGTTGAAGCGAAAGGCAGTTCGCTGTCGCGCCTCGTGCGCGCCCGTGCGGCAAGTCTCGGCCTGGTCGCGGCGCTTGGCTTTGTGTTGCTGGTCTCCTTGGTGGCGAGCGCGGCGATCTCGGCTCTGGGCAACGTGATCAGCGCTCGATTGCCGTTCGGCGAATTTGTTCTGAGCGCGATCAACACCCTGATGTCCTTTTCCCTGATCACCCTGATGTTTGCCGCGATCTACAAAGTCCTGCCCGATCGTGCCTTGCAATGGCGCGATGTCGGGATCGGTGCTGTCGTCACCGCCGCCCTGTTCACAGTGGGGAAGTCGCTCATCGGTTGGTATATCGGCACCAGTGCGGTCGCTTCGTCATATGGTGCGGCCGGAGGGCTGCTCGTCATACTGCTCTGGGTCTACTATTCATCGGAAATCTTTCTGCTCGGCGCAGAGTTGACCCGCGCCTATTGCGTTCGACACGGCAGCAGGCCCGACCTGGGCGGGCTGGTCGAGAATCCTCCCGATTCGGAACAGCCTGTTTCCATTCGCCGGGAGACCAACGCTTCGGGCGCCGTTGCGTTGTTGGCGGTGGCATGCGTGAGCGCGACGATGACGGCCTTTGTGCTGGGGCCCCGTCGCCCGTAGGGAGAGGCGCGCCGCGGTCGCAAGGCTCCTTCCCCTGAGGAGAAGGGACGTGTCTCGGCAACCTCGCCGCCTCTGCCGCGTTGGGCCTTCGAGGACACCGTTCACGGAGCGCTTCGATGAGACCGCATCTTGCCATTGCCATGCTGGCCCTTGTGGCCGCAACGCCTTCAGCCTTTTCCCAACAGGCCGCGCCGTCCAGCGAGGTGCCGCCTGTCTCCGAAAACAAGGTCGACACCGAGACCTTCGCCAGGACCGTGGTCAGCGCCAACCGCTTCGAAATCGAAAGCAGCAAGCTGGCCGAGAAGAAAGGCGTCGCGGCCGATGTGAAGGATTTCGCCGGGCTGATGGTCAAGGACCACACCAAGGCCGGCGAGGATTTCAAGGCGGCGCTTGAAAAGAGCCAGAGCACGGCGTCCGTCACCCCGGAAGGCCCGCCGCTGCTGCCGAACGACAAGGCGATGCTCGACCAGCTCAAGGCGCTGGACGGCGACGCCTTCCAGGCCAAGTACATCACCTTGCAGACGCAGGCGCACAAGCAGGCGGTGGCGATGTTCTCCACCTATGCCCGATCCGGCGACGACCCAGCGCTGAAGGAGTTCGCCAAGAAGACGCTGGACACGCTGAAGATGCACGAGATGCATTTGAAGGATCTGGCGGCGGTGCATTAGGGGCCGGCTTGACCAGTCAGGGGCCGGACATCGTTCTGGACCTTCGGAGCCGCATATCGGAGAGGAAGTAGCGACGCGGGGCTTCTATGTGCTGGAAGGCGAACTGACGCTGGTCGAGGATGGCGGCGAGACGCTGCTCAGGGCGGGCGATGGTGCTGCCTTCGCCGGGAACAGCTGCAACGGCCATCACATGATCAACCGCTCGTCGGTAACGACCCGCTGCCTCGAGGTCATCTCGCGCAATCCGAACGGTATCATCACCTGCTCCGACATCGACATGATGAGCCCGAGCAGGGATGGCCGTTTCCTGCACAAGGACGGCACGCGTATCCGGGGCAGGGGTGAGTGAGGCTCTTCCCTCTGCCGGGTCCCCGCTGCTTCGCAGCGTCCGGCGTTCGCCGGCCTTTCATCGTGCCACTGGCACGATGAATTCGCTTCGCGAACCGGCTGCTCACCCCACAGGGGGAGAAGGAAGAACGGCGCTGGCGTTCGCCGGCCCGCCGGATAAGCTCCCTGCCGAACCCAGGGAGAACCACCATGAAAAAACAAGTCATCGAAGTGCCGGTCATGTCGGACAAGGTGCGCTCACTCGGCCTGCCCTGTTCGACGGCGGTGAAGGCCAACGGCTTCGTCTTCATCTCGGCGACGCCGCCGGTGGACATGGTGACCGGCGAGATGGTGCGCGGCGACATCGAAACCCAGACCGACGCATCGCTGAAGGCGCTGAAACATTGCCTGGAAGCGGCCGGTACCTCGCTGGAAAACGTGGTGATGGTGCGCATCTACGCCGTCAATTCCGGCTTCTACAACGCCATCAACCGGGTTTATGCCAGGTACTTTTCGACCAACCCGCCAGCGCGGAGTTTCGTGCCGGTGGCGTCATGGCCGATGGAGTTCGATATCGAGATCGAGTGCGTGGCGGTGGCGTGAGGGGGCTTGGCTCCCCCTTCTCCCCTTGTGGGAGAAGGTGTCGCCGAAGGCGACGGATGAGGGGTGTTCCAGGGAACGCTAACCGCCATCGCGGACCTTCGTGCCGGTGGCTTCGTAGCCGATGGAGTTTGATATCGAGATTGAGTGCGTGGCGGTGGGGTGAGAGGGCGCCCCAATAACTACTTCTGGCCACTAGAAGAGCTTAGTTGCCAGAAGCGCTGCAATGGCCCCGACAACGGCAGATATTATTACGGTATAGT
>NZ_PNOT02000012.1 GCF_002879535.1 Mesorhizobium intechi
TTGACGCTGGCGCTGGCCTTTGTCGGCCATCAGAAATCGCATTATCTCGGCGATCCGCTCTACCCGACTGACTTTCTCTACGCTCGCCAGATCTTCGCGCTGCTGCCGCTTCTCGTGCGTGAGCGGCCGATGACCGCGCTCGCCATGGTCGCCGGCATCATCGCCGGCCTGTCGCTGCTCGTCTATGGCTGGCGGCTGTGGCGCCGCAAGGTTCCAGCGCTCAGCCACAAGGGCCGCCTTGCCCGGCTGACGCTGGCGGTGCCGCTGCTCGCCTTCTTCGTCTCGATCATGGACTATGCCACCTTCTCCTGGACCAGGGATCGGCTGCAGATCATCCCGATCATGTGGGACCAGAAGGAAAACTACGCGTCCAACGGCTTTGCGCTAGCCTTCGCGCTCAACGTGCCGATGGCGCATGTCTCGGCGCCGCCGGGCTACACAGACAAGGCGATTGCGGCTATCGACAGGCCGCAGACGACGGCCTCGGTGCCCGATGAAAAACCCGACATCATTGTCGTCATGAGCGAATCCTTCTGGGATCCGACCAGGCTGCCCGGCGTCACCATCACGCCGGATCCCATTCCGACGGTGCGGGCATTGCGTTCCGGTTCGATGTTCTCGCCTGAATTCGGCGGCATGACCGCCAACATCGAATTCGAGGCGCTGACCGGCTTTTCCAACGCTTTCCTTCCGGCTGGGAGCATCCCTTACCAGCAATATGTGCGCACGCCGACGCCTTCCATGGCGACCTTCCTGAAGAGCGAGGGCTACAGGGCGCGTGCCATCCATCCCGGCACCAACTGGTTCTGGAACCGTGGCGCGGTGTACGCCGATTTCGGCTTCAACGATTTCAAGTCGGAAGAGACGCTGCCGCCCATGGAAAAGCGCGGACCGCTGGCATCCGACGCGGCGATGACGGATGAGATCATCCGCGAAGCCGACGCCAGCGACGACCCGCTGTTCTTCTTCGCGGTCAGCCTGCAGAACCATGGCCCCTATGAACCGAACCGCTACTACAACCCGACCCACGCGGTGCAGGCGCCAATCAGCCAGTGGGGCCGCGACTCGCTGTTGAGCTATGCGGAGGGTTCAGCCGACGCGGACCGCGGCCTTGAACGGCTGATCGAATGGGCCAAGAAGCGGGAGCGGCCGACAGTTATTGCGTTCTTCGGCGACCATCTGCCGCCGCTTGGGCCGGTCTATGTCGAGACCGGCTTCCTCAGGGACAATGTCGCGCCGCGCAGGGAGCCGACACCGCAAGCTGCCCTTGACCATCACGAAACTCCACTGATCATCTGGTCGAACCGGTCCGGTCCGGTCACGAACCTCGGCACGGTGAGCCCGGCATTCCTGCCCTATCATATCCTGACTGCCGCCGGCATCACCCATCCCTACTATACCGGCTTCCTGGGCAAGATGCGGGAGCGCTACCGCGTGGTCGACCGCAACCTGCTCCTGACCCCGGCCGGCGAGGCCACGCCCGACTGGTCGCGCCAGAAGGAGATCGACCCGGCGATCCGCGATTTCCGGCTCATCCAGTACGACATGATGTTCGGCAAGCGCCACGCGGCGCCCGACTTCTTCCCCGAGACGGTCGACAAGGTGGTCGCCCACACGAGTTGATCGGCCGAGCTATCGGGTTCAGCCTGGACTGGCGGGGCGAACACTCAATTCGTCAGTTGCAGCCTTGAGAACTTGTTGGCGATCTGCTGGAAAACGTCCGGCAGCTTGGCCGGGTCGTTGACGGCATAGTAACCGCTCGGGTCGGATGCACAGGCACTATAGAGTGTGCGATTGGCGGCGGTGTCGGACTGCAACACCATTGTGTAGATCTGCACACCCTGGTTCTTCAATTGCGTGCAAACGCTTTTGGTCCAGCCGTCGACATTGCGCGCCGCCGTCGTCTGGTTGTCCGACCCGAAGCGACCACCCGCCAGATATCCATAAGACGTGTAATCGGATTTGGTTGGCTGATTGCTGGCGCCGTAGACCACGTTCTCGCCATCGGTGAGCAGCATGACGATCTTGCTGACGCCTGCCGTCTTGAATGGCGCACCCCCGGTATAGGGCGCGCCTGGCGATAGCACCCGCATGCCCCAGGACAGACCCTCCGAAACGTTGGTGCCGGAACCGTTCCATTCCGTCATCTGGCTTGCCGCCTTGCGCAATTTGTCGAAATCGTCGGTCAGCGGAACGACGGGGGTCGGGCAGGAACGGTTGGGGCCGACAGTGATCGCGCTGCCGGTCTCGGTGACGATCCTGTTCGTCGACGCGACATATTTGGCGACCTTTTCGAGATCCGCGCCCAACACGGCATCGACCGCGCCGCCAAGCAGGCCGCTAAGGTCAATGCCCAGAATGTAGGCACCTGACTGCTTGAGCTTGTCCTTGTCTATGGTGTCGTCGAGGTACGAATTGTTGTAGCCGGTCGTCGAATTGCCGTAGGAGCCCGACGGCCTGGTGGCGGGCGCCGGATCGTCGGGAGCGAAATAGGGAACGAACAGCGTGTCGGGCTTGTTCGAATCGGGGGACGTATCGGAAATGTTGTAGGCGCCGGGGCGCGCCTCGACGCAGCCTTTCCATCCGGTATCTTGCCATCCGCCCTTCAGGCCCAACTGCTTGAACAGTGCGATATGGTTCGGCCGCTTGCCGTCGATGACGGGGAAATTGAGGCCATTGGTCGAGGACTTGCCGTCCATGTCGATCCAGGATGGATCGAACCCGTCGCCGTTGACATTGACCGCCGTGACAAAGGGAACCAGCGAAGCACGAACCTGGCGCGTCGGCGATTTCGTCGCCTCGAGTGTGTCCAGCAAGGACTTCGTTGCCGTCCTCAACGCCGTCATGCGGGCACCAGCCATCGAGCCGGTATTGTCCAGCACCAGCACGACTTCGAGCTGATTGTTCGATTCGACCGCCGAGGCATCGACGGCGATGTGTCTGTTGCGGCCGAACAGGAAGCCGAAGTTCAAATTGACGTCCGCCGTGGCAACCGCCTTGGTCTTGATGAAGTTGACGCCCCTGTCGACGGTCAGCGTCGCCTGCACATTGGCAAGTTCGCCATGCCCGGTGATGTTGGCCTGAAAATAGCGGTCGAAGGCATCGGTACGGGAAATCTCGAGGTCGCCGAGATGCGAGGAGGCAAGGTTTGCGGCGTCGAGCGCATTCTGCAGGTTGCTCTTGGCCCGCATGACGGTGGACACGTCGACCGCGAAGGCCACGGCCGACAGAATGGCCGGCGCCCCGAGCCCCATCAGCAGCGCGAAATTGCCGCTCCTCGAGCGCCAGAATCTGTTGAGAAGCATCCTTACCCCCGGAAATGCCTACCGCTTGTTCTGCGCGGATCGCCCGGGCTTTTGCGCCTTCCACGATGAATCGACCGTTGACGGCGAGGGCTCAACCCTGCACAACCTGACATTGTGGTTAAG